>NZ_JBIFFY010000028.1:0-1318 GCF_043558125.1 Sulfitobacter sp. 1A12056 | reverse complement strand
TGAACCGCGCCGGGTTTGCCGGAGGCTGATTTGTCTTAGTTACGCGGCCATGCCTGATGTTTCCAGAGCAGCGTAGAAGTTTGCCTCGGCCTCTGCGGGCGGAATGCTCCCGATGGGTTCGAGAAGGCGGCGATTGTTGAACCAGTCGACCCATTCGAGGGTAGCGTATTCCACGGCGTCGAAGCTGCGCCAGGGGCCACGCCGGTGAATGACCTCTGCTTTGAACAGGCCGTTGATCGTTTCTGCCAGAGCGTTGTCATAGGAGTCCCCAACGCTGCCGACAGACGGGGCGATCTGCGCCTCGGCCAGTCGTTCGGTGTACTTAATCGACAGATATTGCGACCCGCGATCCGAGTGATGCACCAACTGGCCCTGAGCTGGTCCGCGTTGATGGATGGCTTGCTCCAAAGCATCGAGAACAAACCCGGCAGTAGCCGTGCGGCTCACGCGCCATCCAACGATACGACGGGCAAAGACGTCGATGACGAAGGCCACATACACAAACCCCTGCCACGTCGCGACATAGGTGAAGTCGCTGACCCAGAGTACGTTTGGCGCTGGCGCGTGGAACTGGCGGTTCACCTTGTCCAATGGACAGGGCAACGCCTTGTCAGGGATCGTTGTCGTCGGCTTTTTGCCACGCACTACGCCCTCAAGGTCTAAATCCTTCATTAGCCGTGCAACCGTACAGCGTGCGATATCAAAGCCTTCTCGGCGCATTTGATGCCAGATCTTGCGAACGCCGTAGACGCTGAGGTTTTCCTCAAAGACACGTTCGATCTCAGGCTTCAGGTCTTCGTCACGCTTGGCGCGATCCGACAGAAGATCAGGGTTCGCCCGCTTGGCCAAGTGGTCATAGAACGTGGCTGGGGCAATCGGCAGGACGCGGCAGATTGGCTCGACCCCATGATCCGCGCGGTGATCTTCTATGAGCCGGATCATCGTTTGAATGGGCGGTCGAGCTCCGCCTGGGCAAAATATGCGGATGCCTTACGAAGGATCTCGTTGGCCTGCTTCAGTTCGCGCACTTCGCGTTCCAGAGCCTTCATCTTCTCGGCCTGTTCGGTCGTGATACCGCCGCGCTGGCCGGTATCAACCTCAACCTTCTTGACCCATTCATTCAGCGTTTGCGGCGCGCAGCCTATCTTCGATGAGATCGACACAATCGCCGCCCAGCGACTTTCATGCTGCCCGGTGCCATCCATTACCATCCGCACGGCGCGCTCGCGCACTTCTGGTGAATACTTGTTCGTTGTCTTTGTCATGATGCTCCATCCTACTCATGAGTTGGAGCCTCCGACAAACCCGGCGCGGTTCA
>NZ_JBIFFY010000015.1:0-12024 GCF_043558125.1 Sulfitobacter sp. 1A12056 | reverse complement strand
CCCACATCGACAACCCGACGTTGACAAGACATCATACCATATGATGCTGCGCCGCATCCGAGGTCGGCTTTGAGCCCATCCGAGACATTCAGCCAGGCAACTGGAAGGCTAGCTGTGCTCGAGTGCCGCGGAAGGCGCGGCCCGAAAGCCGCTGTTTCGCCTGCTCATGTGCGACATGATTTGATAAAGGTTGCCTAAACTATTTGGTACGGTATGTTACCGTAAGATTTTCAACAGACAGGCAAGGCATGCAATCCGTTAATCACCGAACTGTGCATGGCGCGGCGCGCATTCAGGCGCTGTCCGATACGGCCGCAGAGCTGTTCCTCGAACACGGCTACGAAGGTGTGTCAATCGACGAACTCATCGGCCGGGTGGGTGGCTCACGGCGCAATGTCTACGGTCGTTTCGGTGGAAAGCAGGGGCTGTTCATCGATGTCGTCACTCGGTTGTGTGATGAACAGGCCCAGCCCTTGCGGGATCTTGATATCGGTGAGGGTGAGATCGGCCCGACCCTGACGACGTTTGGCGAAAGGCTGCTTGAGATCGTCTTGCAGCCGCGCACGCTGGCCCTGCATCGCCTGATGATCGCCAACGGTCAGCGTTTCCCCGACCTGGCGCAGGCCATCCTGCGGTCGGGACATGAGGCCGGCACGGCAATCCTCGCTGAATGGCTTGGTAGGCGGCCCCGATTACGCCACGGCCCGTCGCCCGAAATGCGCGCCGAACAGTTCGTCATGCTGCTGACGGCCGGCCCGCAACTGCGCGCGCTGACCGGTCATACTGCTCCGCTTTCTCCTGCCGAACGCGCGCATCATGTGCGCGAGACGGTATTTACTTTCCTTCATGGCGTCTTGCCCGGAGACAATACTCGACATGCGTAATCTTCCCTGGAAATCGGTCCTTGCCTGGCTGTTGGCCGCGTTCTTTGTCGTGGGCGGGATCGGCAATATCTTCGCCTCTGAAGCCATCCTCGCCGATTACGCAAGATGGGGCTATCCGGGTTGGTTCCACTATGTCACCGGCGTGCTGGAATTGACTGCGGCGGCGCTTATCGCCTGGCGTCCGACTCGGCTCTGGGGCGCAGGCCTCGCCAGCCTGGTGATGCTCGGAGCCGCGGGCACGGTTCTGTCGCATGGCGAATTCAGCCATGCCATCGCCCCGTTGCTGGTTCTGGCCGTGGCGCTGACGACGGCTTTTTTCGCTTACCGCATCGGCAGTTCCGCCGACCAAAGTTGAACGCGAGCATGCTGCTGGACTGAGCATGAGTGGCGGCTTTGGCGGTTGCGTTGTGGTTGTCACGCAATATTCGCATCAGACAGCTCTGGCTTGGTTCTACCGATGTGGGGCCAGGCATCTGCTATGATCTCGCGGACGCAGCGAACGGCAGGAACGTCCGCTTAGCAGCCATCTGCTCTCCAATTTTGTGCTGAGACGCGGAGAATGTCTCCTCCGAGCCCCAAACTGACCGCGTAAGCCGTTGGAGGCTTCGCAGTGGCAGCATGGGCGCGCTTGGTGCGGCCGGCCCCAAGCCGACCTTGAACACAGTTTTTGAATGCTGCGACCGCAATTCGCATTGCTGCCATTCGGTATCGTCAATCTTCACCGGCGTCGCGCCGTTCCCATGCAGCCAGAAACCGGCTGATGGCAGACTTTTGCTGCTCGTTAAGGGCATCGCTGCTTATGGCCTCATTCAACCGCCGCCTGAACTCGCCCACATCAAGCAGTCGATCAATTTTATCCACTTGTGCGCGGTCGTTCTCTCGTTGCACAAGATCGGCAGGTTCACCGCCGAAGCCTCCCATGCCATGACTGTAGGATTTTCCCAAGAATGCCACAGCAAGCTGATAGAGCTTTGTATCGTCTCCAAGAGCTTGAGTTGTGTAGGACATGACCTCACCAGCTCCATCAGGCTGTAGCCTGTCCCATTCAAAAAGCAGGCGGGCAGGACTATTTGAAGACAGTATAGTGCCGTTGGAAGCCGCTGCCCGAAGCATTTCGAGTGTTTGGCCTCGAAGCTGCTCCGCCACGGTTTCAGTTGTGAGCGTTTCCGCTTCTGAAGAAGGATCGCGGTCAGGATTGCTGGGGTAGTAATCCTCCCAAGCCGAATTGCTGAAATCGACGTGCCACTGCAAGGTGGCTGCGGCAACAGCCCTTGCCAAAATCTCGGATCGTTCCTCAAGGGTAGTTCGGTCTCTGAGTATGGATCGCAACAGCCAATACAGCCTGAGCCTGTTGTCGCCGAACGATGCGAAACCGCGCTCCTCATCTTGGTCCAAGAACAATTCGTCGGCCATGCCAAACAATGCGGTAAGCAACTTCTGGCCCTGTTCGAGTGAGATGTTGGGTCCGTGGGCCGTCAACTCATCAAGGATATAAGAGGCTTTAGTTCGTCCTTCCGCTTGAGTGGTCCCAATGGCCTCCCGAACGCGACCCTGAATTTCTTCAACTGTTCGTGCGTCATCAAGGAGGTAGTTGAGTTCTGCCTTCGGGATCGTTTTGGGGGAGATCGAATATCGGAAGTAGGTGTCAAAGTGCTCGGATGAACAGACCCGCCTTTGACAAGCCCATTCTCTGGTCCCGGAATACGACATGTTCGCGAAGACGTTTTGCAACTGAGGGAACAGTCTCATGAGGGCTTCCCGAAGTTGCTCATGATTCTCTTCAGGCTCACTGCCCAGAAGCATTGATGTGTATCGTGCAGAACGGGCATCACGCTGGTCACTCCCATTGTTGTGACCAGCATTCAGGATGGCTGATCGGTTCTGTCGTATGGCCCTATAGACCGCTGGCCGGAACACTCTCAGAGTCTCAAGGCTCACAAAATCTGGAAAAAAGACATCCGACTTGATGGGGGTGATCGTAATCGAAAGCGTATTGGCCAACCGTAATACATCCCGTGGCGTCTTTAGCTCCGGCACTACGATAGAATGGAACAAATTGCCAAACTCGACGGGATCAATTTCAGGCAGATCGGCGGCCAACCCATTCAGCACCTCACCCATCATGATGTTCAGATGTGATTGATCGGGTTGAGGAAGCTCGAACCCCGCTTGGATGATCTTTTCAAGGTAGTGCGCACCTTCGGACGGAAACCGACGTGCAACGGCCTGCTCCGTGGCCTCGCGGTCGTAGGCTAAGAGATACATAACGTTTGGAAGCCGTCCTACCGATTTTACCAACCGGAAAATGACCAGTGCCTCCTCCGGTGAAAGGCGATCCAGATCATCGATGACGACGAGGAACTTCTTCCCTGCTTCAAGAAGGGCCTCGGCTAAGGTTGCCTGTAGGTCCTCCGCAGTTTCTCCCTGCTCTATGAAGCCACCAAGTGCGTCCAGGGTTGCAGTCGTTGCTTTCTCTCCCACTGACCCTGCGAACAAGCCGACGGCCATTCCTGCCAGGCTGCTTGCGCCTGCAAGGTTAGCCCCCAACTTACGAAGTGCCCCAGCGGCCTTCGTCTTGTCCGACAGGACAGGTGAAAGTCCAGCATAGAGTTCCTTGAAAAAACCCACGGCGAGGGCGTCTTCGGTGCGATACATCCACGCCGGAAAGCTGATCACATCAAGATCGGGTGCGTCCTTCGCAAGGTGGTGCCGGACAAGATTGATAACGCTGCTCTTACCAGAGCCCCAAGGGCCATAGATCGCTACGACGCTACCAAGCGGGTTCTCCACGCTACGAATGCAATCGCTGATGGCACTGGCGAACGGATCAAAGCCAAATCGGTCATTGTCGGGGCTGGTGATTGGGACGTCATCAAAATTACTCATCCGTTACCTTGTGTAGATTTGCCGTAGGGAAGTTGCGGACAGGGAAGGAGACGAATGTCCGCTCTCGTGACCAGCAATATAAGCTGTTCGCGCGCGTAGCTATAGTCCGCTCACCGTCCCGAGTGGACTGTCGCGACCGGCCCTCTCTGGTCATTCGCCAGCTTGGCCGTAGCTGCGCCGCATCTTCCCCGAACCGGTCTTTCGCGGCACCCGCATCACCGTTGCCGTGGCCAGTGATGTTTTTCCCGACTAAACTTCGTGCCAGTCTCGAATGGAGCGGCAGAGATCGCTCATGGCCATCCCGGTCCGGATTCCACTACTCAGAACGGGAACATTTTCGGTGAACATCGGCTCACTTTCGCCGTCCGCAACAAAGTGAAGCACACCGGTTTCGTTGTCTTCGTCCTTAATAAATGCCCAAACGCCGAGATACTCGCCATCGCGCGTCAGAACGTCACCGCGCTCGACACCGCTTTCAAAACCAACGAGATTGATAGGGTATGTGAATTCCATGACCGCAAGATACAGTGCCATAACGAACATGCAACGCCTCTGCGACTTGGCCTGGGCGAATACACGTTTACTTGCGGCCCAAAGCTGACAGTAATACGCTTGCAACTTTATGCGACGCAGCTTCGTCGGATTGGACGTTGGCCTCCGCAGGTGCCAATTCTCCACCCTTGTGCGCCAGCATTCTTCCGGGCGAGGATGGATTTCAAAGGTATTAGGACACCACTACTGGGGTGACTTGCAAGAAGAGAATCTCCTCGTATTCGGCATCATGCGAATTTTGCTTGAAAATTTAGGAGACAAAAGTTCAGGGAGCATGGGATGTGCTGTGATAATGAGGAGCTGAAAGCTCTGAGAGAAGAATACCTAACAGCGGCCGGCTTGGCTGGACCCGACCGATCATGCGCAAGGCGTCAAGCGCTTGACCGCGCTTGGTCTGTCAGGAACTTCGAGATCGACCTGTATTGGAAGCGTTCTCTCTACTTCTGGGGGTTTCAGGTGGCCTTCTTGGCAGGTGCGGGAGTCGCTATTGGCATGCTGAATGAGGCAGATCGTCAGATAGAACCGTTCCTACTTACATTTGGCATTCTTCTCTCATTGCTGGGATGTCTCTCCGCCACCCTTTGGGTGGCATTAGAGCGCGGCTCGAAAGACTGGCAAGACAACTGGGAACGACACATCGACCTTCTGGAAGAAGAGTTCACGGGTGCAATCTATAAGACCTACGTCGTGCCGATAGAGAGAAATGGACGGTCGTTTAGCGTTTCAAAACTGAACAGTTGGATGACTTTGGCAACAGCTGGGTTCTGGAGCGCCGCACTCGTCATCCTACTCTTTGGCTTGGTTGCTCGTTTCGGATATTCGGCTCCCCACTACGGCTTCGGAGTTGCCGTGGTGTTCTTTTTCGTATTGTGGGTTCGATATTGGGCCGGAATAGAAGTTGGCGTTAGGTCGGGGTGGAGCGCCGGCAATCAAGCGCCAACTTCATCATACAAGGTTCTAAGCCGAAAGCTTAGCAGGGGGCCTAAGATCAAAAAAACGACTGACCTTCAATAGAGAAATAGAAAGTCAATTTTTATTAAGATTGGAATGATGGGGCCAACGAATGCGGGTGATACTTCTGGGGGCTGGTGCATCGAAGAGCTACGGGGCTTCTCCTACTGGACAACGGATGCCGATTGCAAATGATTTCTTCCCAACATTCTTCAGGTTGAAGGCAGCCTCAAACCCTTGGGTGTTGCGTGATGGGCTGATAAGCTATCTCAAATCTCAGAAAGGCATAGAGGATACGGATGCCTACCTCGCAGCAGGTGTAGACATTGAAGAAATACATAGCGAGATAGCCGTCAAGCTGGCCGGTGTTGAAAGAGAGCCGGGTGGGATCGATCGAATAATTCTTTCGAGGCCTTACAATCAGCTTATCTTTCTTTTTGCTACGGCGCTGAACGAAATCGCTAACGGCCCAGTCTCGCAGAGCCACGTTGATCTCGCAAACTCGCTTGGACCTGAAGATGTCGTCCTGACCTTCAACTGGGATACTCTTATGGATCGCGCGCTGATGGAGGCGACTGACTGGTCGCCAGACAATGGATACGGGATTTCGCCGCATAGACTGTTTCGCGATGGTTGGACTGAGCCAGACGACCGAACTTCGTCCAACAAGCTCATCAAATTGCACGGGTCGGTTAACTGGCTAACGTCCCATCCAGTATATGAGGGCGAAGAATTGGTTCTGACGCATGCGCTTCCAGCCGATTCTCTATTTGTCTATGAGCATGCCACGCGTCCCTATGCGACACATGCAGGTCGATATACACCCGGCTATGCCCCAATGAGCTACGGCTATTACCCGCCCAACCTGACAGACGTTCCGGGCCGGCCGGCTCCTGATGGCTACCTTATTGTTAAATTCCAGCCTAAGAATCCATGGATGCCTGAAGGCCAAGCGGGAAAAAATGGCCTGCCGTCAATGCCGTTAATCATTCCACCGGTTAAGGAAAAGAGCTATAAGTTCTTTGGCAGCTTGTTTGAAACGCTTTGGGAGCAGGCTGGCAATGCGCTTATAGATTGCGACGAAGTGCTCGTGATCGGTTACTCATTTCCCAAGACTGACCTAAAGAGCCTCGACCTATTTAGGGAAGCGTTTCTGCGGCGGAGGTCTGTTCCACGCGTAACGATCATTGACCCTAATCCAAGCCGTCCGAAAGATGTTTTTCGTTTGGAGTTGGGGATTCCGGACAGCCATTTGCGAGTGGTGGCGGGCCCTTTCGTTGGTGCAGAAACGATTGGGCCCATCTTCGGCAGTTGAGTGAGCCGAGTGCCCTTGAAACAAAGAGCCACTGACATCTCTGCCGCGGCGAAATTCTGCTCTCCGCCCTCGGTGTCGATCATGCCGGCGCCGCCCCGGAACCCGGCTGAATGTCGGCTTCCGCAGAATGCTAAGGCTGCCCTCGCGCCTGCGGCGAATGACGGGAATCCGCCCTTCATTCCAAAGGCCCTCGCAATCGCAGCGCAAACTGAGCAGCGGCAGCAAACGGCAGGAAAGTCCGCATCGCCGACATCGAAGTAATCAGAATTGGGTTTTGCGAGATTGTTTACGACTATTTTTTTCGCAAACTGGATTTTGTGAGTCCCTTCGTAGGGACAACAAGCCGCTGAATAACGCGACATGAATTTTCCACAAACCGCTGATCTTCAAGTTTGCGAAAAAATCGAAACAGATTAAGGTCCTGTAAATAATATAAAAATTAATTTGACCTTGCGATCTCGCCAAACTCACTTTGAGTCTCGAGAGTTTGGCAGGAAGATAGATGGAAAAGCATACGACATCGATCCGACACAAAATCGTGCGCCGTTCCCGAAGAACGGGCTCGTCCCGTGTCAGGTGCCGATCAGACATCACTGCACGGTGGAGGGGGATACCTGCTCGCTCAAACCCCAATTTCAGGATCAGACTGATCTTCCCGTGCATTCTCGATCGCCATGCACTATCTTGATGGCATCATCAGCCCGTCATCGTGAAGCAGTCGGGAAGTTCCAGCTTCCGGTGCTCCAAGGTTGGGTAGCAGAGCAGCGACTAAGCAGACTCTACATCAGACTGAGAGATCTCGGGGGCAGGTTAGATTATCAGACGGAAGGACGCGCTTAGCCCACCATCGACGACTAATTCGAGGGCATCAATGCGGGCGATCCCTTCCAGTGTCCTTCTGGATCAAACGCAGCTTCAGAGGCATCAGTTGGGCAATGAGTGCCAAAAAAGTCTATTCAGTCGGTTCGCAGCAATCCCTAAATTATTTATCTAATTCCCCCGACAGAGCTTCGATTGTTGTTTCGAGGCCTTGGCGCATATGCTCTTTTAGATGGGCCAGCATTCGAGGAAGGCTATCCCCGCAGGCAAGATCGACGTACTTATCATGAGATCGGCGCAGCGGCCCCTGGCGGTGGTGAGCCTGGTGGTGCAGCCAAAAGTAGAAATATACGTTCACACGCATTGATTGCCAGCTTTTCATTAGTAGGCTGTGTTGGCTAAGTTCGAAGCACCAACTGTGAAGGTGCAACTCTTGTTCAATCGCCCGCCGACCGTCACTGTCGGCGTCGATCGTAGCTTTCAGCTCGTCGCTCCTTTGTCTTAAATCCAAAATGGCTTCTTCAGTCCGCTTCTCCCAACAGCGCTCGAACGCAAAGGATTCAAGAGCGGTGCGCAGAGAGTACAATTCTTCGAGGTCCTTACGCGTGACTGAACGAACATAGAGCCCTTTGTAAGGCACACTAACCAGCAGACCAATTTCTGCCAGCTCTCGAATGGCTTCCCTCAGTGGTCCGCGGCTAACATTAAGAGCTTTTGCAAGCTTCTGTTCGGTGAGGCGCTCGCCCGGAGCGAAATTTCCCCTAACTATATGCTCGGTGAGCATCTGTGCTGCGCGACGGCGAATGGTGCCGTCGTCAAGAGGTCGCAGCTCCGTCTTTGACGCAAATCCCACTTCCTGCTCCCATTAGAGTTTCACGGAACACTGCCAAAAAATCTAGGCGAGTTCAATAGATTGTCACATTGTTGACAATCGGACAATGCATGGCTATTCAGGTTTTGTTGTACCCGTGCGCAATGCAAAAATTGGCAAGAAGACCAATTTGGGGACCGACGTCGAAAGTTAGGATTTACCCACAGGAGAAAAACATGTCGCTCATCTCACGCTTAGCCGGTCTTGCCAGCTTCGGATTGATGGGGCTGACCGCCCCGACAGCTCAAGCGCAGGAATTTATCACTATCGGCACAGCCGGGCAGACCGGTGTTTATTACGTTGTCGGCCAGTCTCTTTGCCAGTTGGTGAACCGTGCAAGCGCCGAGAATGGCCTTAAATGTACGGCTCCGGCCACGGGTGGCTCCATCGCCAACCTCAATGGCATTCGCGCAGGAGACCTTGATTTCGGAGTTGTGCAATCTGATTGGCAGTTTCATGCGCTGAATGGAACGAGCGCCTTTGCTGACAGCGGGCCGAACGAAAATTTGCGCTCGGTTCTGTCGGCCCACGCCGACGTTGTAACAATTCTTGCGCGCACAGACGCGGATATTGCCACAATGGAAAATCTGCGCGGCAAGCGGGTGAACATCGGGAATCCTGGCTCAGGGTCACGGGCGACGGCAGAAGTTTTGCTCGATGCTATTGGCATCGAAATCAGCGAGTTGGCCTTGGCGGCAGAGTTGAAATCTGCAGAGCAATCCGCGGCACTTTGTGACAACAAGGTTGACGCCATCATGTTTTCCGCCGGTCATCCGGTAGGCAATATCACCGAGGCGACCGTTTCCTGCGATACAACCTTCTTGCAGATCGATGGCCCCGCAGTGGATAAACTGGTCGATGAAACAATCTATTATTCCAAGGCGACCATCCCGGGTGGCCTTTACAAAGGCCAGCCCGACACTATTCAGAGCTACGGCCCACTGGCCACGTTGGTCACCTCCACCAACACGAGCGACGATGCAGTCTATGCCATCGTGAAAGCGCTTTTTGATAATTTTGACCGTTTCAAAGGACTTCACCCTGCTTTCGCGAACCTCAAGGAAGAGGGTATGATCTCCAACGGCATCATCGCGCCACTGCACGAGGGCGCGATGCGCTACTACAAGGAGCGCGGCTGGATGTAATCCTTCCGGCTATACAACAGCCGCGCCAAGTTGCACGGCGCGGCCCTCCCCCATGTCAGCTAAGGTCCAACCCCATGAACACTGAAGACACCAGCCACACAACCCATGACGCGGAGGAGGACGCCCGCAACCGGGATATCAAGATTTACGTCAACGGCGAGATCGTTCATCGCGACGAGGCCAAGGTTTCAGTCTATGATTCCGGCTTCATGCTCGGCGACGGCATGTGGGAAGGGCTACGGCTTTACAACGGTAAATGGGCGTTTTTCGACGAGCATATGGATCGGTTCTTTAACTCCTGCAAAACCGTTTCTCTCGACGTCGGCCTGACTAAAGATGAGATGCTGGACGCGCTGAACCGCACTGCTGCTGCAAACGGAATGACTAATAACGTCCATTGCCGATTGATGCTAACTCGGGGGATCAAAGATAAGCCGTTCCAGCACCCCAGTCTTAGCCGGTCCGGTCCGACACTCGTTCTAATCATGGAGCATTCCAAACCGGTAGACAGTCTCAGCAGCCAAGGCATCCGTCTGGCAACCGTGCCGCAGGTCCGCGGCTTACCGATGAGCCAAGACGCAAAGCTTAACAGCCACTCAAAGCTTAACTGCATCATCGCCTGTCTTCAGGCGGAGGAGGCGGGGGCGGACGAGGCTCTGATGCTTGATCCGCACGGTTTCGTAAACACCACCAACGCGTGCAACTTTTTCATCGTTCGCCGCGGTGAAGTTTGGACCTCAACCGGAGACTACTGCATGAACGGCGTTACTCGGCAAAAGGTAATTGACCTTTGCCGGGAGAACGATATCCCGGTTTTTGAAAAGAACTATTCGCTCTATGAAGCCTATGGCGCAGACGAAGCTTTTCTCACCGGCACCTTTGGAGCGCAGACGCCAGTGGCAAGCATCGACGGCAAGAGTATTGGCGCTGGCGATCGCCCGATAACAGGACGCCTCCGCGAGCTTTACAAAGATTTGGTCAGCAGCAATACAGGTTTGGCGTAATGCCTCCTCTTGAAGTCCAAGGCTTGGGGCTTGTGGGATACTTGCTTTAACCGCGGCTTAGTTTGGATCTGGCAGGCAATCACGGAAGGGGCTAGGTCGGATGCGGAGGTCCATCTATGCGCAACCCTGACAGCCTTACGACTAAGACAAACGAAGACACACCCAAAGGTCTCGCGTTTGCCATCACGGCCTATGTGCTCTGGGGGTTTTTGCCCCTCTATATGAAAGCGCTGTCGCACATTCCGGCTGCCGAGATTGTTGCGCATCGGGTGGTCTGGTCTGTGCCCATTGCCGTGCTTGTACTGGTAGTGATGCGGCGGACCCAGGATTTAAAAGCAGCGCTACTTTCTCCCCGAACGCTCCTCATGGGCGCGGCGACGGCGACGCTGATTTCGGTCAACTGGGGCATTTATGTCTGGGCGATTGCCTCGGGCCATGCACTTGATGCGGCACTGGGGTATTATATCAACCCGTTGTTTAGCATTCTGTTGGGCGCGCTCCTTTTGGGCGAACGCATGTCAAAACGGCAGTTAGTTGCAGTTGGCCTTGCCTTCGGGGCAGTTCTGGTTCTGGCATTGGATACTGGATCAGTTCCTTGGGTTGCTTTGGGCCTGACGCTGAGCTGGGGGTTTTATGCACTGGCAAAGAAGGGTTTGGCGATTGGGCCCAATCAGGGCTTCTTACTTGAAGTGCTCATCCTGCTGGTCCCGGCCTTGGGCTACATTGCCTATCTAACAGCGACCGGTCAGGGAAAATTCCTTACGGCGCAGCCCCTTGATACCTGGCTCTTACTAGGCTGTGGCGCGGTCACGGCAGTGCCATTGTTGATTTATGCAAACGGCGCCAAACTCCTTCGACTCTCGACCATCGGAATTTTGCAGTACATCGCGCCGACCATGATTTTCATCGTGGCGGTCTTTGTCTTTGACGAGGAATTCGGACGCGCGCGGATGATTGCCTTTCCGATGATATGGGCGGCCCTGATCCTTTATTCGTCCTCGATGCTCCAACAAATGCGTCAGAGCCGCCGTGATAAGGGTCCCGTACAGCAGGGTTAAGCGCTGGGTAGATGCCTAAGACCGGAAGGCTGCTCAGAGTCTGCACCCCGTTCTTTTCAACCTATGCTGCGCGTAGACACAAACATTCCAAAAGAGAGTTTGGTTTGCTTTCACCACAGCGAGCTCTTGTGCGAATTTATTGACCACAACGTTATTCAGAAGCGCCTGTATTGCGAAAAACAGCGCAAAAACCCTCTGGATGCCCACATTAGGCTGCAAATACCGATCTTTGAAAACGTGCGAATAACAGGGTGGGTGAATTATTCGAAAACCGTTTAAAAACATGTGGTTGACTCGCATCTCGACCCGGTGTCACATGGGGCGAAAATCACCTTCCCATGGTTCAGGGCGACCGGCATGACACTGACAATTCAATTCAACAGCGGCTGGATCCCAATCCTTTCGGATTTGCATGCCAATACGTACGACCACAGAGGGACTGATCCGATCACCTCGCTGGGGGGTAGTGTCCCGGGGAGTGGTGTAGGAGCTGGCGTCCACCTGCTTCTTCATAGCTGGTGTTGCTCGTTCACTGAGCG
>NZ_JBIFFY010000026.1:0-1334 GCF_043558125.1 Sulfitobacter sp. 1A12056 | reverse complement strand
TGGGAGTGTCATGAACTTTGTGTATCTGGCCTGGCCCATGCGGGTTTTAGATACAGTCACGCATTGAAGCGATCCTCAAACATTATGGCGAAATGATTGCGAGCCGCAAACCATTCTCGAACATTCCGGCCGCCTTTCTCAAAGTTTCGGATCGCCAAGTAGATCAGCTTCGTTGCGGCGTCTTCGGTCGGGAACGATCCCCGCGTCTTGATCGATTTTCGGATTACACGGTTCAAGCTTTCAATTGCGTTGGTGGTGTAGATGATCTTCCGGATGGCGGGATCAAAAGCAAAGAACGGGATCACTTCCTGCCAAGCCCTGCGCCAGGCCGGTGCGATGGAGGCATATTTCCCGGCCCATTTTTCCTCGAAGGCATCCAACTCCAAGCCAGCTTGATCGGCTGTAGGGGCGCTGTAAATCCGCCTTAGATCAGCGGCCACTTCCTTGCGATCTTTCCAGGCACAGAAGTTCAACGAGTGGCGCACGAGATGGACAATGCACGTTTGCACGGCCGTGTCCGGAAAGGCTGCTGTGATGGCATCAGGGAAGCCCTTGAGGCCATCTACGACCGCAATCAGGATGTCTTGCAGACCACGGTTCTTCAGCTCTGTCATCACCGAGAGCCAAAATTTGGCGCCCTCGTTGTCAGCGATCCAAAGACCAAGAACCTCGCGCACGCCATCCCTGCTGACACCAAGGGCCACGTAGACGGCTTTGTTCTTGACCATGCGGCTATCGGCGTCGCGGATTTTGACCCGCAGAGCGTCAAAAATGACGATGGGATACATCCGGTCCAGTGCCCGGGATTGCCACTCCCGAACCTCATCCAACACCGCATCGGTCACGCGGCTGATCAGGTCTGGCGAGACTTGCAGGCCATAGACGTCCTCAAGATGAGCACGGATATCGCGGACCGTCAGACCGGCGGCGTAAAGCCCGATAATCTTGTCATCCATCCCATCAATGCGTGTCTGTCCCTTCTTCACCAGTTCAGGCTCGAAGCTGCCGTCCCGGTCCCGCGGCACAGCGATAGGCAGTTCACCGTCTGGCCCCTTCAATCTCTTGGCAGATGACCCGTTGCGACGGTTGGCCTGATCAGGCGGGGCATCCTTGCCGTCTTCATAGCCCAGATGTGCCGTCAGCTCAGCACCGAGCATCCGCTCCATCAGCTTGATCTTGAGCTCTTTCATTAGCCCGGCATCGCCAAGCAGGTCTTCAGGCCGCTCGCAGCCCTTCAGTAGTTCGTCCAGCAGTTCCTTGGATATGGTCATCGTCCTTGCTCCTCTCAGGAAGCATGGACCAGATCGCAATTACACAGAAGATCGGACACTCTC
>NZ_JBIFFY010000014.1:0-19091 GCF_043558125.1 Sulfitobacter sp. 1A12056 | reverse complement strand
ATACTTGTTCGTTGTCTTTGTCATGATGCTCCATCCTACTCATGAGTTGGAGCCTCCGACAAACCCGGCGCGGTTCAGTTGGAGGGGGAGTGATGCCCAATAACTGTCTATTTTCCGCCCTTCACTTGGCGCAATGGATCGGTAACTCTTTCGCAACTGCGTAGAGAGACTGATATGACGCCCCCCATTGATAAGGCTGCCACTTCTTCGTCCGACTTGGACCCCGCCGCGATGTCTGCGATTCGGAATGTCATGGCAGATGCGGAGAGTGCTCCGGACCCACGCGCCGGTTCGGGGCCGGCAGAGCCGCCGGTGGCCCCTCGGCGGCCGGGGCGCGTGGCTTTTCCGGATTTGCCGGTGCCGGAAGCCGTTGACGTTAAAATTAGGAAGGCGTCACGCCGTAGGATTCGTGCGAAACGTCCTCCGGCCCGGGCGGTGATCCTCAGCCTTCTGGCACTGGCGGTGGTTCTGCGCCCTTGGTTGGTGTTCGGCGTGCTATTCATCACCGTGTTTATCGTGTTGGGGGTCTTCCTCGCCCTCGGTTATGACGGATTTTGGCAGCGGGCGATGGCGCTTGGGCGCTGGTATGCCGCGCGGCAGCCCGAGCCCGCGGCGGCGCTTCATGCACGGTTGGATGCTTTCGCGATGAAATGGGACGCCGTGCTTGATCGATTCCCCGAAGGCACCGTCGACGGGTTGTATCTTCCCGACTTTGGCAAGGTGGCGGCGGCTGAAGCGCGGCATGACGCGGCGCTTGACCGCCGGTTCGATCGTCTGCGCGACCCGGAAGCCTGAGGCGCGCGCGAAGATGTCTTGAAACTAGGGGGCGGACCCGTTACATCCGCCCAATCGGGCAACAGGGAAAGATGTCATGGCCACCACCAATCCGCTTCAGTTCATCCAGCAGGTTCGCACCGAAGTTGCAAAGGTTGTTTGGCCGACAAAGCGCGAAGTGATGCTGACCACGGTGATGGTCTTTATCCTTGCCGCGCTGACAGCTGTTTTCTTTGCAATTGTCGATATCCTGATCCGCGGCGGCTTGCAGCAGATCCTTGGGATGTTCGGCTGAGCACCGCCCGCATGGGTGATTTTATCTTTACACCCTTGAAACCTGCGTCTGCGCGGGCTATTGCGCAGACCTGACCTGAAAAGGGCGTGCGGCGATTCGAGTTGCGCGCCGATTTTTTGTTCAGATGTTGCGGGGCTTGGCCCCCGTGTTGATTGACGAATTTCATGCCGGGGCAGCCCGCATGGCAAGACAGGGACCAGAGTTCAGATGGCAAAACGGTGGTATTCGGTCAGTGTCCTGTCGAACTTCGAAAAGAAGATCGCCGAGCAGATCCGCGCGTCCGTGGCCGAGCAGGAACTTGAAGACCAGATCGACGAAGTGCTGGTGCCCACCGAAGAGGTGATCGAGGTCCGGCGCGGCAAGAAGGTGACAACCGAGCGTCGCTTCATGCCCGGCTATGTGCTGGTGCATATGGAAATGTCCGACGCAGGCTATCACCTGATCAACTCGATCAACCGCGTCACCGGGTTCCTTGGCCCGCAGGGCCGCCCGATGCCGATGCGCGATGCCGAGGTTCAGGCGATCCTGGGTCGCGTGCAGGAAGGCGAAGAAGCGCCGCGCACGCTGATCCACTTCGAGGTCGGTGAGAAAGTCAAAGTCGCCGATGGTCCTTTCGAGGATTTCGACGGCATGATCGAAGAGGTCGACGACGAGAACCAGCGTCTCAAGGTTTCGGTCTCGATCTTTGGCCGGGAGACCCCGGTTGAATTGGAATTCACTCAGGTCAACAAACAGGTCTGAGTGTGCGGCGGGGTTCACCCCGCCATCCCGGCACCTGAGGGCGTCGGTCATTGTGGGAGGGAAGGGGCGCCGCGGCGCCTAGGCCCGAACCACGCAACGAAGAACCCGCGGGGCGCGCCCCAAGGGTGTTGAAAGGAGAAGGCCAATGGCCAAGAAACTCGTCGGTACGATGAAGTTGCAAGTTAAAGCGGGTCAAGCAAACCCGTCCCCGCCCGTGGGCCCCGCCCTCGGTCAGCGCGGCATCAACATCATGGAATTCTGCAAGGCGTTCAACGCCAAGACCGCAGACATGGAGCCGGGCGCACCGTGCCCCACCGTGATCAGCTACTATCAGGACAAGTCCTTCACGATGGACATCAAGACGCCCCCGGCGTCCTACTACCTGAAGAAAGCTGCCAAGGTGAACTCCGGCGCGAAAACGCCCTCGCGTGAAACCGTTGGCACCGTGACGACCAAGCAGCTGCGCGAGATCGCAGAAGCAAAAGCCGCCGACCTGTCCGCGAACGACGTGGAAGCGGCGATGAAAATCATCCTGGGCTCCGCCCGGTCCATGGGCATCGAGGTGAAGTAAGATGGCAAAACTTGGAAAACGCACCCGCGCCGCCCGTGAAGCTTTTGCTGGCAAAGAAGAGATCACCGTCGAAGAAGCGGTAAGCCTCATCAAAGCGAACGCCACCGCGAAGTTCGACGAAACCATCGAGATCGCGATGAACCTCGGTGTTGACCCGCGTCACGCAGACCAGATGGTCCGCGGCGTTGTTGGCCTGCCCAACGGCACCGGCAAAACCATGCGCGTTGCTGTCTTCGCCCGTGGCGCGAAGGCTGAAGAAGCCGAGAAGGCTGGCGCAGATATCGTTGGCGCAGAAGACCTGATGGAAACCGTGCAGTCCGGCAAGATCGACTTCGATCGTTGCATCGCGACACCCGACATGATGCCGATCGTTGGCCGTCTGGGTAAAGTGCTTGGTCCGCGCAACCTGATGCCGAACCCCAAGGTCGGCACTGTGACCATGGACGTCGCCGACGCTGTGAAAGCGGCCAAGGGTGGTGAAGTTCAGTTCAAGGCCGAAAAGGGCGGTGTCGTCCACGCAGGCGTTGGCAAACTGTCCTTCGACGAAGCCAAGCTGGTTGAGAACATCCGTGCCTTCGTCGGCGCCGTGTCCAAAGCCAAGCCCGCCGGTGCCAAGGGCACCTACATGAAAAAGATCAACCTGAGCTCCACAATGGGCCCGGGCGTGTCGGTCGCTGTCGAGAACGCGACTGCCGAGTGATCCTGTGGGGTGGGGGCCAGCCTCCCACCTTACGACCCGAGATTTGGCGGCTTCGGTCGCCAGATACGCAAGGACCAGAACATCGGTCCGCGCGTCTGTCCGAGACGGAGGGTTTGGGCTTTGGCCTGAATAATTCCTTCCTGAGATGGGAAACCGGAAATTCCTGCCTTCGGGCGGTTTTGGCCGGGACCCTGACATTGGACCCGAATGGGGTGCAGAAGACCGCATCCTGAACTGAGCCGGGGGGCAACCCCCAAATTTGGAGTGAAACTGTGGATAGAGCACAAAAAGAACAGTTGGTCGACGAACTCGGCCAAATCTTTGAAAGCTCTGGCGTCGTTGTGGTTAGCCACTACGTCGGTTTGACAGTTGCCGAAATGCAGGACCTTCGGGCGCGCGCACGCGCAGCCGGTGGGGCCGTGCGTGTTGCCAAAAACAGGCTCGCCAAGATCGCCCTTGAGGGCAAGCCATGCGAAAGCATTGCTGACCTTCTGACGGGTATGACCGTTCTGACCTACTCTGAGGATCCTGTGGCTGCGGCAAAGGTTGCTCAGGAGTTCGCCAAGGAAAACAGCAAGCTTGTTATCCTCGGCGGCGCAATGGGTGAGAACGCGTTGGACGCCGCCGGTGTCGAAGCCGTGTCGAAAATGCCTTCGCGCGAGGAGCTTATCTCCTCCATCGCGGGCATGCTCGGCGCACCTGCTTCGAACATCGCCGGGGCCATTGGCGCACCTGCAAGCAACATCGCATCCATCTTGTCCACCATCGAGGACAAGGCGGCTGCGTAAGGCAAATCGTCAAACTGGCGCACGGGTTGAACACGCGCGTTGGAACACACATATCGTAACGGAAAGAGCTAAACATGGCTGATCTGAAAAAACTGGCAGAAGACATCGTTGGTCTGACTCTGCTTGAAGCACAAGAACTGAAAACCATCCTGAAAGACGAGTACGGCATCGAGCCCGCCGCTGGCGGCGCAGTGATGATGGCCGGCCCTGCTGAAGGTGGCGCTGCCGAAGAAGAAAAGACCGAATTCGACGTCGTTCTGAAGAACGCCGGCGCATCCAAGATCAACGTGATCAAGGAAGTCCGCGGCATCACAGGTCTCGGCCTGAAAGAAGCCAAAGACCTGGTCGAAGCCGGTGGCAAGATCAAGGAAGGCGTCGACAAAGCCGAAGCCGAAGACATCAAAGGCAAGCTGGAAGCAGCTGGCGCCGAAGTCGAGCTGGCCTAAGCCAGAGGTGCGTGTCCTCACGCACCACGCATGAACAAGGGCTGGACGGGAATTTTCCTGTCCAGCCTGACCTGTTTTGACGAATGTTCCCCGCGGGAGCATTTCTCTGGAGAGGTCCAAGGTCGGAAGGGGTGCAGTGGGACGCATTCCAAGAATTGACCCGGATTTTCCGCTCTTATGGGCGCGCACCACGGCCCCGGTGGTTGATGCGCTCGGCGAGAGACACGAAAGGTGACACGACACATGGCACAATCCTTCCTTGGCCAGAAACGTCTGCGTAAATATTATGGCAAAATCCGCGAAGTGCTGGAGATGCCGAACCTCATCGAGGTTCAGAAATCCTCTTATGATCTGTTCCTGAATTCCGGCGACGCCGAGACCCCCACCGATGGTGAGGGGATCACGGGCGTTTTCCAGTCGGTCTTTCCGATCAAGGATTTCAACGAGACCTCGGTTCTCGAGTACGTCAAGTACGAGCTGGAAAAGCCCAAGTACGACGTCGAGGAGTGCCAGCAGCGCGACATGACCTACAGCGCGCCGCTGAAGGTGACGCTGCGTCTCATCGTGTTCGATGTGGATGAAGACACCGGCGCCAAGTCGGTCAAAGACATCAAAGAACAAGACGTCTTCATGGGCGACATGCCCCTGATGACCCCGAACGGCACTTTCGTCGTCAACGGTACCGAGCGTGTGATCGTCTCCCAGATGCACCGCTCCCCGGGCGTGTTCTTTGACCATGACAAGGGCAAGACCCACTCCTCGGGCAAGCTTCTGTTCGCCTGCCGCATTATCCCCTACCGCGGCTCCTGGCTGGACTTCGAGTTCGACGCCAAGGACATCGTCTATGCCCGCATCGACCGTCGCCGCAAGCTGCCGGTGACGACCCTGCTCTATGCCCTGGGGCTGGACCAAGAAGGCATCATGAATGCCTATTACAACACCGTCACCTTCAAGCTGGAGAAGAACAAGGGTTGGGTTGCGCCCTTCTTCCCCGACCGCGTGCGCGGCACCCGTCCGACCTACGATCTGATCGACGCCAACACTGGCGAGATCCTCTTCGAGGCCGGCAAGAAAGTCACCCCCCGTGCGGTCAAGAAGCTCTTGGACGAAGGCAAGGTCAAGGAACTGCTGCTGCCGTTCGACCACATCGTCGGCAAGTTCGTCGCGCGTGACATCATCAACGAGGAAACCGGTGCGATCTACGTCGAGGCCGGTGACGAGTTGACGCTGGAATACGACAAGGACGGCACGCTGATCGGCGGCACCGCGAAGGAGCTGATCGACGCCGGCATCACCGAGATTCCGCTGCTGGACATCGACAACGTCAACGTCGGCCCCTACATGCGCAACACCATGGCGATGGACAAGAACATGAACCGCGACACCGCGCTCATGGACATCTACCGCGTCATGCGCCCGGGCGAGCCGCCCACCGTCGAGGCCGCCTCGGCGCTCTTCGACACGCTGTTCTTTGATAGCGAACGCTATGACCTCTCGGCCGTGGGCCGCGTGAAGATGAACATGCGTCTGGCGCTCGACAAGCCCGACACGCAGCGCACGCTGGACCGTGACGACATCGTCGCCTGCATCAAGGCGCTGGTGGACCTGCGCGATGGCCGCGGCGACATCGATGACATCGACCACCTCGGCAACCGTCGTGTGCGTTCCGTCGGCGAGCTGATGGAAAACCAGTACCGCGTCGGCCTGCTGCGCATGGAGCGCGCGATCAAGGAGCGGATGTCGTCCGTCGAGATCGACACCGTGATGCCGCAGGACCTGATCAACGCCAAGCCCGCCGCGGCTGCGGTGCGTGAATTCTTCGGCTCCTCGCAGCTGTCGCAGTTCATGGACCAGACCAACCCGCTGTCGGAAGTGACGCACAAGCGTCGTCTTTCGGCGCTTGGGCCGGGCGGTCTGACCCGTGAACGTGCGGGCTTCGAGGTGCGCGACGTGCACCCGACACACTATGGCCGGATGTGCCCGATTGAAACGCCGGAAGGTCCGAACATCGGTCTGATCAACTCGCTGGCCACCTTTGCCCGCGTGAATAAATACGGCTTCATCGAAACGCCTTACCGCGTTGTCAAAGACAGCACCGTCACCGACGAAGTGCACTACATGTCCGCGACCGAGGAAATGCGCCACACCGTGGCTCAGGCGAACGCCAACCTCGACGAGAACATGAAGTTCGTGAACGAGATGGTCTCGACCCGTCAGTCCGGTGACTACACGCTGGCACCGACCGAGAACGTGGACCTCATCGACGTGAGCCCGAAGCAGTTGGTCTCGGTCGCTGCCTCGTTGATCCCGTTCCTCGAAAACGACGACGCCAACCGCGCTCTTATGGGCTCGAACATGCAACGTCAGGCGGTGCCGCTTCTGCAAGCCGAGGCGCCGCTCGTCGGTACCGGCATCGAAGAAGTCGTGGCACGCGACTCCGGCGCTGCCTACACGGCACGTCGCGCGGGTATCATCGACCAGGTCGATGCCTCGCGTATTGTGATCCGGGCCACAGAAGACCTCGAGTTGGGCGACGCGGGTGTGGACATCTACCGCATGCGCAAGTTCCAGCGTTCGAACCAGAACACCTGCATCAACCAGCGTCCGCTGGTGAAAGTGGGCGAGAAGGTCACAAAGGGTCAGGTCATCGCGGACGGTCCCTCGACCGACATGGGGGAACTGGCGCTCGGCAAGAACGTCGTCGTCGCCTTCATGCCGTGGAACGGCTACAACTACGAAGACTCCATCCTGATCTCCGAGCGGATCTCCCGCGACGACGTCTTCACCTCGATCCACATTGAGGAATTCGAAGTCGCCGCGCGTGACACCAAGCTCGGGCCGGAAGAGATCACCCGCGACATCCCGAACGTCGGCGAGGAAGCCCTGCGCAACCTCGACGAAGCCGGTATCGTTTATATCGGTGCGGACGTGGAGCCGGGCGACATCCTTGTCGGCAAGATCACCCCCAAGGGCGAAAGCCCGATGACGCCGGAAGAAAAGCTTCTGCGCGCCATCTTCGGTGAGAAAGCCTCGGACGTGCGCGACACAAGCTTGCGCGTGAAGCCGGGCGATTTCGGCACTGTTGTCGAGGTCCGTGTCTTCAACCGTCACGGCGTCGAGAAAGACGAACGTGCGCTGCAGATCGAGCGTGAGGAAGTCGAACGTCTGGCCCGTGACCGGGACGACGAGCTGGCGATCCTTGACCGCAACATCTACGCGCGTCTCAAGGATATGATCCTTGGCAAGATCGCCGTCAAAGGCCCCAAAGGCGTTAAGGCGAACAGCCAGATCACCGAGGAACTGCTGGAAACCCTGACCCGCGGTCAGTGGTGGCAGCTGGCCCTCGAGGACGAGGATGACGCCAAGATCGTCGAAGCCCTGAACGAGCAGTATGAGATCCAGAAGCGGACCTTGGATGCGCGCTTTGAGGACAAGGTCGAAAAAGTCCGTCGTGGCGACGATCTGCCCCCGGGCGTGATGAAGATGGTCAAGGTCTTCGTGGCGGTGAAGCGCAAGCTGCAGCCGGGCGACAAGATGGCCGGTCGTCACGGGAACAAGGGTGTGATCTCGAAAGTGGTGCCGATGGAGGACATGCCGTTCCTCGCCGATGGTACCCCGGTCGACTTCTGCCTCAACCCGCTCGGCGTGCCGTCGCGGATGAACGTCGGTCAGATCCTCGAGACGCATATGGGCTGGGCCGCACGCGGTCTGGGCCTGAACGTCGATGAGGCGCTGCAGGAATACCGCCGCTCGGGTGACCTGACGCCGGTGCGCGAAGCGATGCAGCTGGCCTATGGCGAGGATGTCTACGAAGAAGGCATCACCGGCATGGACGAGGACACGCTGCTGGAAGCGGCCGACAACGTGCGCCGCGGCGTGCCGATCGCCACACCGGTCTTCGACGGCGCCAAGGAAGCGGATGTGAACGACAGCCTCAAGCGGGCCGGGTTCGACACCTCCGGTCAGTCGGTGCTCTTCGATGGTCGGACAGGCGAGCAGTTCGCGCGTCCGGTGACCGTCGGCGTGAAGTACCTGCTGAAGCTGCACCACCTGGTGGACGACAAGATCCACGCGCGTTCGACCGGGCCGTACAGCCTCGTCACACAGCAGCCGCTGGGTGGTAAGGCGCAGTTCGGTGGCCAGCGCTTCGGGGAGATGGAGGTCTGGGCTCTGGAAGCCTATGGCGCCGCCTACACCCTGCAGGAAATGCTGACCGTCAAGTCGGACGACGTCGCGGGCCGGACCAAGGTCTATGAAAGCATCGTCAAGGGCGAGGATAACTTCGAAGCGGGCATTCCCGAGAGCTTTAACGTTCTCGTCAAGGAAGTGCGCGGCCTCGGCCTGAATATGGAACTCCTGGATGCGGAGGAGGATGAGTGAGGCATAGACGGAATTTTTTAAAAATTCCGGGCCGTTTTCTTTCAAAGAGAACGGCACCCCTCACTCCCAACGCACCCCTTTCAAGGATTTGAAAATGAACCAGGAACTGACAAACAACCCGTTCAACCCGCTGACGCCGCAAAAAGCGTTTGACGAAATCAAGGTCTCCTTGGCCTCGCCCGAGCGGATCCTCAGCTGGTCCTTCGGCGAGATCAAAAAGCCGGAAACCATCAACTACCGTACGTTCAAGCCTGAGCGTGACGGCCTGTTCTGCGCGCGTATCTTTGGCCCGATCAAAGACTACGAATGCCTCTGCGGCAAATATAAGCGCATGAAGTATCGCGGCGTCGTCTGCGAGAAATGCGGTGTGGAAGTCACGCTGCAAAAGGTCCGCCGTGAGCGTATGGGCCACATCGAGCTGGCCTCGCCGGTGGCGCACATCTGGTTCCTCAAGTCGCTGCCCTCGCGCATCGGCCTGATGCTGGACATGACCCTGCGTGACCTCGAGCGCGTGCTCTACTTCGAGAACTACGTCGTGATCGAGCCGGGCCTCACCGATCTTCAATACGGTCAGATGATGACCGAAGAAGAATATATGGACGCGCAAGACGCCTATGGCATGGACGCTTTCACCGCCAACATCGGCGCCGAAGCGATCCGCGAAATGCTGGCGGCGATCGACCTTGAAGCCGAAGCCGAGAACCTGCGTGCCGATCTGAAAGAGGCGACAGGCGAGCTGAAGCCCAAGAAGATCATCAAGCGTCTGAAAGTGGTCGAGAGCTTCCTTGAGTCCGGCAACCGCCCGGAGTGGATGGTCATGACCGTGATCCCGGTCATCCCGCCCGAGCTGCGCCCGCTGGTGCCGCTGGACGGTGGCCGCTTCGCGACCTCCGACCTGAACGACCTGTACCGCCGGGTGATCAACCGGAACAACCGTCTGAAGCGGCTGATCGAACTGCGCGCGCCCGACATCATCGTCCGCAACGAAAAGCGGATGCTGCAAGAATCGGTCGACGCACTCTTCGACAACGGCCGCCGTGGCCGCGTCATCACGGGTGCCAACAAGCGCCCGCTGAAGTCGCTGTCGGACATGCTGAAAGGCAAACAGGGCCGCTTCCGTCAGAACCTTTTGGGTAAGCGTGTCGACTTTTCGGGCCGTTCGGTCATTGTGACCGGCCCGGAGTTGAAGCTGCATCAATGTGGTCTGCCCAAGAAGATGGCGCTCGAACTGTTCAAGCCGTTCATCTACTCGCGGCTTGAGGCCAAAGGTCTGTCCTCTACCGTGAAACAGGCTAAGAAGCTGGTCGAGAAAGAGCGCCCCGAGGTTTGGGACATTCTTGATGAGGTGATCCGTGAACACCCCGTCATGCTCAACCGCGCGCCGACGCTGCACCGTCTGGGCATTCAGGCGTTCGAACCCGTCCTGATTGAAGGCAAGGCGATCCAGCTGCACCCGCTGGTCTGCTCGGCCTTCAACGCCGACTTCGACGGTGACCAGATGGCTGTTCACGTCCCGCTCTCGCTGGAAGCCCAGTTGGAAGCGCGTGTTCTGATGATGTCCACGAACAACGTTCTGTCGCCTGCAAACGGCGCGCCGATCATCGTGCCGTCGCAGGATATGATCTTGGGTCTCTACTACACGACCCTTGAGCGTGAAGGCATGGTTGGCGAAGGCATGGTCTTCGGCTCCGTCGACGAGGTGCAGCACGCCCTCGACGCCGGTGCGGTTCACCTGCACTCGAAGATCAAGGCGCGGATCAAACAGATCGACGCTGAAGGCAACGAAGTGATGATGCGCTTTGACACGACCCCCGGTCGTATCCGCCTTGGTGCGCTTCTGCCGCTGAACGCCAAAGCGCCGTTTGATCTGGTCAACCGTTTGCTGCGCAAGAAAGAAGTGCAGCAGGTCATTGACACCGTCTACCGTTACTGCGGTCAGAAAGAGTCGGTCATCTTCTGTGACCAGATCATGACCATGGGTTTCCGCGAAGCTTTCAAAGCGGGCATCTCCTTCGGCAAAGACGACATGCTGATCCCCGACACCAAATGGCCGCTGGTTGAAGAGACCCGCGAGCAGGTGAAGGACTTCGAACAGCAGTATATGGACGGCCTGATCACTCAGGGCGAAAAATACAACAAAGTCGTCGATGCATGGTCGAAGTGTAACGACAAGGTGACCGAGGCGATGATGGGCTCCATCTCCGCCGTGACTCACCATGAGAACGGTTCCGAGAAAGAGCCGAACTCGGTCTACATGATGGCTCACTCCGGTGCTCGTGGCTCGGTCACGCAGATGAAACAGCTGGGCGGGATGCGCGGCTTGATGGCGAAGCCGAACGGCGACATCATCGAGACGCCGATTATCTCGAACTTTAAAGAAGGTCTGACCGTTCTCGAGTACTTCAACTCGACACACGGTGCGCGGAAAGGTCTGTCGGATACCGCTCTGAAAACAGCGAACTCCGGTTACCTGACACGCCGTCTGGTGGACGTGGCGCAAGACTGCATCGTGCGCGAGCATGACTGCGGCACCGAAACCGCGATCACCGCCGAAGCGGCTGTCAACGATGGTGAGGTTGTCTCCTCGCTGGCCGAGCGTCTGCTGGGCCGTGTTGCGGCGGATGACATTCTGGTGCCCGGCACCGAGGATGTTCTGGTGCCCGCAGGTACGCTGATCGACGAGCGCATGTCGGATGCCATCGACGAAGCCGGCGTGCAGTCCGCACGGATCCGCAGCCCGCTGACCTGTGATGCCGAAGAGGGCGTCTGCGCCATGTGCTATGGCCGTGACCTCGCACGCGGCACACTGGTCAACCAAGGTGAGGCCGTCGGCATCATCGCGGCCCAGTCGATTGGTGAACCCGGTACACAGCTGACGATGCGGACCTTCCACATCGGCGGTGTTGCGCAGGGTGGTCAGCAGTCCTTCCTTGAGGCCAGCCAGTCGGGCAAGGTCGCTTTCGAGAACGCACAGACGCTTGAAAACAGCGCTGGTGAAGTGCTCGTCATGGGCCGGAACATGAAGCTGTTGATCGTCGATGAGAATGGTGAGGAGCGGGCCAGCCACAAGATCGGCTACGGCACCAAGCTGCACGTCAAAGAAGGCGACGACGTGGCGCGCGGTGACAAGCTGTTCGAATGGGACCCTTACACCCTGCCGATCATCGCCGAGAAACCCGGTACGACCAAATACGTCGACCTGGTGTCGGGCATCGCGGTCAAGGAAGACACCGACGAAGCTACCGGCATGACCCAGAAGATCGTGATCGACTGGCGCGCGGCCCCCAAGGGCAACGAGCTCAAGCCCGAGATCATCTTGGTGGGTGAAGATGGCGAACCGGTCCGCAACGATGCGGGCAACCCGGTGACCTATCCGATGTCGGTGGACGCTGTTCTCTCTGTCGAAGACCAGACGCAAGTTCAGGCCGGTGACATCATCGCGCGTATCCCGCGTGAAGGTGCCAAGACCAAGGACATTACCGGTGGTTTGCCGCGTGTGGCCGAACTCTTTGAGGCGCGTCGCCCCAAGGATCACGCCATCATTGCGGAAATCAACGGCTACGTCCGCTTCGGCAAGGACTACAAGAACAAGCGTCGCATCGCGATCGAAAGCGCGGATGATCCGGACGTGAAGGTTGAATACATGGTGCCCAAGGGGAAACACATCCCCGTGGCCGAAGGCGACTTCGTGCAGAAGGGTGACTACATCATGGATGGCAACCCCGCGCCGCACGACATCCTCGCGATCATGGGCGTCGAGGCCTTGGCCGAGTATATGATTGACGAAGTGCAGGACGTTTACCGCCTGCAGGGTGTGAAGATTAACGACAAACACATCGAAGTCATCGTCCGTCAGATGCTGCAGAAATGGGAAATCCAAGAAAGCGGCGACACCACGCTGCTCAAGGGCGAACACGTCGACAAGCAGGAGTTCGATCAGGCCAACGAGAAGGCACTCAAGAAAGGTGGCCGTCCCGCCAAGGGCGAACCGATCCTCTTGGGCATCACCAAGGCGTCGCTGCAGACCCGCAGCTTCATCTCTGCCGCGTCCTTCCAGGAAACAACGCGCGTGCTGACCGAAGCTTCGGTTCAGGGCAAGCGGGACAAGCTGGTCGGTCTGAAAGAGAACGTCATCGTGGGCCGTCTGATCCCCGCCGGGACCGGTGGCGCGACGCAGGCGATGCGCAAAGTGGCGACAGACCGCGACAATGTCGTGATCGAAGCGCGCCGCGAAGAGGCCGAAGCCGCCGCCCGTCTGGCTGCGCCGGAAGCCTCTGTGGAGGACGACATCGTCGGTGGCGATGTGTTCAACACGCCGGTCGGTGACGACGAGAGCCGCGATTGATCGCAGCATCGCATTGAAGAACAAAAACCCCCGCAGTGACGCTGCGGGGGCTTTTTTATGGGGTGGGTAAATGCCGCGGCCAGACACCGCCCCGGGGGGCTGGTTTCTAAGGCCAAAGCCTTATATCCGCCACATAGTCCGAATAGGTTTGCAAAAGCTTAACCGTCGTAAGGTGCTTTGATGACGTCCCGCATTCTACATATCGACGACGACCCGATCGTCCTGGAACTGGTCAAGATGATCTTTTCCGACGACAGGTCGCTGAGCTTTGTCTCCTGCTTGAACGCCCGCGACGCGCTGGCGGTGGTCGATGATCTCAAGCCTGACCTGATCATCAGCGATATCTCCATGCCGGATATGGGCGGGTTGGAACTGGCCCATCGGTTTGGCGAGAATCCGGCCATTGCCGGGACGCCGATCATATTTCTCAGCGGGCGCACCCGCGATCTTGAGGTCTATGACGCCTTCCGCGATCTGGCGGCCACGGTGATGCAAAAGCCGGTCGATCCGGGGTTGCTGCGCAGCACGGTGCGCAATCTTCTGGCCAGCCAGCAGCAGCCGGTGGCGCAGGCTTCGAACCAGTAGAGCGCGCCAGTCTGGGCGGCGGGGGCCGCCGTTCTTGACAGCCCCCGTAGC
This sequence comes from Sulfitobacter sp. 1A12056, assembly GCF_043558125.1. Lineage (NCBI taxonomy): Bacteria > Pseudomonadati > Pseudomonadota > Alphaproteobacteria > Rhodobacterales > Roseobacteraceae > Sulfitobacter > Sulfitobacter sp. 1A12056. Next base: position 5,415 of record NZ_JBIFFY010000014.1, on the reverse strand, counting down.
CGCTGCCAGTCATTCGGGGGCGGCACTGATACAAGCCGCACCATTTTTCCCGGAGCGCTTTCATGTCCCCCAATACCATCGGCGCGCTGCTGATGATCGCCTCGATGGCCTGTTTCACGTTTAACGACACGCTGCTCAAAATGACCGACGGGGCGCTGCCCCTGTTTCAGCTGTTGTTCCTGCGGGGGGTGACGACTTCGGTGCTGATCTTGGCCCTTAGTCGGCAGCTTGGTCGGATCGATTTTCGACTTCAAGCGCGGGACTGGCAGGTCATCGGCCTGCGTTCGGTGGCCGAGATCGCGGCGGCATATTTCTTTCTCACCGCGTTGTTCAACATGCCTTTGGCGAATGTCACCGCCATCCTTCAGGTCGTGCCGCTTTCGGTGACGCTGGCGGCGGCGCTGGTGTTCCGGCAGGCGGTCGGCTGGCGGCGTTTGGTCGCCATCGGTATTGGTTTCTGCGGCGTGCTGTTGATCGTCAAGCCGGGGGCGGAAGGGTTCAATATCTGGTCGATCTACGTGCTGATCGCCGTGCTCTGCGTGACGGTCCGTGACCTGTCGACCCGCGCCTTGTCACCGGCGGTACCCTCGATGACCGTGACTTTCGTGACCGCCCTGTCGGTGATGACGGCGGCGGGTTTGGCGTCGCTGAGCGCGCCTTGGGCCCCGGTGACGCCCTCGGTCGCCGCGCTGATCGGCGGCTCAGGAGTCTTTGTGCTAGGCGGCTATTTCTTCTCGATCCAAGTGATGCGGGTGGGCGATATCGGCTTCATCGCGCCGTTTCGCTACACCGGCCTGCTCTGGGCGCTCTTGCTGGGCTGGGTCGTCTTTGGTGACTGGCCGGGGGCCTTGACCCTCATCGGCGCGGGGATCGTGGTGGCCACGGGGGTCTTCACCCTGTACCGGGAGCGGAAGTTGAAAGTTCAGGCCGAGAAGACGCGCCGCACCTGAGCTTGGTCGATGGCGAAACGCTCCTGAAACAGCGCTTCGCCTTCGGCATCCAGAGGGGCCACCTCTACATGCCGCGCCAGCCCTTGCCGCGAATCGTTCGAGCCGTTGTGGCTGCGCACGAACATTGCGGCATCGGGCAGGCTGACGCAGGGCATGAAGCGCGGCAGTTTCTCATGGGCGAAGTTCATGATGGTGAGCGGGCTGCCGCCCTTCACATACATCGCCAGTGCCGCGACGTTCAGCGGGCGGTACACTTCGGCGGCGCGGATGCCCTGCGGGCCGAATTCCGCGACATAGCCCTTGGGCCAGTCAAAGGCGACGGAGCGCTGGCCTTTCAGCAGCCCCGCGCTTTGCGCGACCGTCTGGCGCAGCCGGGCAATGAAGTCGACCGAGACGGCATCATCGTCGTCATAACGGAACTGTAGGCAGGGCTCGGCCGGGTTGATCCGCGCGGCGTTGAGAACCTCCTTCATCACCTCCCGATGATTGCGCGGCGGCTCGCGATGAATAACCGCCTGCGGCAGATCGGCCAGCAACGATTCGAGGCGTCGGGCGTGGCGCTCGGGAAACTGGTCGCCGATGACGAAGACGAGAGAGAAGTCCGGGTCTGTCTGCGCTTTCAGGCAGGGCAGGGCGACGGTTTCAAGCAGGCGGAAACGTTCTTCGAGCCGGGCCGCGTCATAGAGATAGGCGATGCGTTCCTCGGTGGTCTCGTGGCCGACTTGAAAGCCGCCCAGAGCCGGGTAGGAAAAGCGGCAAAGGCCGATCGTTTGCATGGAGATTTCCTTTTGTCCTTCGCCGGACTATGGCGAGCCAGGCAGGGGCGTGGCAAGGGTGGAATGTGCGACCCGGGCCCGGAAGCAAGCCGGAGGCGCCGGGCCATCACCCGGCAAACCTCCGCGACCCCTCCGGGGCGCACCTGTTGACAGGCCCCGCGCAACGCTCTATACGCCCGCTATCTCGGAGGTGGAGGCCGCTCTGCCAGTCCGAATTCATAACTGAAGTGGTCACGATCCGGCCTACTACTGGCCCGATCCTCTGTTAACCCACCGCGTCGTTTTCCTCGGTACGGGAACGTTGCGGTCATTTTGCTTTGTGGACGCATGAAGTAACCGAAATTAGCCGCATGGGGGATCCCCCGTGTACACAATCTGAGCGATACGGGGATATAACCGGAATGCCAACGATCCAACAGCTGATCCGCAAGCCGCGGCAGCCGAAAGTCAAACGTTCGAAATCCATGCACCTGCAGGAGTGCCCGCAAAAGCGCGGCGTCTGCACACGCGTGTACACCACCACACCGAAAAAGCCGAACTCGGCGATGCGTAAGGTTGCCAAGGTGCGCCTGACCAACGGGTTCGAAGTGATCTCCTACATCCCGGGTGAGAGCCACAACCTTCAGGAACACTCCGTGGTTCTGATCCGCGGCGGTCGTGTAAAAGACCTTCCGGGTGTGCGTTACCACATCCTGCGCGGTGTTCTTGATACGCAGGGCGTGAAAGACCGTAAGCAGCGTCGTTCGAAGTACGGCGCGAAGCGTCCGAAGTAATCTCGCACCGGTGGGGCCCGTCCCCGCCGATCCACCCGATGTTCGGTGGGGCAGCGCCCCACCACCCGCCAAGAGGAAGACACTGACATGTCACGCCGCCACGCCGCTGAAAAACGCGAAGTCCTGCCAGACGCCAAATACGGCGATCTGGTTCTCACCAAATTCATGAACAACCTGATGATCGACGGCAAGAAATCTGTCGCCGAGCGTATCGTCTACAACGCGATGACCCGCGTCGAAGACAAGATCAAGCGCGCGCCGATCGAAGTGTTCCACGAAGCGCTGGAAAACATTCAGCCCTCCGTCGAAGTCCGGTCGCGCCGTGTGGGTGGTGCCACCTATCAGGTGCCTGTCGAAGTGCGCCCCGAGCGCCGTCAGGCGCTGGCGATCCGCTGGTTGATCAAAGCCGCTCGTGCGCGTAACGAAAACACCATGGAAGAACGCCTTGCCGGCGAGCTGCTGGACGCTGTGCAGTCCCGTGGTACCGCTGTTAAAAAGCGCGAAGATACGCACAAGATGGCCGACGCGAACAAAGCGTTCAGCCACTACCGCTGGTAATCTCAACGTCGCGCCCGGTTTCGGGCGCGATCCGTTCGTACTGATATTTTCGAGGAAGCAGCCCCATGGCACGCGACTATCCGCTCCAACGCTACCGCAACTTCGGCATCATGGCTCACATCGATGCCGGTAAAACCACTTGTTCCGAACGCATCCTGTTCTACACCGGCAAAAGCCACAACATTGGTGAGGTGCATGACGGCGCCGCAACCATGGACTGGATGGAGCAGGAACAAGAGCGCGGCATCACCATCACCTCCGCCGCGACCACCACTTTCTGGCAGCGTCAGGAAGAGCCCACAGCCGATGCGACATCCGACACCAAGTTCCGGATGAACATCATCGACACCCCCGGCCACGTTGACTTCACCATCGAAGTTGAGCGTTCGCTGGCCGTTCTCGACGGTGCGGTTGCCGTTCTCGACGCCAACGCCGGTGTTGAGCCGCAGACCGAAACCGTCTGGCGTCAGGCTGACCGCTACAAGGTGCCGCGTATCGTTTTCGTCAACAAGATGGACAAGATCGGCGCGGACTTCTTCAACTGCGTGCACATGATCAAGGACCGCACAGGCGCCACGCCTGCTCCGATCCAGATCCCGATCGGCGCAGAGAACGAGCTGGAAGGCATCGTCGACCTCGTGACCATGAAAGAATGGGTCTGGGCCGGTGAAGACCTCGGTGCCGCCTGGGAACAGCGCGAAATCCGTGACAGCCTGAAAGAGACCGCCGACGAATGGCGTGCCAAGCTCATCGAGACCGCGGTCGAGATGGACGACGAGGCGATGGAAAACTACCTGATGGACGGCGCCGAGCCGGACGTCGACACCCTGCGCGACCTGATCCGCAAGGGTACCCTGGCCATCAAGTTCATCCCCGTTCTCTGTGGCTCCGCCTTCAAGAACAAGGGTGTTCAGCCGCTCTTGAACGCCGTGATCGATTACCTGCCCAGCCCGCTGGACGTTGTCGACTACATGGGCTTCAAGCCGGGCGACGAAACTGAGACCCGCAACATCCCGCGCCGCGCGGATGACGACATGGCGTTCTCGGGCCTTGCGTTCAAAATCATGAACGACCCCTTCGTCGGCTCGCTGACCTTCACCCGCATCTACTCGGGCGTTCTGCGCAAGGGCGACACGCTTCTGAACTCGACCAAGGGTAAGAAAGAGCGCGTCGGTCGTATGATGATGATGCACTCCAACAACCGCGAGGAAATCGAAGAGGCCTTCGCGGGCGACATCATCGCGCTGGCGGGTCTTAAGGACACCACCACCGGTGACACGCTCTGCGCGCAGAACGATCCGGTCGTCCTCGAAACCATGACCTTCCCCGATCCGGTGATCGAGATCGCGGTCGAGCCGAAGACCAAGGCCGACCAGGAAAAGATGTCTGCAGGTCTGGCCCGTCTGGCCGCCGAAGACCCCTCTTTCCGCGTCGAAACCGATCTGGAATCCGGTCAGACTATCATGAAGGGCATGGGCGAACTTCACCTCGACATCCTCGTCGACCGTCTGAAGCGTGAGTTCAAGGTTGAAGCGAACATCGGTGCGCCTCAGGTTGCCTATCGTGAGACCATCAGCCGCGAAGCCGAAATCACTTACACCCACAAGAAGCAGTCGGGTGGTTCGGGTCAGTTCGGTGAGGTCAAGATGATCCTGACGCCGACCGAGCCGGGCGAAGGTTACTCCTTCGAGAGCCGCATCGTCGGTGGTGCCATTCCCAAGGAATACATCCCGGGCGTGGAAAAGGGTATCAAGTCGGTTCTGGACTCTGGTCCGCTTGCGGGCTTCCCGGTCATCGACTTCAAGGTTGCCCTGATCGACGGTAAGTTCCACGACGTTGACTCCAGTGTTCTGGCCTTCGAAATCGCCGCCCGTATGGGTATGCGCGAAGGCATGAAGAAAGCTGGCGCCAAGCTGCTGGAACCGATCATGAAGGTCGAAGTTGTAACCCCGGAAGAATACACCGGTGGCATCATCGGTGACCTGACATCTCGTCGGGGCCAGGTGCAGGGTCAAGATACGCGCGGCAACGCCATCGCGATCGACGCTTTCGTGCCGCTGGCCAACATGTTCGGCTACATCAACACCCTGCGTTCGATGTCGTCGGGTCGTGCGAACTTCACCATGCAGTTCGACCACTACGAACCCGTGCCGCAGAACATCTCGGACGAGATTCAGGCCAAGTTCGCTTAAGGAAATCGGCGCGTGGGAAACCGCGCGCCGACCCAAATCGTTGGGTGTGTGCTGCGCATACACCATTGAGAAAGACCAAAAGGAGCCAACACCATGGCAAAGGCAAAGTTTGAACGCACCAAACCGCACGTCAACATCGGCACGATCGGCCACGTTGACCACGGTA
>NZ_JBIFFY010000025.1:0-1402 GCF_043558125.1 Sulfitobacter sp. 1A12056 | reverse complement strand
GGTTGTGTCCCAACCCGTGGTGTATGAGGCCGCGCGCGAAGCCTTCGGCTTAGCGCAGCGCGCGGCCGGGCTGGCGGCCACCGCGTTTCTTCGTAGTTTGAGGTTGTTCAACGACCGACAACAACGAAGGAGAACACGATGACCGAGACCATAATCGACCTTCCGGGGGTGATCGCCAAGAGCGATGACGCGGATTTTCTGCGCGAGCTGATCCAAGACGCCGCGCAGCGGCTTATGGACATCGAAGTGGCCGCTGTCTGCGGGGCCGGGCATGGTGAGCGTAGCCCGGACCGCGAGAACCAGCGAAACGGCTACCGGCCGCGACAGTGGGATACCCGTGCGGGGACCATCGGCCTGAACATCCCAAAGCTACGCAAAGGCAGTTACTTCCCGACCTTTCTCGAGCCGCGCAGGACCGCTGAGAAGGCGCTGATGGCGGTGATCCAGGAAGCCTATATCCAAGGCGTCTCCACTCGCGCGGTGGATGACCTGGTGCGCGCCATGGGGCTGTCCGGCACTTCGAAGAGCCAGGTGTCGCGGCTGTGCGAGGAGATCGACGAGCGGGTGCAGGCGTTCCTGAACCGCCCCCTCGAGGGCGATTGGCCCTTCCTCTGGCTGGACGCCACCTACGTAAAGCTGCGCGAGGGCGGGCGGATCGTATCCATGGCGGTGATAGTGGCCGTGGCGGCCAACACCGACGGGCGGCGGGAGATCCTCGGCATCACCGTCATGCCATCCGAGGCCGAGACCTTCTGGAGCGAGTTTCTGCGCTCGCTCACGCGCCGCGGCTTACGGGGCGTGCAACTCGTGATCAGCGACGCCCATGAGGGCCTGAAAGCGGCCGCGCGCAAGGTCCTGGGGGCCGGATGGCAGCGCTGCCGGGTGCATTTCCAGCGCAACCTGCTGGCCCGGGTGAGCAAGACCAACAAGCCGGTGGTCAGCGCCGTGGTGAAGACCGTCTTCGCCGAAAAGGACCCCGACCAGGCCCATCTGCGCTGGCGCGAGGTCGCTGACAGCCTGCGTGATCGGTTCCGCGATGTCGCCGAGCTGATGGACGAGGCCGAGCACGACGTGCTGGCCTACATGGCCTACGACGAGAGCCTGCGCTCAAAGTTGCACAGCACCAACCCCTTGGAACGCGTCAACAAGGAGATCAAGCGGCGCACCAATGTCGTCGGTATCTTCCCCAACCGTGAGGCCGTCATCCGGCTCGTCGGGGCGCTCATGCTGGAGCAAAATGATGAGTGGGCCGTCTCCCGCCGCTACATGCCGGTGGAAAAGCTGACCGCTCTGTGCAAACATGATGAAGAGACGGCCATGATCGCCGCTCAGTGAACGAGCAACACCAGCTATGAAGAAGCAGGTGGACGCCAGCTCCTACACCACTCCCCGGGACACTACC
>NZ_JBIFFY010000013.1:0-29744 GCF_043558125.1 Sulfitobacter sp. 1A12056 | reverse complement strand
GGATGACCCCCGCCCAGAAATTGAGAATGGCTGCGTAAGTTCTACGATCGAGCCCCCATAAAAATGGGGGGATTACCTCCCCATGAGGCGATCCACATGGGTCGGCATATTGCTGCGGCTTTCGAATTAAGCTGCGAATTTCTGGTCTTCGCTGCCCCGCTCAAAACGATCGGGCCGGACTACGAGCTTGTCTTTGAACTGCGGAAAGACACCGCCCGCATCATTTTCGCTGCGAACCACGATCGTTCGTGGCTTGATGATCTCGTGCTTCTGCAGTCGCAAGTGGCCGGTGCGAAGAAGGCGGATCAAAGCGCGGTATCCACGGGCGGACATGCCGGTGTTCAAGGTCAACTCATGCAAGGTCTTGCCGCCGCCATGAGGCAACTCCGATACGACAGCGCGCGCAATTTTATCGGCAACCGGATCTTCAGGTCGCACTGCTGCGAGAATTTTCGCATTCGAAAGATCCACAGGATCCACATCAGCCTCTGACATGATGCGTACATCGTCGGCAAAGCCTTCTTCCCGCACCCACCAGGCGACTTCCTGCATCTCAATGAGAAAACGTCCCGAAGCCAAGCGAACCTCAGGCTTAACGGCGAAAGCAATTCTTGAGCCGCAGTGAAGAGTTGCTACGACATCGAAAACATGTTGCTTCTGATCGCCATCATCCCAGCCATAGCGAAACCGGACCTGTTCCTGCAAAGATGCTACGTTGAGCATCGCATTGAGCAGAAGGAGATTGCAAAGCTCGAGTAGGCTTTCTCCTTGCATCCGACATCCATCCCCGTCTCCAAGCACCGTGTGAGCGATGCAGTGATGAGATGATGCCTTTGCGACATTGCGTTCAGCTTTGGAAAAGGCGGGGAGACGGATGCCTCCCTGATAAAACGGATAGGACATTGATTTTCTCCGATTAAGGGTAACACATCCCGGTCGGTCGGAATGAGGTTGACTCTCAACTTCCTAGCCATGCGACAGGCGCACAGATCGATTGAGGGTCGGCTTGTCGGGGAAGAACTTTGACCTTGAAGCAACAATAGAACGGTGCTAGTGTTACTTTGCATAGGGAAGGCCAGTTCTTTCCAGAGGAGAGCGATCTGTTGGCGCAGATCGCTTTTTTCGTTCTACGGATCAGTCATTGAGCTTCCTTTCTTCATTTTCGTTTTTTCGCAAAGTGTTCTCTACGCCTTGAAGCTAGCCAACCTAAGCCTGAAAAGACAAGAGTTTTTTCATTTAAAATCATATGCTTAGGATTTTGCTGGTAAGTTTGCTTTTCGCATATGTTCGGCAGCATTTTCTAGCTAAGCCACTAGCGGGCAGCCCTACATCTTGAAGATATCCTGTTTCATTTCAATTTTATCGAGTTGCGAAAACCGGGCTTGCGAAGCCTTTTTGCCGCGAGACCTCAGAATTTTGGCAGAAGACCATCGCTACAAAATGCGAAGAATGCTCCCTTGAACAGGCCAGCTGTTGGCTGGCGACGAATCACATTGCTGATTTTGGAGGGCGCAAAGATCAGGCTTGCCTTTGCCGGAGCGCTTTTCCGATTTTGGATTTTCAGTCCGCGTGATCTCAGATTTGACCAGGGTCATCGATAAAGTCCTTCATGTTCGTCATTGCGATTTCGATTGCAGATAAAGCGACCGAAGCTGCTCAGTTCATATGAGCCGTATTTTGCGATGCGAGATATGAAGGTTTGTCTGTGTCATGGATGCAACTTAGCCCCCCAAATCACCCAACAACAAGTCAATAGGAGGTCAACGAAGCTCTTGGAGACAGCTTCCGTGACAACAGCGCAACAGCGACGAACTAACTGATAGCAGTCAATTGCACCGTCTTGCCAAGGCGTGCTACCAGTCCCCTATCAGGGTCAACTTACCCAGCTGCGCCTGATAGGGGCTTTCTGACCCAAAGGCGACCACCGGCTGCCGACCTATTTCGACAGTAGCTACCTTACTAGATTTATTTCTTCCTGCGCCTTGAAAAGGCTTGCGCCTCATCCACTCGAGCAATGAAAGCGGCAGGATGACACGACCGGCGCCAATAACCTGTTGATAGCTATCAAGCTGCAGGGCCCTAAAGTCTACGGCTCCAAAGGTTCAACGTATGGCAGCTTCCTCACCCGCGGCCGCCCCTCTCGCGCTCGTTTGACGATGCTCCGACATGCTATCTTAACGTTAAGGAATGGACCTTGCTGATTGACGCTCCGGCTCACCCAGTACGAAGCCTCGTCACCGAATATGGTGACTAAAGCATTTCTAATTTAACCTGAGGCATAGCCGGCAGCCTGAAAGTAGTTTGAACACTCCTGCGGGGAGTACATTGCGCAGATATCGCCAAGGGCTTCGAACACCGAGGTGAATGATCGCGCACTGATGCGTCTAAGGTGGGACTTCAATTTGGAGAAAGCCAACTCAATCGGGTTCAGATCTGGCGAATATGGCGGCTGATAGAGGAACCAGCATCCATGAGCCTTGAGCGCCGCAGCGGCTTCTTTGTTGCGATGGGTCGCGAGGTTGTCGAGAACGACTGCCGTGCCTGGCGCGATCTCAGGGATCAGGACCTTCTGCACATAGGCCGCGAAGGCAGGACCATCCATCGCGCCATTGATCACCCAAGGTGCGATCAGAGCCTCATGTGTCAGCCCCGCAATCAGGGTTTGGGTTCCCCAACTGCCGAAGGGCGCATCCATCGTCAGGCGTTCGCCACGCGGAGCCCAACCGCGCAGCCGGGTGAGGTTCGTTTTGACCGCTGTTTCATCCATTGCCCGGCAGTCGCTGCTTGCAGCGATGAGAGGGATTAAAGACAACGCTTTCCGGCATCCGCGCAATGGCTGGCAAACGGTGTGTGAACCAGTCCTCACGTCGTCGCCTCACCTGGTGGTGTAACTTCAGGTCTGGAAATTCATTTGATGCTGGCGCCATGAGCTTCTGCCGGGGCGCGCCCCGGCAGAAGCTGCCCATTCTGGTATTCCATGGAAGTGCAAACTCATCATGGAGACGGACAAATGGACGAGCGACAGGATACAACGGTTGAGGCCCTCATGGAACATCTGATCGAGCACGGTCCCAACGACATGGCGACAGTGTTCGCGCGAGCGTTCGAGTTGGCGATGCAGATAGAGCGTGAGCGCTTCCTCGGAGCTGGCCGCTATGAGCGCACGCCCGGACGGCAGGGGTATGCCAATGGCTACAAGCCAAAGCGCATCGACACACCCGCAGGCACGGTCTCGGTGCGGGTGCCCAAGACTGCCGATCATGATGGTCAGCCGTTCTACCCGCAATCGCTGGAGCGCGGGCGGCGCTCGGTGCGAGCCGTGATGCTGGCAGTGGCTGAAATGTATGTGAAGGGCGTTTCCACCCGTGAGGCTGAAGCGGTGATGCGTGAGTTCGGGATCGAGAGCCTGCCCTCCAGTCAGGTCAGTCGCGTTGCAAAGCTGCTCGATGACGAGCTCGCAGCATGGCGCAATCGGCCTCTGGGCGAGATCAAATATCTGATCCTCGACGCCCGATATGAAAAGATGCGCCATGGCGGGATCGTGCGCGACGCTGCGGTGCTCTCGGCAATCGGGATAGGCCCAGATGAGCGTCGCCGGGTGCTCGGCGTCTCTGTGGGCCTGTCGGAAGCCGAGCTGCATTGGCGCGCCTTCATCGAGAGCCTCCAAGCTTGCGGCTTGCGCGGCGTCCAATACATTGTATCTGACGATCATGCCGGACTGCGGACCGCGCGCAGGGCGGTCTTCGGCGGGGCCACATGGCAGCGCTGCCAATTTCACCTCGCCCAAAACGCCATCCATCACGCGCCGAACCTTGCCGTTCGCAAGCGCATCGGTGCCGAGCTCCGCGAGATCTGGAACGCGGCCTCCCTCGCCAAGGCTGAAACCAGCTTGGTCGAATTGGTCACCGAGTATCGCGATACAGCGCCGAAACTTGCTGCATGGCTGGAGAAGAATGTCCCTGAGAGCCTCACCGTCTTCACCTTGCCAAAACACCACCGCCGCCGCATGCGCACCTCCAACCCGATGGAGCGCAGCGTGCAGCAGGAGTTGAAACGTCGCACCGTTAAGGTCCGGGTATTTCCCAACGAGGCCGCCCTTGAGCGCCTGGTCAGTGCCGTACTGGTGGAGATCGACGACAAATGGGCCGCCGACACCAAGGCCTACATAAAGTGGGAATGCCAGGATGCGTGATCATGGTGTCAGAGAATTTCCAGACCACAGGTTGCACAATCCCTCACCTTGGCACGGTGACGTTCGGTAGCGACCAGTGACTTTTTTTGCGTGTAAATCCGAGGCGCTTTAGCAGATGCCCGATAGCAGAGTGCTGGACTTGCAATCCGGTTGCATCAGCAAGCGCATCACGCAACTCAAACAGTGTGATATCAGGGTCTTGGGTGATCAACTCTTCGAAAAAACCAACATGGGGTGCCGATTTCCCTGACCCTTTTGGACGACCCTGTACGGCAGGATCAGCCCGGCCCGTCGTTTGGATCTGATGCCGCCATCGGGCGCCCGTTGCTGGCGATAGCTTCAAGCGCGCTGCCGCCGCTCGCCCGCTTAGCCCTTCCTCAATATATTTCTGAAACCGCGCCCGAAGCGCTGATGGCAAAGGTGCTGACATAGTTCATCCTCCCAAACAGGATGATGATGTGGACGCCGCTGCCAGCGCAGCGCCAGGTATGGTGCTAAGATTGAGTGCAGCAAAACAGGAGCGTTCGAAATGCATATCAAAACAATCGGCCTTGATCTGGCGAAAAGCGTCTTTCAGGCTCACGGCGTCGACGAAGTTGGCAATGCAGTTCTGATCAAGAAGCTGCATCGAAAGCAGATGATTCCCTTCTTCTCTAAATTGCCGCCCTGTCTGATTGGTGTGGAGGCTTGCGCGACGGCGCATCATTGGGCGCGCACCTTGACGGCTATGGGACATGAGGTTCGGATCATGCCGCCATCATACGTAAAAGGGTACGTTAAAAGGGGAAAAAGCGACGCAATTGATGCTGAGGCAATCTGTGAGGCAGTACAGCGGCCCACGATGCGGTTCGTTCCCATGAAGACGATCGAACAACAAAGCATTCTGATGGCGCACAGAACCCGGGCGCTGATCGTGCGCCAGAGGACCATGGCAGCGAATGCGCTGCGAGCACATTTGGCCGAGTTCGGGTTGGTCGCAAACCCCCGTATCGCCAATCTTGTGAAGCTGGCCGACAAAGCGTTTGCAGATGAAACACTACCACCTTTTGCGCATCGGGCGCTTGAAATCCAGATCCGGCGCATGGCTGAATTGACTGACGAGATCGGGATGCTCGACGAAGAACTGAAGGCCTGGCACGTCAGCAACGAAGCAAGCCGCAGGCTTGCGCCCATCCCAGGTATTGGCGTGATCACTGCTACTGCAATCGCCGCCACAGTTACCGACCCGGAACAATTCCGCTCGGGAAGACAGTTTGCCGCATGGCTCGGATTGACACCACAACAACAATCAACAGGAGGGAAAACCCGCTTGGGTGGCATCTCGAAACAAGGCGATCGATATCTCTGGCGATTGTTTGTGGTCGGCGCGACCGCCGTCATGCGACACGCGAAGCGCAATCCGACCCCAATGACAGACTGGGTCAATAATTTGCTGGAGAAAAAGCCATTCCGGCTTGTCTCGGTGGCTCTTGCCAACAAACTCGCGCGCGTCGCATGGGCGATACTCACACGAGGAGAAACCTATAGACCTTATGGGCTCGCCGCATAAGCGCGCGACCCGATCCGAATTGGCAAAGGCAGTCAATGATGCGTAACGATCGAGCCAACGGAGAGCCAAACCCGTCTGATTCACCGCGCCCCACAAGCGCGCTAGATTGATTAGGGACCTCTTCAGCGGATTTCCATCAGGGCCAGCGGCGCTTTCGAAGCCGCATAAACAGGCCGGACATATGAAAGCAACCGATTACCCGCACCTCGACAAAATCAGCCCTTGCCAAAGGCGGCGTCCACATATGAATCACAATCAGACCAGTTTGGGAATCCCCAGCGATTCAGGTTTTCTTCGAAACGCTTTAGGGTGTCCGCAAATCTCGTGCTGGTGAGCTCTGCGGACCTTTCTGCCGTTCGCTGCAAGCGCATGATCCTTGGCTTCGCTAATGCGGCATCTGGAAAGGAGGGCGGGAAGCGGCCGTCCACTGCATCTGCGGTCCAAGAATGCGTCAGCAGTGGTAGCCGACATTCATACAGACGTTGGTTCGGGATTTTCTCTGCACCGCCGCATGGCGGCTTGGAGCCCCAAACTGACCGCGTAAGCCGTTGGAGGCTTCGCAGTGGCAGCATGGGCGCGCTTGGTGCGGCCGGCCCAAAGCCGCCGTTTGGATTCTGCAGCACGCCGCAGCGCGGCTTCCCTAGATCGGTCATTCATGCTTGCCGCAGAAAATTACGCGGTACAATGTCTCCCATGTGACTTGAAGCACTTTCTCTATGCGCAAGTGGATTAAAAGCAATGACTATTGAGTACAAGAAAGATGGGTCGGGATGGCATCGGTGGGATCTCCATCTTCACGGGCCAGGAACCAAACTGGCAAATGGCTACGGCGATATCAGTGAGGAAAATCTCCACGCCTATCTCGAATTGCTAGAGGACTCGGACGTTCAGGTATTTGGGATCACAGATTATTTCTCCTTTGACTCTTACTTGGTTGTTTCACAGGCGTATGAGCGCCTTTACCCAGACGGCACAAAGGTCTTTATCCCGAATTGTGAGTTCCGGCTCACGGAAACCGTGAGTTCGGACGGCCGCAATGTTCACACCCATGTCCTGATCGACCCTGCGCTTGCTTCCGAAACGAAGCTGCGTACCTTGCTCAGTGATCTGCAGACGCACAAAACTCGGGAAGGGCTGCGCCTTCGCTGCAGCGAGCTCAACTCGCGCGAAGAATACGAACAGGCCACAATCAGCCTGTCCGATCTTCAAACGGCTCTCAAGAAGGTGTTCCCCGACGAGACGGCCTATTTGATCGTCACGGCGGCTGGCAATGATGGTCTGCGCGGCGTTGACACTAAGTCCGCCCGCAGCAAATCGATCTCGGATGAGCTAGACAAGGCCAGTCACGCTTTCTTCGGGTCACACAAGAGCACCGGCTACTTCCTTAGTACGGACCGCTACGAAGATGGCATCCCTTCCGCGAAGAAGCCCGTCTATTCAGGCTCGGACGCTCATGCGATTGCCGATCTTGGCAGGCTCTCCGGCGACGAGGCAGGATACCCGCCGACTTGGATTAAGGCCGATTTGACGTTTAGAGGGCTCCGGCAAACACTCTTTGAACCAAAGGGTCGCGTGCATATCGGTGAGCGTCCCACCGTGTTGGAACGGCTCAATCAGGATGCAACCCGTTTCATCGCGGGGCTGCGGATTGATCAGATTGCGGGCTATGCGGGAGCCAACGGTTCCTGGTTCAGGAATGTTGCGATTCCCTTCAACCCCGAGCTAACGGCTATTATCGGCAACAAGGGGAGCGGCAAGAGCGCCATCGCCGACATTCTTGGGCTCCTCGGGGAGTCGCGCCAGCAAGAGCATTTCTCGTTTCTGACCGACGAAGCCCGCAACCGAAAATTCCGACAAAAAGGCTACGCCGAGAATTTCACGGCAACTCTGACCTGGGCGAGCAGAACCGAGCGTACGAAAAAGCTCGATGAGGATGTTGATGCGCTCCGGCCCGAAGCTGTCAAGTACCTTCCCCAGAACTACTTCGAAAGCTTGACGAACGAGATTGAGGTCAAAGCATTTCGGAAGGAGATAGAAGAGGTTGTTTTCTCGCATGTGGAGGAATCCGACCGCATGGGGAAATCGACGTTTTCAGAACTCGAAGACCTGAAGACCGCGCAGAGCAAGAGCGACATTAGCGCCCTAAAGGTACGTCTGCGCGAGCTAAACATCGAGATCATTGAACTTGAGCAGCAAGCAGACCCTTCGACCAGCGCCCGGTTGAAAGAGCAGTTGAATCAACGGCGCGAAGAGTACCGCGTCCTTGAGAATTCGAAACCTGCGGCTGTCGAAAAGCCGGAGGAAGAAACGCCCAAGCAGCGCGCCGTGTCCGAGGAGATAGAACAAACGCGAGCCCTTCAAGCGACCATCACAGAACGCGGCAAGCAGGCGGTCGACCGACTATCGGTCATCAAGACCGACATGATGTCGCTCGGATCGCTCAAGGAGTCCATCAACGCTCTCGACGCTCACGTAAAGCAAGGCAAGGAAGAGCTTAGGCCCATCTGCACACGCTTTGGTCTGGATATTGATCTCATCGTTTCCCACAAGATCAGCACCGCAAGCCTCGATGCCAAGGCTAACGAACTTGCCGCCGAAGTGAAGGCGCTGGAGGCCGAGCACGCTGGCGAGTTTACCGAGGGCACGGACTTTTCTGCGGTTGCCAGCGTCCCCTCCCTACGCAAAGCCCACCAGTATCTCACTGATAAACTGAAGGCTTTGCAGGAAACTCTGTCCGCGCCGCAGCGCCGCTATCAGCGCTACCTCCAGACCCTTTCGGAAATCAAGAAGAAGATGGAAGATGTCATGGGGGAGGATGAGAGTCCCAAGCCTGGCACCATCAAGGACTTGGAGGCCCGTATCCGCTACATCGAGGAAGACCTGCAGGCGCAACTTGATACCCGTTATTCCGACCGCGACAATCTCGCGCGTTCGATTTTCACCTCCAAGGAAAAGGTGCGCTCTTTCTACGAAAGCCTGAAATCCAGCGTCGAGGATAAGCTGGCAACCGTAAGTTCGGAGGCATTCGATGTATCGATCGACGCGTCATTCGTGGCGTCGCACGAGTTTCCGGGGCGCTTTCTGGAACTCGTGACCCAGACGGCGCGCGGGCCGTTTCGCGGTGCCGTAGAGGGGCGCAGCGATCTGGAAAAGCGCATGACAGACGTGAACTGGAATGACGTTGAAACTATCCTGAGCTTTGCCAAGAGCACCCTTGCCGACATCAAAGCGGAAGATATCTCGAAACAGATCAAGGACGTTAAGCGCCTCTACGATCTGCTTTTCTCGCTGGAATATTTCGAGCCACGTTATGAGCTTCGATTGGGCGGAAAAAACCTGAACCAGCTTTCCCCAGGCGAAAAGGGTCTATTGCTGCTGGTGTTCTACCTGCATCTCGACAAAGAAAAAACACCGCTAATTATCGACCAGCCGGAAGACAACCTCGACAATGACAGCATCTTTACAGTGCTCGCGCGTTGCATTCGCGAGGCTAAGAAATCTCGGCAGGTGGTATTGGTTACTCACAACCCGAACCTTGCCGTCGGGGCCGATGCCGAGCAAATTCTTTACGTGACGCTCGACAAGGCCGGCAACTACAAATTCACCTATGAAAGTGGTTCGATTGAAAACCCACGTATCAACGATGCCATCGTCAAAATTCTGGAAGGCTCCAAACCCGCGTTCGTTCAACGACGGCTGAAATACCAGATAAAATAGTGTGTCCGCGCTGTAACGATGCTGCGGAAGCAACGCGGCATCGCCGCACATCTGCTTCCCGCCCACTGTTCAGAAGATCCGTCTCAGACACGGGTTCTGACTGGTGATCCCGCTGCCTGCTGCGGGTTGCGTCTGAGCTTCGTCTATCGTCGGACCAGCGCGAGACTGCCGCTGGAAGGACAGGCTGAACACGAACGGCCCCGCAATCAGGTTACCTTCCAAGACCACGCGTGGACAGTATATCGGGTGGTCACTGCGAACTGGCTTGAGAGAAAGCTGGAGGGAAGCTGTTACCTGGTCATGTGGTAGTCACCAGGTTCGGGCGAAGTAACGAAAGGATGTTCCGGTGCCTCATAGTGAACGCCTTGAACGAAACGCACGCTGGAATGCCCGTCAACAAAAGCTGCATGTGCCGTATCAAGTAGGCAAAGATTGACACCGTCAGAAACCGAGCTGCGAAACTGCACTGCGTGAAAACCCTGTGCCTGCAGGATCTCGGCAAGAAGTTGGGTGATCAGATAGCTTACTTTGTCGTCTGGCGTGACAGGCGTACTCATCCATCGATCAAAGGTTTGGATGATCTCGTACATTTCCAGCCTTTCGTCGCTCGAAGAAAAAAGCGAAATGTCCGGGTCGAAGTCAGCTACGTTGAGGTCTTGCAATATCGCGAAACCCCCAATCGATACATAGTGACCTGGATGCGGGCGTATCTCGGCCAGCGCCGTATAGGGTGTAGATCCAAGATAGAGTACTGGCCGACCTTCTCTGTTGAGCCGCCCGTTACCTGGGTTTGGCGAGGCACCAATGGAAGCGCCCATATAGGGCTGCCGCACAATTTGGCTGTCGAAACCCCCTGAGCGAAGGAAGCGAGCTTCAAACCCTGTCCGTGCTCGAAACCAAGTCCCGCCTTTGGGAAGAACGAACTTGAGGTCAGCCAGGAATGGCTTGATTAACGCTTCGAGCTCACTCTCGATCTTCGCGAAGTTGGAAGTGTCGAGGCGTCTACGGAGTTCGCCTACCGACCTTTGTGTAGAACGTGAGATGGCTGAGTTCAACAAGCGCATTCCTTCGGCATCGAAACCGGCGTAAATTGATACGCCTTTGTCCCAATCTGGATATGGTGGTTCTTGCAGATGGTGATCGAATTCGTCGTAGTAATCGTTAGCGGCGAACGGCTCGACAACAGGATTATCCGCCTCATTGAACAGTTCGAGGACAGCCTCTCCTCCCCAGTGTGAATTGTAGGAGAATTCGTCCCAATAGTAGCGGATGAGCGCGCGCATCAGCATAACCATCGGCTCAATGTTTTCAGGGTTTCTAACCTGTGCATCGGTCCTGCAGCAAAACGCACAGATACCAGTGGCCAGGTCGGCGTTTATCATTTTCTTTAGGCTGGGATGGCGTGCGCAGTCGGTACAAACGCTGACCTGCAACTCTTCATTGTCGACCGCTTCGTCCATATATTTTTCAATCCATATTTTTCATATTGCTACAATGTTACGAATGATCGCAGACTTCCGGCTTCGTGGACAACTAAAAACGCATGCCGCAGAGGTAATGCCTGTCATTGTCAACCGATCCGGGGCGACTGATAAATCCTTCCCGAGTATGCCAAGAGGCGCAACGTCTGCTTCCATGGTGTGGCCGGGGCGCGCTCGCTTCCGCGGCGAACGGCTGCATACCGCCCAATCTGTAGAAAATTTTTTCACCGATTAAGAAATTGCAAAGTTCTTGACGTGCAGATAATCACATGGTTTCAAACGTGTTATGCCGTTCGCAGCCGATGCGAAGCGGTGAAACTACTCGCTCATAGAGCTCTCTTTAAAAAACCACAGCTCAGACATGCATGATCCCGGAAAGAAGGTAGCGTCGTACCGTCATAGCCTTGTTGAGGCACCCCATGCCATAGCGCACTCAAAATAGCCTCCTCGACAGCTTCCACCGTGGCGACGAAAAACGCGTCCATACAGCGCTCATCCAATCGTTTGGCTTCATGGATATCAGCGCTGTCGCGGCTAACGCTGTTGGCGGTTGTGAATGCGAGAGCAATGTCGCCGCTCTGATGGCCAATGTGGCTGCCCAAACGGCCAAGCGCTGCGGAACTTCGACGCGCCACCCGCGTCAATTGTCGCGACTCCATCGGTGCGTCAGTTGCAAGAATAATGATGATTGACCCACGGTCGGGATCGTCAATGCACTGCTCGGCCGGGGGCGGCAACTGACGCCCTAAAACCCGCAGCGCAGATTGTTGGCCGAAGTTTGACAGGACCAGCGCGCCAAGGGAGAACCCGGCGCCGCTTGCAAGCCTTACTTGCCGCGATGCCGAGCCCAGCCCGCCGGCGTAGCCAAACGTCTTCATCCCGCTGCCCGCGCCTACAGTGCCCTGCGCAAAGCGGGTTCCACAGGCGTTCAGTGCGGCCTCTGCCTGCGCCTCACCTATGGCCAGCGCCTGAATGTCGTTAACCTTGCCATCGTTGCACTCCAACGACAGCGGGTTAACCGTGCATAAGCTGCGCCCAATTTCTGGATTTGATGCGACGGCCCGCCGGATGAGTGCTGTGCTACAGGGGCCGACGCCAAAAGTATTGGTCAACAGGATCGGCGTTTCGATCTCCCCCAGTTCAGCCAGTTGTATCAGACCAACGCTTTTGCCAAAACCATTGATAACCGATAGCCCCGCCGTAACAGGTTGCCGGAACATATCCCCCCCATGCGGCAAGACCGCAGTCACGCCGGTACATCGGCCCTCCCCCCGCACATCGGTATTTCCAACTTGAACGCCGGGAACGTCGCAGATCGTGTTGTCCGTGCCCGTGGGCAGAGTCCACCACGTCGCGCAATCAAATGAATGTCGCATGATCTTCTCCGCTTAGCTGTCATCAAGTTTGGGGTCCAACGCATCGCGCAGGCCATCCCCAAGGATGTTAAAACACAGGACAGTGAGGAAGATCGCCAGCCCCGGGAAGAAGGTCAGATGCCATTCACCAGCAAGCATATATTCCCGCCCGGTTGCGAGCATGGCACCCCACTCGGCAATCGAAGGCTCCACACCCAGGCCGATGAAAGACAGGCTGGTGGCGGTCAGGATAGATGTGCCAATCCGCATAGTAAAATAGACGATGACCGCGCCGAGCACGCCCGGCAGAATATGTCTGAACATGATGATCCAGTTCGATGCACCCGCAGCACGCGCCGCTTCGACATAGGTCGATTCCTTTAAGCTCAGGGTGCCTGAGCGCACGATCCGCGCGAAAGCAGGCACACTAAACACCGCCACGGCGATGATGACATTGGTCAGCCCCGCACCCAGAATGGCCACGATTCCAATCGCCAGCAGGATACCGGGGAAAGCGAATAGAACATCGGAGATCCTCATAACCACAGAATCGAGCCACCCGCCGTAGTAACCCGCGAAAAGACCGGCGACGATGCCGATCACCGCCCCGATGGTCACCGAGACAAAGCCGATGTACATTGACAGTTTCGCCCCATTTAAAATCCGCGCAAAGATATCGCGTCCGAATTCATCAGTTCCAGCCCAATGCAGCAGCGACGGGCCTTCAAGCGTATTCTTATAGTCAAACTGGTCTGGCCCAAAGGGCAAAATCCACGGCGCCAGCACACCGCCGAGCAGCATTAGCAGCAGGAAAGCCCCGGCGATCATCGCGCCATAGCGGGTTGAGAAACGGCGACGGAATTCAACGAGTGGTGAGCGCGCGGTCTTTTCTGCACGGGCCGGCGCGCCGCTCATCGGGTCTGCGACATCAGTCATGGCGCGCTCCTATTTGTAGCGAATAGCGGGGTTGATGAAGCCGTACAGCATGTCCACCGCCAGATTGATTAAGAGGAATTGCAGCGAAAACAGCATGATCTCGGATTGCACGACCGCGTAGTCACGAAAGTTGATTGCATCCAGCAGCAGCGAGCCGAGCCCCGGCCAGCGGAACACTTTTTCCACCACGATGGAGCCGCCAAGCAAAAAGCCGAACTGCAAGCCGGCCATGGTCACAACGGGGATCAAAGCATTGCGCAAGGCATGCTTCCACACGACGATACGCTCTTTCAGCCCCTTGGCGCGGGCGGTTCGAATGAAGTCCTCCCGCGCGACGTCAATCACGGCAGAGCGGGTAAAGCGGGCCATGACGGCTGCCACACCTGCCCCCAAAGTCAGCGACGGCAGAATGAGATCGGATGGCTCATCAAAACCGCTGGTCCCCAGCCATCCCAGATTGACCGAGAACAGCTGCATCAACAGCAGACCGAGCCAGAAGTTCGGCATGGAAATGCCCGACACAGCGGCGAACATCCCCACATGGTCACCCGCGCTGCCCCGGCGCACCGCCGAGATCACCCCGGCGATCAGGCCAAAGAGCACCGACCATGTCAGCGCGGAAACCGATAGCCAGAAAGTTGGCATAAAAGCGCGTCCGATCATCTGCGAGACCGGCTCACCGGTGCGGAGCGACGTGCCAAGGTCCAGTGTGAGAAGGTTGCCGATGAAGTTAACGTATTGCGTCCAGAGCGGTGCATCGAGGTTCAGCGCCCGGTGGATAGATTCCATCTCAGCCTGCGTTGCCGTTTCACCGGCTAGCAAACGCGCCGGATCACCGGGCAACGCATGTACGAAAAGGAAAACGAAGATCGAGATCAGGAAGAGCACCGGCACCATCGCGGCGAGCCTGCGGAGAAAGTAGTTTAGCATGTGACGGACTCGTAGTTCTGGCCCGGCGCATGCAGCGCCGGGCCGGTTTCGGGCATCAGTTCTTATTCGTAGGCGGCTTTGGCATATTGCATCGTGCCATCAGGCATCTGGAAGACGCCGGTCAAACCTTTCTTGCGCCCTGCCATCTTGTTCTCGATGGCCAGCCAAACGACGGGGGAATCTTCCCAGATCTGCTTTTGTGCTATGGCATAGGCGTCTCCACGCGCTTCAGCATCGCCCGTATTCAGCGCGTCCTGAATGGCTTTGTCGACAGTCTCATTCGAATAGAACGCCATGTTATAGATTTTGGGAATCCACCCTTCGGTCGCATAGACCGGACGGAGATGCCAATCCGCATCCCCGGTCGAAGGGGACCAGCCGCCCATCAGCATATCAAAGGTCGCGGTCTCGGGATCCATGGAAGAAAAGACCTTCTCTGACCGAGTAGCGCCTTCCATCGGCACGATCTTCACCTTGACGTTGATCTGCGACAACTGCTGCTGAAGGAACTGAAGCATCCGCACGCCGGTGGAGTTGTTAATGCCCCAGATTTCGATCTCGAAACCGTCTTCATAGCCGGCTTCTTTCATCAGGGCGCGCGCCTTGTTGAGATCGGTTTCGAGCGGTGTCTGGGCCTCATAAAACCGGGTGTCGGGCGCGATGGGGCTGTCAGGCACGGTGCCATGGCCCGAGTAGACCACATCGACAAAGGCTTGCTGGTCAATAGCAAGGTTAAAGGCCTTGCGCACGCGCACGTCTTGGAAGTGCTCTTTTTTGGTGTTCATCGAGGCTGTCCAGACTGTGATGCCCGGCACTTCGAGAACCTCATGGCTATCGGCATTGTTCACACGCTTGGCCAGTTCGGCAGGTAGCACATGGATGAACTGAATCTCATCAGAAAGCATCATGGAAACGCGCGTAGCGCTTTCAGTGACCGGGTAGAACGTGACTTTGTCCACTTTGGGCCAATCGCTGTCCCAATACTCGTCGTTTTTTTCCACGACCACCCGCTCGCCGGGAACCCATTCCTTAAAGACAAAGGGGCCGGTGCCGACCGGATTGCGATCCACGTCTTTGCCCAGTTCTTCGAGAGCTTTGGGGCTGTGGATCACGACCGACGGGTGGGCGACTGTGTTGATCATCGCGCCGAAAGGCTCTTTAAGGTTCAGCACAACAGTGTAGTCATCGGGCGTCTCTACGGTGTCGACCACTTTGAAAAGGCTGTTCTTGGCGAGGTTCTGCGACTGATCTGCGAGCCGGTCAAAGTTGGCCTTGACGGCGGCTGCGTTGAACGGCGTGCCATCATGAAATTTCACCCCTTCGCGCAGCTTGAACGTAAAGGTTTTCGCGTCTGCGCTGCCTTCCCATTCGGTGGCAAGCTGCGGGACCAGTTTCATATTCTTGTCAAAGGTTATCAGGCGCTCCAACACGCCACTGGCGACTGAATAGTCGACGTTATAGTTGGAGTTATGCGGGTCCATGCGCTGGAAAATCTGGTCCATCGCGATGTTCAGGTCCGCCGCCGCCAGCGACGTGCCAAGCGCGGAACTGGCCAGCAGCATGGCACTCAGCGCGGTGCGTTTGAAAAAAGATGTCATGTCGGAAATCCTCTCGTTGTGGACAAGTCGGTCAATTTTTATGAATCAGGCGGCTTCTGTGTCGTCCGCAGGATCGCGGGCGACCAGATGACCGGGGGCCACCTCGATCATCTGGTGAATGGCAGGGGGTTGGCCGATAGGCCGCACCGGACTGGGCACTTCGCCGGTAATAAGCGGTCGGCTGCGCTGACGGATCGAAGGGTCCGGCACGGGCGCTGCGGCCATGAGCCGCTGCGTATAGGCGTGCTGAGGGTTCTCAAAAACCTCACGCCGGGGTCCACTTTCGACGATTTGCCCCAGGTACATCACAGCGACACGCTGGCTAATGCGTTCGACCACCGCCATGTCATGGCTGATGAAAAGATAGGCCAGACCAAAGCGTTTCTGCAGATCCATCATCAGGTTGATCACCTGCGCCTGTACCGAAACATCAAGCGCCGAAACCGCTTCATCCGCGATAATGAGTTTAGGATCAGTGCCCAAAGCGCGGGCAATGGCGATACGCTGGCGCTGTCCGCCCGAGAAAGCATGCGGATAGCGGCTGGCATGATCTGCGCTTAGCCCCACCTCTTCAAGCAGCCACACCGCCTTATCAAAGGCGTTTTGCTTGGTCTCAAGACCATGCAGCAACATTGGCTCCGCGATGGAGTAGCCCACCGTCAGTCTCGGGTTAAGCGAGGCGTAGGGATCCTGAAAGATAAACTGCACCTCCCGGCGCAATCTTTGCAATTCAGAGGTCGAAAGCTGCGTAAGGTCTTCGCCGGCAAAGGTCAGCCGGGTCGACGACGCCTCGACCAGTTGCAAGATCGACCGACCGGTGGTCGATTTTCCACAACCGGATTCACCGACCAGACCCAGCGTTTCGCCCGGCCAAATATCCAGATCAAGCTGTTCCACCGCATGGACCCGTTTTTTGACCCGGCCAAACAGGCCTTCACCAATATCGAAACGGGTCGTCAGCCCACGCACCGACAATAGCGGCGGGGCGCTATAGTCAATCGCGGCGGTCGGCGTTGGCGCGATATCTGTCGCGTCTTGACCCGGAATAGCAAAGGGCTGCGGTGTATCGGTGCCGCGCATCGACCCCAGCCGCGGCACGGCTTTGAGCAAGGCTTGGGTATATGGGTGCTGCGGGGCGTTGAAGATGGTCTCGACGTCGCCCTCTTCTACCTTTTCGCCCCGATACATGACGATAACGCGATCAGCGATCTCGGCCACCACGCCCATGTCATGGGTGATGAAAAGAACTGACATGTTCTCTTCGTCCTGCAATTCACGGATCAGCCGCAAGATTTGCGCCTGTATAGTAACGTCCAGCGCGGTGGTGGGCTCATCCGCGATCAGCAATTGCGGGCGGCAGGACAGGGCCATGGCAATCATCACACGTTGACGCATCCCGCCCGAAAGCTGATGCGGATGGCGCTTCATTACCTGCGCGGCGTCCGGAATGCGCACCTTGTTAAGGGTCTCAAGCGCGATGGCACGGGCCTCGCTTCGGCTTTTATTTTGGTGGGTTACCACAGCTTCGACGATCTGATCCCCAATGGTAAAGACGGGGTTGAGCGAAGTCATGGGCTCTTGGAAAATCATCGCGATATCATCGCCGCGCATCAAACGCGCGTTCTCCATATCAAGACTGCCGATATCAATCACGCTGTCGTCGCGTTTGCGAAAGGAAATATTTCCGCCCACAATCCGCCCTCCGCCAAATTCGACCAATCGCATAACCGACAGAGCGCTGACTGATTTCCCAGAGCCGGATTCTCCGACAATCGCGACAGTCTCGCCTTTATTGACGTGCAGGCTCAGTTTTTTGACAGCCCGCATCTCTGAACCGGGCTTGCCAAAACGGACATCAAGGTCCGCGATTTCGAGCAGTCGGTTCGATTGCATAAGACATGTTCTCCCACGGCGCTTGTGCATTGACGCGATAGAAACCGCCGAACCGAGCAGAGACCAACGCCAAAACGGCATTGACTATGCATATTAGGCATAGTTCTACCCTTGCGGGAAGGCAGCATTCGTGGAGAGGTAATGATATGGATATCAAATGGATCGAGGACTATCTGGTTCTAGCTCGGGCCCGGAACTTCTCCAGAGCGTCTGACGAGCGCAACGTCACGCAACCTGCCTTCAGCCGTCGGATACGGGCGCTTGAAACATGGCTTGGCGTCCCGCTGTTTGATCGCCGCACCTATCCGATCACCCTGACGGAACAAGGCCGAGCCTTCCGCGAGACAGCGGAACTGGTCCTATCCTCCCTCCATACGGACCGCGCTGAGTTCTTGCAGCAGGTTCATCATTCTCGCCCCGACCTGCGCATCGCGGCGGCAACCACGCTGAACCTTAATTTCATACCCGAATGGCTCAAAAGCCTTGAGCAGCAGACGGGGCATTTGACCACCCATATTTCTACGCAGAACTTCCACGATATGGTGCAGCAACTCGCCGATGGCATGGTGGATTTCGTGATGCAATACGCCTATGCCGATGCGGCGCTACTGTTTGAACAATCGCGCTTCGACTCCCGTGTCTTGGCGCATGACCTGCTGATTATGACGTCCCCGGTCGATGCCGCGGGGGCGCCGCTCTTTGATCCGAGCAAAGCTGGCCCCGAGCATCCGCCCCTGCCCTATATGGGCTACTCAAGGGATGGATATTTCGCTGATATCGAAGCGTTGCTTCTGAAACGCCACCTGAAAACCGGCCCCACGCTTGAACGGTTGGGCCAAAGCCCCACCTCCGAAGTCCTCAAGCGTATGGCCTTATCCCACGGTGCCCTTGCTCTGCTCCCGGAAAGCTGCGCGCGGGATGCGCTTGATCAGGGGCAGTTGGTCCGGGTCGGCGGTGAGGATTGGACGACGGCGCTCGAAGTGCGGCTCTATCGTTTGCGCGGCAGCAGACGCGCTGCGGTTCGCAAGATATGGCAGGCCACCACCCCCATCGAAGAAAACAACACCCCCATGGGAGAAAAAGCATGAAAATCTTCATCTCGGTCGATATCGAAGGGATCGCAGGCGTGAGCGAACAACTGCAAGGCCAGCGCGGCAACCCCGAATACGAAGTAGCGCGGCGGCTGATGACAAAAGAGGCAAACGCTGCAATTGCAGGTGCTTTTGACGGCGGTGCGACATCGGTCACTGTGGCGGACTCGCACGGGCCAATGCGCAATATGATCGCCGAGGAGCTTGATTATCGGGCCGAGTTGGTTTCAGGCAAACCTCGACCGCTTTCGATGATCCAGGGGCTTACAGAAGCCTACAGCGGCGTCGTGCTCATCGGATATCACGGCGCGGCAGGAGAGTTTGGCGTGCTTGCCCATACGATCTCTGGGCTGGCCTTTGCCGAAATCCGCATGAACGGAGAGATTGTCGGCGAGCCAACCCTCTTTGCCGGTTACGCCGCCGAGATTGGTGTCCCGCTGCTTGCGGCAAGTGGCGACGACCACCTGTGCAAAGAGATCGCGCATCAATTTCCCCATGCCATTCAAATCACGACGAAGACGGCACTCGGCGCCCACGCCAGTAAGAGCCTTTCTCCCGCCGTGTCGCGGAGGCGTATTCAAGAAGCGGTCACCAAAGCGGTACAGACTGCTGAAGGCACTAATATATCACAACCCTGCACGCCACCATTGACGGTAGAAGTCCGAATGATGCGCCAGCTTTATGCCGACGCTGCCGCGCTTCTTCCGCAGATTGAGCGCTTGTCCGCAAATCATATTCGATTCACAGCGGTCAATCATACCGAAGCGATCGGCACACTTTCCGCGCTCGCCTTGATGACTTCTGCGTTATAAAAACAGCAATGTTTAGGCTAAATTCTTATATAGTGATTTCATAGGGCATCTCACCTTGTATCTAAGGTGAATCCGCTAGCTTCAGAATAAGACCAGCGTTCGTCCTCCCGTCCGGGTTGCGCCAAGGCCTGTTACCCGATTATACAGTGGCCGCGGATGTCCGGAATGGTGAGGCGCGCTGCAGTATGGGTACCCACCGACCAATTGCATTATTGGGCCGAAACCGCCGAATGAGGTGTATCGGATGGCATTGCTCGCCGCCAGTATCGATCACCCTGTGAAGCTGTTCGGAAAAACGTCCGGGCCGGGCCAGCAACTTACAGCGATGCTTTAAAGATTGGCGGTTGCACAAGTAAGACGTTCCTGCACGACATTGAACGGCAGGTGTAAACTCAGGGGCGTTGAGCTCACCGAACCGCGTGCGGAAGCCACAAACGCAAACGGCCTAGAGTTGCCTTTGACGCACATCTCAAGCAATGTCTAAGCCCCCCTCCTGAAGGGCTCATCCTAGGAATCAATTGCGCAGCGTTTACAGCTAAGCTTGACTGGAGTGGCTCATAAGCGTGGCCAACGTTGTTATAACTTGAGCATGAACGGACGACTTAGGTATCAGTATTCTCTCCAGAACGCCCTCAGCCTTTTGAACAAGGGACCAGCGGGGGCAGGTCAATACCAATGGCCGTCCTGTTCGCCTGTTCATCACCGCAGGATAGTGTCCCGAGAGTTCTTACATATTTACAGGCGCACTATATTCCCGCCTATTGGGGCCTTCCCATCATTAAGCGCAACGGCTCGTACACCATGACAGTTTTACCTTCTTGATTGCGAACCGTATTGCGTGTTCGCACTAGACCACGGTCGCCTTTGCTTTCTTGGCGTACACTGAGCACTTCCATTTCGACATCAATCGTATCGCCAGCTTGGACAGGCCCTTTAATGTCTAGTGTGGAAAGCCCAAGGAAAGCTAAACCCGTTTCTTGAGCTGTGGCATTGAGGGCCAGCGCCTCTGCTACCGAAAGCACTAACGCACCGGGTGACGGTTCGCCCTTCAAGGTGCTTTCGGTTTTACGGTATTCCGCATTGGTGAAAAGCACTTCGACCATACCGGCCAGACCGACGAAGGTGCTGATATCCGCCGAGGTGATAGTGCGGCCGTATGTTGAGTACCGATCGCCTACTGTCAGTTCTTGCCAGTAAAAGCCACGGCCTAGGCGAATGGGTGTAGGCGTCATTGATCTTCTCCGTATTTTGCCACGAGGTCCAGAACCCGCTTTGCACGCTTGAGATGCGGCATATCAATCATTTGTCCGTCGATGCTGACCGCACCCACATTAGGGTTGCTCGCCAGCACCTTCGTGATCCGTTGGGCCAGCGCAATTTCAGAAGCCGTTGGTAGGAACGCCTGATTGATGATCGGCACTTGCGCGGGGTGGATTGCCATCTTGCCGGTGAACCCGTCGCGCCGGGCGGCGTTGCATTCCTCCTCCAGCCCGGCGAGATCCCGGATGTCGGTCCAAACCGTGTCGATGGGCTGGCACTTTGCGTGCATCGCACCGGCCAACATTAGATTGCGGGCCAGCGCGAACGGGCCAGTCAAAGCTCCGGCCTCGTCGCGTGACGCTGTGCTTCCCAAGTCTGCCGATAAATCTTCTGCCCCCCAGGCCAAGCCGTGGAGGTGTGTCTCCAGCCCGGCATACTGGCCTAGGCCGAACAAAGAGCCGGCGGTTTCCGTAGCGATAGCCAGGATTGGCGGGCAAGCGTTGCCGGCCATCTCGATTAGGTCGCGGACCGTGCCGCCGTTTTCGGATTTTGGCAGGACCAGCCCATCGGCGCGTCCATTGATCGCTGTCGCGACATCTTGTGTGCAATAGGCGCTGGATATGGGGTTTACCCGCACCCATAACTGCGCGCTCCGATCAAGCGTAGAGAGGGCGTTTGCCACTGCCTCGCGTGCCTCTTCCTTTTTTTGAGGCGCAACGGAATCTTCGAGATCTAGGATTATGGCATCGGCGCCCACGCGCACTGCCTTTGCCATCATGTCGGGGCGGTTGCCCGGGACGAAAAGCCACGATCGCATCAGTTTGCCTCCTGCGCTAGACGTGCGCGCATAAGCGCAGAACGACGGCAGGAAGCAACCAAAGTTGCGTCCTGTTTGTAGGCGCGATGGATGAGCTCCACGATACCCTGACCGGCGCGCGACTTTGAAGCCCGTGCTGAGATTACTTCAGTCTCCACCCGCAGGCTGTCGCCATGAAAGACCGGCGCCGGAAATATCACATCAGTCATTCCCAGATTGCCGACAGTAGTGCCCAGTGTGGTTTCATGAACCGAAATACCGATCATGATCCCCAACGTCAGAAGCGAGTTAACTAGCGGCCTACCCCATTCTGTTTGAGCGGCGAAGTTCCGATCAATGTGCAGCGGCTGGGGGTTCATCGTCTGGGTTGAAAAAGCAATATTGTCAGCTTCGGTGACAGTGCGTGTGATCGCATGCGAGATAACCATGCCAGGCTTAAATTCTTCTAGCCACAGACCTGCCATCCTATTCCCCTTCCTCTGGTGGCGGGGCCTGGACGACGCCGCGCTTTATCATGTCGTGAACTGTGGTAGCCTCGTAACCGAGTTCCTGAAGCACACTGATCGAATTCTCACTAAGCAGCGGCGCAGCTCTGTCTACGGTGGTGTGAGCTCCATTGACCTTTACCGGCTGGGGCACCGACCGCGCTCGGCCAGTTGTATCATCTGTAACACCAAAGAAATTGACAGCCTGGAGGTGTGGATCCTTCAGCAGGTCCCCCAAGGAACTAACCCGCGAATGCGGCACATCCAGCCGCTCAAAGGTGTTGATCCAGTCGTCGGTACTACGCTTTGGCATTACTTGAGCGAGGATTTCATACATCTCCGCCACATGGCTTGATCGACTTGAGGCGCTTTTAAACCACTCCTGATCGATCACGTCGGCGCGCCCGATCTCCTCAAGCGTGCTGCGCCAGTGAGCTTCGGTATAAGGAAGAACCGCGACCCAACCGTTAGAGCTTTTAAACGGCCGGCGATGGCGGTTGAGCAGCCGGCGATACCCTGGTTTAGCGTCCTGTTCGAACGATGCCGCGGCAAGATGCTCGGTCATCACGAAAGAGGTCATAACCTCGAACATTGGAACCTCGATTTCAACTCCCTGTCCCGTTTGGGCTTTGTTGTATAATGCTGCGGAAATGGCATTGGCCGCGTAGAGCGCTGCCACCTTATCTGCGATCACGCCCGGCACATATGCGGGCTCGGCACCTGTGTATGTCGGCAAGTGCGCAATACCTGATGCTGCCTGAATAACGTCGTCATAGGCTGGACGATCAGCATAAGGGCCATCGCTGCCAAAGCCGATGGCGGAACAATAAATGAGGCCGGGGTTTATGGCGCGCAGTGTCGCGGCATCGAACCCGAGTTTGCGCACCGCCTTCATACGCATGTTGTGCAGGAAGACATCCGCCTGCGATATCAAGCGCTTCAAGACCTCGCGGCCCTCTTGTGTTTTCAAGTCTATAACGATGCTCTGTTTGTTGCGATTGCAGTTCACAAACATCGAGCTTTCGCCGGCTTCTGAACGAGGCTCGACATGTCGTGCTAGATCACCGCCGGGTGCCTCAATTTTAACAACGTCGGCTCCAAAATCTGCAAGTATCTGGCCCGCCATGGGACCCAATACAATCGTGGTCAGTTCGACCACGCGAACGCCTTTTAGAAGATCAAACACAATGGCCTCTGACGGGTTAGGGTAAGGTTCGGGAAATCGGCTTACGATACGCGCGGCGACGAAAGTTTCCGTCGCCGCTATTGGAGGATTTACTCGTTCGCGACCCGTAGCTTTTCGACTTCGCTGCGGAAGGCCGCAAGCGCTTCGCTGCCCTTCTTGTCCCGGCTGTCGAGGTTTTTAGCCCAATCTTGGGCAACGGTTTCGAAGGATGCGTTCAGCCGCGCTGTCTCATCGTCAGAGAGACTGAAGACATTAACACCCTTAGCAGAGAGGTTGTCGGCGAACTGAACCTCTGCTTCGTCAAACGCCAAGCAAGCGCTTTCCGTCACCTCTTGCCCGACGCGGGTCAGGACTTCCTGAACATCCTGGGGAAGGCTGTCCCACTTCTTTTCCGAGATCGAATAGGTAATCCCAACGGTGCCAAAATTCGCGTTCCGTGTAGCCGACCCGACGATCTGATCGAGACCATATGAGAAGGTAGAGGTGAAGGGCAAAAGAGCACCGTCAATTGTGCCTTTTGTCATGGCATCAAAAATCTCCGGCGGCGTCATGCGCACAGGAACGGCTTCGACCGACTGTAGCGACAATTCCATCGCGCCAGCATTCGAACGCAGCTTCATACCGTCGAATTCATCCAACGAGCCCACGCCTGCCCGTTCTGAGAAAATTGCCTGGTAAGGTGAGAGTGCGACGTTGTAGAGCACGCGAACGCCAGCAGGCTGAAACTCGAGTTCGTCGAGCATCCCACCGGGTTGCACGAGGTTGCGGAACGCCAGAGATCCTTCGCAAGAAGATGCGATTTCGCCGGGCAGCTCAACGACGCCACCCAAAGGCATCTTCTCAGATACATAGGATGGCACGATATAGCCGATGTCTGCGATTCCGGCCTGAGTAATGGAAAGGATGTCCTTTGCTTTAGCAAGCTGCTGAGCAGGATAGTGTTCGAAGGCAACGCGGTCGCCCAAGTCTTCCTGCACTCGCGCCATGAACACGTCAGTCGTATTCTTGGTGATGATGTGGTCCGCTGGCAGACTGTCGGCGATCTTCAGTGTAACCTCTTGCGCAAACGCCGGGTTGATAGCGCTTACCGCCAGCAAAGAGATCGCGGTTAGGGTCGTTTTCATGATTTTACTCCTCCAGTTCATCATGTTTGGTAGAAATTGCCCCTAGCACTCCACGCGAGCGCCTTCTCCGTAAGGGGGGGCGTAACAAATGAGCACACGCACCGGCGTCTCACCAATGGCGGTGAAAGTGTGCGGCATGTCGGCGGCGAAAAAACAGCTTTCTCCTGGCCCAATCTCTTGTTTGTGCGACCCGATGGTAACGTCCGCGCGGCCTTCGAGCATCCAGCAGAACTGATCAATTCCCGGATGGAAATGTGCGCTGGCGCCTTGGCCCGGCTCGATCCGTCCGATCAGAACTTCCATTTGGGTTGCGCCGGTTTCAGGAGAAACGAGACGACGATTTACAGTTCCGGAGTGTCCGCTTGGCGCATAGGGCTGCGCCATGTCTTCGGTCATGAAAAAAACGGATGGGTCCAGATCTGCAGCCTTTGGTTGCGTCATTTTCAGTGTCCTTTTTAGTTGTTTATTGTGCTGGGAAGCCACAGAACCAGCTGTGGAAACGCGATAAGCAATGCGATGATGATCAGATGGGTTACCACATGTGGCGCGACGCCACGGAAGATCTCTGATAGCGGTCTTCCGGCATAGCGGGCTACCACAAAGATGTTCATGCCCAGAGGCGGTGTGATCATGCCTACCTCAGCGGAGACGACGACGATCACGCCGAACCAGACCGGATCAAAACCCAGGGTGACGATGGCTGGCACCATGACGGGAACAGTCAGGATCAGAATGGCGAGCTGATCCATGAAACAGCCAAGAACCAAGTAGAACAGGATGATCCCGGCCATCACGACATAGGGCGAAACGTTCAGCGTGGTGATCCACGTCACGAACTGTGGGGTTATCTGCCCCAATGTCAGGACATAGCCGAAGATGTGAGCGCCGATGATGATTAGGAAAATCATACATGTCGCGCGCACTGCACGAGACAGGGCGCCCCAAGTTCTTGCCCAGGTCAGCGAACGAAAAGCGGCAGCGATGACGAATGCTCCGAATGCCCCGAGGCCAGCGGCCTCCGTGGGTGTTGCAACCCCGAGATAGATCGCCCCTGTTACACATGCGAGTAAGGCGAGCATCGGGCCAATCTCGCGCAGGGCAAAAAGCTTTTCGCGCAGTGACCAACGCTTTGCCGCTGGGGCAATGGATGGATCGCGCGCCATGAGGGCGTAGATCGTTACGATGATACCAAAGGTCACCAGAACCCCGGGGATAACGCCGCCAATCAGCAGCGACGCGATATTCACTTCGACGATAATGCCGTACAAGACCAAGGCAATCGAGGGCGGGATGAGCATGGCCAAAGTGCCCGAGACGGCCACCACGCCAGCTGAAAATTTGGCCTCATAGCCAGCTTTTTGCATGGCGGGTATTGATGTCGACGACAGAGCCGCAGCGGCCGCAGTTGAAGATCCAGAGATTGCACCAAAGCCAGCCCCGGCAAGGGCCGTGGCAACAGCCAGACCACCGGGCAAACGGCCAACCCAGATCGTAATCGCCTTGAACATCCGATCGGCGATGCCGCTTACGATCACAAACTCGGCCATCAGGATGAACAGCGGGACGGCGATTAGCTCATAACCGTTGGTCGTGGACAGTGGAGTGGTTGCTAGAACCGACAAGGCTGAGTTGAATCCGACAATAGCGACCAGTCCCACCATGCCTGAAAAGGCAAGCGCGAGACCAACCGGAACCCCGAGGAACAGAAGAAAGAGAAGTCCGACAACGACAATCAGCGAGATCATAATGTTTCTTCCCCGGGTTCGGTGTGTTGAGCCCTAGAAGGCTTTTCACCGGTGAGAACGACTCGGATGGCCAAAAAGAGGCGCGCCAAACAGACAAGGGCCATCGCTACCGATCCGACCGGCACTAAGATGTAACTGAGCCATGCTGGCCAGGGCACAATGCTGGCGATCCGCTCGCTGTTAACAAAGCTTGTCCATGCTCTGTCCCATGACACCCAGATAAGAAGTGAGAAGATGAACAGGCCGATGGTAGCACTGACTGCATCTGTCACGGCACGTTTTCGAACTGATAGGCGCAACACGAGAAGATCGACAGCGAGGTGCTCGTCGCGCCAATACGTTGGACCGACACCAAAGAAGAAAAGAGCGGGTGTCAGGTACAGGACGACGACGTCATGTGCGAAGAACACTGGCTTGCCAATGCCGTAGCGCAAGGAGACATCCGCGACGACGAGAAGCGTCAATGCTGCGATGGCAGTAACGGCAAAAGCGGTGAATGCCGTGTCGATGATGTGCATGGTTTTATTAATCATTTGATGCCTCCCGACCCGCTTATCTGGTCGCGGAGCGCCTTTATTGATCGAGTAAGCGCCTCGGCAATTGAGGCATGCTGGCCTTCCATGCGATAGTTCGGCCCGGCTACCGACAAACCAAGCTGGCGGCCTGCGACCTCCAGCATAACCCCCACGCCCGAAACCTCAGGAGTGAACTCGGTCGCGTTAAGGAACCAGCCACGCTGGCGGCCCTCAACGATCATTTGCAACAACTTGTCCGGATCGGTCACAGAATTCTCGTTGGCACCGGAGTAGTCCATCGCCTCGAGTTCAGCCATTAATGCCTTGTCATCGAGCGCGGCGAGCAACGCCTTTCCAGAGGACACAGCATAGATGGGACGCCGTTCACCGGGCTCAGCCGAGTATCGCACCCCCTGATCGGAAACCATTGTATCCAGGTAGATTAGGTCGTTACCGTCGCGAGCTGCCAGCAGCACCGTTTCTCCGGTTTCGGAGCGTAGTTTGGCCATTTGGTCGCGCACGCTTGCAAGAACCGGATCGCCATCAATGATGTTCTGGCTAACGTCGAATAGCCTCCGGGTAGGATAGAACCCACCTCTTGGGCGCACCTCGAATAGGTATCCCTGTTCACGCAGCGTCTTAATTAGATTGCTGGTGCTAGAGACCGGTAGCGACAGGGCCGCCGACAGCCGCGTCAATGTTGCAGGCACTCGTTCGTCCGAGAAAAATTCGAAAAAACGCAGCACGTTTTCGACCTGCTTTACAGACATACTTTCCCCCCATTTTAGCCGTGCATCCTTCCTCAAAGACGCAGATCTTTTCACATATGTGAAAAAAATTTCTTGTGTAGAGAATTTCGTCAAACACGGTATCTGTCAAGAACAAAGATTTAGAGGGTAGCGACGACACAGGTAGCTCGAGAAGCCGCCGAGTTTTGCCTCAATTGGAACAACGGTGCGGGGGGGGGGCGGCTGGACTACATCCCGGCGCGGTATCAAGTGATTGTCACGGTCCGCCCGAAGTACGCCCGCCCCAAAGGACGCGCGGGCGTAGTTCAGGCGAAAGCTCCCGCGCATCTTCTGGAGGGCAGCTGGCCCACTGAGGCGCTGCTGGCGCAGATCGCCGTGTCCAAGCATTCAGAGTATATGCCGCTGAACCATCAAGCCGTTGTCATGGCGCGGCAGGGCGTACTAAACGACCGATCGGTCTTCGCCGACTGGATGGGTCGGACCGGTACACTGATCGCAGCGGTGGTGGATCGAATGGCGATACCGCTGAAACAAGGCAGTACCCGGCCGTATATCGATAAGACGACGGCTCCCGCTTTGGACCCCGGACGTGGCAAAACCAAGACTGGCTACCTGTGGGCGGTGCTGCGCGACGATCGCGGCTGGAACCGGGGCCAATCCAGGGGGCGGGCATCCCGCCCATCCCGCTAGGCTTCTCATTTCATATCCGGAAAAGGTCCTCGCAAGCCCTGTCAAGACTCAGATTTCCTACCCAAAATCAAGCTATGGTACCGGCTACGCCTAACTTGATAGTTCCGTGCCATTTCTCTGGTAGAGGTCAAAAACTCCTAGGCCATCCAGAATGGCTAAAGTCTGTCGGATTGTCATGCCACCATCCAACAGCGCGCGTAAGGCCTGCACATCCTGCACACGGACCTCCCGAATATCTTCATCTGCCCCCCGTTCCGGGGAGATGAAATGTATATTTGTGACATATAAGGTTTCACCGTCGACCTCCTCAACACCCGTTGCGATGAATACGGACGAACCAACCTGCTCTTTCCCTTGCGCCATAGCCTCAACAAAGAGATGATCGTAATAGACCTCATGATCACGACCGCTTATCTCCTGCCGAAAGCCCACTAAAATTCCATTCTCAGCGATAGGATGGACTTTATGAGCAGACATTTCGCTCCAGCTGTTGAAGCCATACTGCTTTGCGATTTCATCCAGCGCCTCGTGAAGCTTGAGGTTTTTCGCTTTCTTTAGCGCCTTCGCATTCTGCCTGAGCAACGACATTGGTGTTCCATCGCTCAAGAATGTGAGGCCTTCTAACTTATTTCTATCTGATTTCATTGTCATTTTCCAGGAACCAATATTCTTAGGGAGCGCCACCAGTATCTGTGATTACAATTAGGTCGCTTTGACATGTGGCCTCAAGAAGCATGAGGTCAGCCGATTTAGGACCCATCGAGGCTCTCCCAAATACCTGCGTCGATCAGATACTCACTCTCTGACCGGAGAAACTCCCGACAATATCCTACGCTTATGTTTCGGACATCGGTTTGCCCAACCATGGCGCGCAGCCGGCGATGCGAATGGCCACAAAACCAAGCTGAGGGGGCAAACCTGTCAATCAGGTCTGTTAAGTCAGAGTGGAATGCGGGGGTAAGGCCATCTACTGACCCTGCGACCGACAGATGCGGCCCATGATGGGTTGCGACAACCGTGCGGCCGGCCTCCCCGCAAGGGTGGGGGGACATCAACTTGTCTTCAAGCCATTTGCGATGGTCGCGGTGAACGGCAAGCGTGTCCGCGGGCTCTATTTCCCTTGCTAAAGGTTGCCGCGTGACTCCGCTCCCTTCAGCAGAACCTACGGAGAAATCAATCCAGATACGAGAATAGTCCCGCATGACGCTTCCGGCGATCCTCATCGCCGTTTCAGGATCCCCCAAGAGATCGAAGTCCGTCCACATCGTGCAACATAGGATGCGGGTGTCGCCATGGTGTAATTCCTCTTTCTGCACGTAATGTGCGCCGACGGACCGCGCGTGTTCAGCAAGCAGATGGTCGTCCGCAAGTGTGCCGCCGTAATAATCATGGTTTCCGGGCATCACATAGATGCGCTCCGGAGCGACATGCGGTGTTATTTGAGCGAGCCCCCGGATCCATCTCGGTGCTGGCCCATCCGTAAGGTCCCCGGCTATGATAAGCGCATCAAGCGTGTCGTTCACGATGCCATGAAGCCCCAGCGGGTTGTGTCCCAACCCGTGGTGTATGAGGCCGCGCGCGAAGCCTTCGGCTTAGCGCAGCGCGCGGCCGGGCTGGCG
>NZ_JBIFFY010000012.1:0-44102 GCF_043558125.1 Sulfitobacter sp. 1A12056 | reverse complement strand
GAAGGCACCGAGATGGTCATGCCCGGCGACAACGTATCCTTCGGCGTTGAGCTGATCGCACCGATCGCCATGGAAAACGGTCTGCGCTTCGCGATCCGCGAAGGTGGCCGCACTGTCGGCGCGGGCGTCGTTTCCAAAATCACTGAGTGATTTTGAAACGGACCCGGTGGGCGGCAGTCGCTCCGCAGGAGCGATGAGAGCCCTCCCCCTGGCCTGACCGGGGACCACGGTTCAGATATTCGAAAGGCCGCAGCTTTTGCTGCGGCCTTTTGCTTTGGCGGGAGAGGGGCGTTTGGCGTGCGCGTGATACTGGGGGAGACGGCGCGTTTTCCGGTTGTGATTCAACGCTGACGGGGTGCGCGGTCACGCCGGGGCGGCGTGACTTTGCGCACTGGTTCTAAAAACACGGGGGTTTTTAGAACCCTCTTGCCACTTGCTTTGATTCCCCCTATAGGACGCGCATCGAACCGGGGTGCGTTAGACGCGCCCCGTTTGATTTATTACCAAGGCGCGAAGAGGGGGCCGGATGAGCCTGCTTCCTCCAATCCGTTAGAATCCCAAAACAAGGGATATGCATATGGCCGTTCAAAGCCAGAACATCCGCATTCGCCTGAAGGCGTTTGACTACCGGGTGCTCGATGCCTCCACTCAGGAAATCGTCAGCACCGCCAAGCGCACAGGCGCTTCGGTTCGCGGTCCCATTCCGCTGCCGAACAAGATCGAGAAATTCACCGTTCTGCGTGGTCCCCACGTCGACAAGAAATCCCGTGACCAGTTTGAAATCCGCACGCACAAGCGTCTGCTGGATATCATCGATCCGACCCCCCAGACCGTGGACGCGCTGATGAAGCTCGACCTCGCCGCTGGCGTGGACGTCGAGATCAAGCTGCAATCGTAAAGCCGGGAGGGTAATCATATGTTGCGCTCAGGCGTTATTGCAAAAAAAGTCGGCATGACCCGGCTGTTCATGGAAGACGGCAAGCAGATCCCTGTGACCGTGCTCCAGCTGGACAAGCTTCAGGTTGTCGCACAGCGCACCGCGGAACGTGACGGCTACACCGCCGTTCAGCTCGGTGCCGGTACGGCGAAAGCCAAACGCACAAGCCAAGCCATGCGTGGTCACTTCGCCGCGGCGAAAGTGGAACCCAAGCGCAAGCTGGCCGAATTCCGCGTCGACGCGGATGCGATGATCAACGTCGGTGAGGAAATCACCGCTGACCATTACTTCGCCGGTCAGTATGTTGACGTTGCAGGCACATCGATCGGTAAAGGTTTTGCCGGTGCGATGAAGCGTCACAACTTCGGCGGTCTGCGGGCGACACACGGTGTCTCCATCAGCCACCGTTCGCACGGCTCCACCGGCCAGTGTCAGGACCCCGGCAAGGTTTTCAAAGGTAAGAAAATGGCCGGTCACATGGGTGCTGCCCGTGTCACCACGCAGAACCTCGAAGTCGTCAAGACCGACAGCGCGCGTGGCCTGATCATGGTCAAAGGCGCCGTTCCCGGTTCCAAGGGTGGCTGGGTCACCGTCAAGGACGCGGTCAAAAAGCCGTTCCCCGCAGACGCGATTCTGCCCGCCGCTCTGAAATCTGCCGCTGACGAAGCCGCGAAAGCCGCCGAAGAGGCCGCCGCCGCAGCCGCCGCAGAGGCAGAAGCCGAAGCCAAGCGTTTGGCCGAAGAGCAAGCCGCACAGGAAGCTGAAGCGCTGAAAGCCGCAGAAGCCGAAATCGCAGCTGAAGGTTCGGATGCCGACAATTCCGATGCCGACGCTGACAAGAAAGAAGGTGACGCATGAAACTCGATGTCATCAAACTCGACGGTGGCAAAGCCGGGTCCGTAGACCTGGACGAAGCCCTGTTCGGCCTGGAGCCGCGTGCCGACATCCTGCACCGCGTCGTGCGCTGGCAGCGTAACAACGCGCAGCAGGGGACGCACAAGGTCAAGACCCGGTCCGAGACCAGCTACTCGACCAAGAAGATCTATCGCCAGAAGGGCACCGGCGGCGCACGCCACGGTGACCGCAACGCGCCGATCTTCCGCAAGGGTGGTATCTACAAAGGTCCGACCCCGCGCAGCCACGGCCACGAGCTGACCAAGAAGTTCCGCAAGCTGGGCCTGCGCCACGCGCTGTCCGCCAAAGCAAAAGCCGGTTCGCTGGTCATCATCGACGAAGCAACTTCCGAGGGCAAAACCGCCGCTCTGGCCAAGCAGGTCTCGAACCTGGGCTGGAAACGCGCGCTGGTCATCGATGGCGCTTCGGTCAACGAGAACTTCGCACAGGCCGCGCGCAACATCGATGGGTTGGACATCCTGCCGTCGATGGGCGCAAACGTCTATGACATCCTCAAGCGTGACACTCTGGTGATCACCAAAGCGGGGATCGAAGCATTGGAGGCACGCCTGAAATGAGCGCCAAGCATCAACACTACGACGTGATCCGCAAGCCGGTCATCACCGAGAAGGCAACCATGGCGTCCGAACAGAACGCCGTCGTCTTCGAAGTCGCGATCGACAGCAACAAGCCGATGATCAAAGAGGCCGTCGAGGCGCTCTTCAACGTCAAGGTGAAGGCCGTGAACACGACCATCACCAAAGGCAAGGTCAAGCGTTTCCGGGGCCAAATGGGCCGCCGCAAAGACGTGAAAAAGGCCTATGTGACGCTCGAAGAGGGCAACACAATCGACGTCTCCACCGGACTGTAAGCCTTCGGTTTGGAATTTGGGAAAGGCTTCCGCGTTGCGGGGGCCTTTTTCGTTTGAGGTGGAACTGGGGGGCTGAATGCCGCCGGGCCCGGAATCTCAGCGGTGGATGAACCCTAAACCTCACAGGCCGTTTCCGGCCTAAATGCGGCAATGGGGGGCCAAAAAGCACCGTGGGCGTTGCTTGCTGCGCGCTTTCCTCTACAAGACCTCGGATAACGACAAAAAGCAGGTCCATGTCCCACGAAAAATCTACCTCTGGCGCGTCTGCGGACGTGTCGAACGCGCGCGACTGGGTGCGCGTGCTGGCCCGTTACCGCGAGCCGAGCACGTGGCGCAGCAGTTTTGAACTTGCGATCACGCTTGGCCCCTTCATTCTCCTGTGGGCGCTCGCTTGGTGGGCGCTCTCGATCAGCGGCTGGCTGACGCTTGCCATCTCGCTGGTGAACGCGGGCTTCTTGCTGCGGCTCTTCGCGATCCAGCATGATTGCGGCCATGCGGCCTTTTTCAGCAGCCGTCGCACAAGCGATTGGGTGGGCCGCGTGTTGGGGGTGCTGACGCTGACGCCCTATGATGTCTGGCGACGGACCCATTCGATCCACCATTCCTCGGCCGGGAACCTTGGCCGTCGCGGAATCGGCGACATCCATACACTCACCGTGGCGGAGTATCGCGCGCTTGGGCTGTTCGGGCGACTGCATTACCGCTTGTATCGGAACCCGATCGTGCTCTTTGGTCTTGGGCCGACCTATCTGTTTTTCGTGCAGAACCGCGTCCCGCTGGGGCTGATGGCGCAGACACGCTATTGGCTGAGCGCGATGGGCACCAACCTGACGATCCTCGTAGCACTTGCAGTGATCTTCTATTTCGGGGGGATCATGCCCATTCTGCTCATCTTCGTGCCCAGCACCCTGTTGGCGGCGACGGCGGGGATGTGGTTGTTCTATGTGCAGCATCAGTTCGAGACGACCCATTGGGAAGAGAACGACGCTTGGGACCTGCACGATGCGGCGTTCCACGGCTCGTCGCATTATATCCTGCCCCGTCCGCTGCAATGGCTGAGCGCGAATATCGGCATTCACCATGTGCACCATCTTTACAGCCGCATTCCGTTCTATCGTCTGCCAGAGGTGCTGCGGGATCATGTGGCCTTGGCCGAAGGTAATCGCATGACCATTCGCGAAAGCCTCGCCAACGCGCGGCTGCACCTTTGGGATGAGAAAAGCAAACGTCTGCTGTCCTTCGCGCAGGCACGTCGCGCCGCTTGAAGCCCTCGCTAATGATGAAAAAAGCCCCCGCCTTGGCGGGGGTTTTTGCGTTTTGAGGTCGTGATATTACTCATACGCGATCCTGCTGCCGCCGGGTTCAATCATGCGGCGACCCCTTAAAAGTTCCAAAAAAAAGAGCTCAATTTAT
Source organism: Sulfitobacter sp. 1A12056 (assembly GCF_043558125.1). NCBI lineage: Bacteria > Pseudomonadati > Pseudomonadota > Alphaproteobacteria > Rhodobacterales > Roseobacteraceae > Sulfitobacter > Sulfitobacter sp. 1A12056. The sequence goes on along the minus strand of NZ_JBIFFY010000012.1, from coordinate 39,987 downwards.
TTGGAACAGAGCAGAAAGCTGCCGGTTGTCTCACCGTGGAAGACGGGGTGCTGCGCGCCTCACTTATCGTAAACGAACACGGGAGAGACCTAATGATCTATACCAAAACACTCATGGCTGGCGTATCCGCCGTTGCCCTTTTCGCGGCCGCTCCGGTTCTGGCGCAGGATGCGACTGAGAACGTCGAAGAGACCATCGAGCGCAATGCCGAAGTCGAAGCCGAGATGGAAGCCGAAGTCGAAGGTGGCGCAGCCGCGACCGCGAATGTTGCTGGCGGCCAAGTGGTTGTCGAGCAGGAAGACGCCGAAGTTGACGTGACCGTTCCCGAGCCCGATGTGAACGTCTCGCAGGACGCACCCGTTGTGACTGTTGAGCAGGGCCAGCCCGAAGTGAACGTCGCCGTTCCCGAGCCGACCGTTCGCGTGCAGCAGCAGGCTCCCATCATCACCGTTGAGCAGGCCCAGCCGCAGGTTACCGTGCGCATCCCCGAGCCCGTCGTAACCGTGCAGGTGCCTAAGCCACAGGTTGATGTCGACACCGGCGAGCCGATCGTTGACCTCGAGCAGCCCGAACCCGTCGTGAAGTTTGTGCGCCCCGAGCCGAAAGTAACCATCGAAGAAGCCGAGCCGCGCGTGACCGTTGAGCAGGCCGAAGCCGATGTAAACGTGGCTGAATCCGAAGAAGCCCGCGTCGACGTTGAGCAGCAAGAAGCCAACGTGAACGTGCAGCAGGGCGAAGACGCGAATGTCGTCGTCGAAGAAGCCGAAGCGCCGCAGGTTAACGTTGAAGGTGCCGAAGGCGCCGAGATCGACGTCGAGCAAGAGCAAGCGCGTGTCTTGATGGAAGACTTCAACGCCGACGAGCAGGGCAATATGGCCGAAGAAGACCGTGCCCGCTATCAGGAGAACGTGCAGCGTCTGCCGATCTTCAACCTGACCGCAGAAGAACTGACCGGCCGTAGCGTTGCTACCGAAAACGGTGAAGATGTTGGCGAAATCGACTTCATCGGCGTCCGTGGTGACACCGTTGTTGCGATCATCGGCGTTGGTGGTTTCCTTGGTATGGGCGAAAACGAAGTCGCCATTCCGGTTGAAAAGCTGATCATGCGTGAAGACGAAGTCATCGTCCCCGGCGTGACCGAGGAGCGTCTGGAAAGCGTGCCGGAATTCAACGAAGCCGAAGTTGAAATCCTCGACCCCGGTATGCGTCTGGCCGAGAGCGTTGGCCTTGACTAATACCCACCTTGGGTAACTGCTAAACCAATAGAAGAAGGCGCTTCGGCGCCTTCCTTTCTTTTCTGCGGGGCAGGGAGGAGGATTTTCGCCATGCCCACTGGACGGGCTGTTGCGAACCTGTTAGGTCGCCACATCGGCTCAGACCCCGGATTCGTCCGGGGTTTGGCTATTTGAACGATCCCGGTGGCTGGGATGCCTGCCTCGCAAGAGATTTAAACCCATCCACCACTCCCACAGGGGACCTTCGGGGCCCTATAACCAACGCGCTTTCATCTCGGTGCGAGCGTGCCTAGCAAACGGAAGACAGAGAACATGGCACTCAAGTCGTACAAACCGACGACGCCAGGCCAGCGTGGACTGGTACTGATCGACCGTTCGGAGCTGTGGAAAGGCCGCCCGGTCAAAGCCCTTACTCAGGGTCTGACCAAATCCGGTGGCCGGAACAACACCGGACGAATCACAATGCGTCGTACAGGTGGTGGTGCAAAGCGCCTCTACCGTATCGTTGATTTCAAGCGTAACAAGCTGGACATGTCCGCTGTTGTCGCGCGGATCGAATATGACCCCAACCGTACCGCCTTCATCGCACTGATCCAGTACGAAGACGGCGAGCAGGCCTACATCCTGGCCCCGCAGCGTTTGGCCATCGGCGACAAGATCATCGCCGGCGCCAAAGTGGACATCAAGCCCGGGAACGCGATGCCTTTCTCGGGCATGCCGATCGGTACGATCGTCCACAACATCGAGATGAAGCCCGGCAAAGGCGGTCAGATCGCCCGTGCCGCCGGCACCTACGCCCAGTTCGTGGGTCGTGACGGTGGCTACGCTCAGATCCGTCTGAGCTCTGGCGAGCTGCGTCTCGTGCGTCAGGAATGCATGGCCACCGTTGGTGCCGTCAGCAACCCCGACAACTCCAATCAGAACTACGGTAAAGCGGGCCGCATGCGTCACAAGGGCATCCGTCCCTCTGTGCGTGGTGTGGTGATGAACCCGATCGACCACCCGCACGGCGGTGGTGAAGGCCGGACCTCTGGTGGTCGTCACCCGGTTACTCCTTGGGGTAAGCCGACGAAGGGTGCCAAGACCCGCAACAAGAACAAAGCGTCCAGCAAGCTTATCATCCGCTCGCGTCACGCCAAGAAGAAGGGGCGTTAATCAATGGCTCGTTCAGTATGGAAAGGTCCTTTTGTCGACTCTTATGTCCTCAAAAAGGCAGAGGCTTCCCGCGAGGGCGGCCGCAACGAAGTGATCAAGATCTGGTCGCGCCGCAGCACGATCCTGCCCCAGTTCGTGGGTCTGACGTTCGGCGTCTACAACGGTCACAAGCACATTCCTGTCAACGTCAGCGAAGAAATGATCGGTCAGAAGTTCGGTGAATACTCCCCGACGCGGACCTACTACGGTCATGCCGCCGACAAAAAAGCGAAGCGGAAATAAGCCATGAGCAAGGATAAGAATCCCCGCCGCGTGGCAGACAACGAAGCAATGGCGAAACTGCGCATGCTTCGTACGAGCCCGCAGAAACTGAACCTGGTTGCTGCCCTCATCCGTGGCAAGTCCGTGGACAAGGCGCTGACCGACCTGACCTTCTCCAAGAAGCGGGTCGCGCAGGACGTGAAGAAATGCCTTCAGTCCGCCATCGCCAACGCGGAAAACAACCACAACCTGGACGTCGATGAGCTGATCGTGGCCGAGGCCTATGTCGGCAAGAACCTGACCATGAAGCGCGGTCGCCCGCGTGCCCGTGGCCGGTTCGGCAAGATCATCAAGCCGTTTGCCGAGATCACGATCAAAGTGCGTCAAGTTGAGGAGCAAGCCTGATGGGTAACAAAGTCAATCCGATCGGTATGCGCCTTCAGGTGAACCGCACCTGGGACAGCCGCTGGTACGCCGACACCAAGGATTACGGTGATCTTCTGCTCGAAGACCTCGCAATCCGCGACTTCATCAAGAAAGAGTGCCACCAGGCCGGTGTTGCCCGTGTGATCATCGAGCGTCCGCACAAGAAGTGCCGCGTCACGATCCACACAGCACGCCCCGGCGTCATCATCGGCAAGAAAGGCGCGGACATCGAGACGCTGCGCCAGAAGATTGCCAAGATGACCAACTCGGAACTGCACCTCAACATCGTTGAGGTCCGCAAGCCCGAGCTGGACGCACATCTGGTTGGTGAGAGCATTGCACAGCAGCTGGAGCGCCGGGTGTCTTTCCGCCGTGCCATGAAACGTGCCGTGCAGAACGCCATGCGCATGGGCGCACTGGGCATCCGCGTGAACCTCGCGGGTCGTCTGGGTGGTGCCGAAATCGCGCGTACCGAATGGTACCGCGAAGGTCGCGTGCCGCTGCACACATTGCGTGCCGACATCGATTACGCGCATGTCGAGGCGTCCACCGCCTACGGCATCATCGGGATCAAGACCTGGATCTTCAAAGGCGAGATCATGGAACACGACCCCGCCGCGCGTGACCGCAAGGCACAGGAACTCCAAGACGGCCCAGCACCTCGCGGTGCCGGCGGTCGTCGCTAAGGGGGAATGAGAAATGCTTCAACCAAAGCGTACTAAATTCCGCAAGCAGTTCAAAGGCTCGATCAAGGGTCTGGCGAAGGGCGGGTCTGACCTGAACTTCGGCACCTACGGCCTGAAGGCACTGCAGCCGGAGCGGGTTACCGCCCGCCAAATCGAAGCGGCACGCCGCGCCATGACGCGTCACATGAAGCGTCAGGGCCGTGTCTGGATCCGCATCTTCCCGGATGTTCCGGTAACCTCCAAGCCCGTCGAAGTTCGTATGGGTAAAGGTAAAGGTTCCGTCGACTTCTGGGCCGCCAAGGTCAAGCCGGGCCGCATCATGTTCGAGATCGACGGTGTCGGCGAAGACGTAGCGCGCGAAGCCCTGCGTCTGGCAGCCATGAAGCTGCCGATCAAGACCCGGGTCGTGGTCCGCGAGGACTGGTAAGCCCGAAGCCCCGCAAGGGGTGGCTGAGAGAAAAGAAACCCCCGTCGAGCGATCGGCGGGGGTTTTGCTTTGTCAGTCTTCGCGGTCCAGTGCGAGCCAGAGTTTCCCGCCCCGGTAGCCGCCTTTCACCAGATGGCCCGGGGTGCCGATCTCGGGGTGGGCCTCGCTCCAATCCCGGAACTGGTCCCTGCTGACGATCCGGCCGCGGTGATCGCGGGCCGCTTTCAAAATGTAGGGGTCGGCGGGCGTGCCTTTCGGGACGACCATCACGCGGCTTGCGGGCAGGTCGAGCTGGCTGCTCAACGCCTTGTCATGTTGATACCGGCCAATGAGGCGGTATCCCGCGTTGGCGTCGAAGACCACGCAAGGGGATTGTCCGCGCGCGCGGAGTTCGTCCACCACCTCGCGCACGGCGCGGATGTCAGGTGCTCCGGTTTTCCAGAACATGACGTTGGAGCCGTCGACGATGACCCAGTCTTTGCGCCCCCAGCGGAGTGATCGCAGGAGGAGGATCGCGCTGGCGATGACGCAGGGCAGGGCGATGAGCAGAAGGTCGCGGAATGTGGGGTACAGGAAGGCGGCGACCGTGGCGGCGGCTGAGGCGAGGAAGAGCAGGCGGAGAAACATGGCGACGCGAATGACCTTTTAAATGCGATCAACTGTCGGGCAAGTTTTCCATCAGGGCAAGAAGCATGTCATTGCCACCCCGGCCCGGACTCAGGCCGCAGGTGCCGAACCTCAGCTCTCCCAGTTGTAGTTAAAACTCACCGAAACCCGATCTTCCTCGATCATGTTCATCGGTACCTCGTGCCGCAGCCAGCTTTCCCACAGCAGCACGTCGCCCGCTTCGGGGGCCACATAGATGAAGGGCCGCAGCTCCTCGCGCGCGTCCTTCATCCGGCCCGGGGCGGCCATCATCATCGCCAGGCGCGGGTCTTCGAAGCGGATCGCGCTGGCGCCCTCGGGCATGGTCACATAGGTCGTGCCTGAAATCACCGAATGCGGGTGGATATGCGAGGTGTGGATGCCGCCCTCGGGCAGGATGTTCAGCCAAAGCGAGTCGAGCACCAACTTGCGGTCACCCAGATCGAACTGCAGATCCTCGACAAAGGCCGCAACATGTGCGTCCAGCACCTTCTTCAGATCCGCGAAGATCGGAAAGCGGTAGGGCAGGTCATCCAGCGAGGCATAAGAGGTGTAGCCCGCATAGCCGTTCTCCTCGCACCAGTCCTGACCGGCCTCATCATCCTCGGCAATCGAGAAGCAAGAGGCGGCCAGTTCATCGGTGTCGATGGGCTTGCCATGGTCCGACAGGGCGGCGTGATAGAGGCGGGTGGCGAAAAGCGATTTGATGTTTGACATGGTTCCTCCTTACGCCGAACATACCCCTATCGCCAGCCTATTTGCGCCAAAAGCGCGGATGCGGGCCAACGGGGGTTGCCATGTGCGACCTCAACGCGTATTGGCACCTTTCATCATGAACTCCACCAGAATCATGGTCACCCTGACAGGGGCCTACTGGTGATGTTGAAAGGAAGAGGCCGTGAAAGCCAGCGAACTGCACGACAAGACGCCGGACCAGCTCCGCGACGAACTTGTGAACCTGAAAAAAGAATCCTTCAACTTGCGTTTCCAGCAGGCCACCGGCCAGCTGGAGAACTCCGCACGTCTGAAGACTGTTAAGCGTGACGTGGCCCGTGTCCACACCGTGCTGAACCAGAAAGCCGCTGCTGCGGCAGCCGAATAATAGGAGCCTGAAACATGCCCAAGCGTATCCTTACAGGCACCGTGACATCGGACGCCAACGCACAAACAGTTTCCGTTTCCGTAGAGCGCCGCTTTACGCATCCGGTTCTGAAAAAGACCATCCGTAAGTCCAAAAAGTACCGGGCTCACGATGAGAACAACACGTTCAAGGTGGGCGACACTGTGCGCATCATCGAATGTGCCCCCAAGTCGAAAACCAAACGTTGGGAAGTTCTGACTTCGGACAAAGCCGAGGCCTGAGCCCCTTAAACGAAACCCTGGGATGAGGGCCGCATCGCCCCCCAGAAGGTCGGGAGAAACCAAATGATCCAGATGCAGACCAACCTGGATGTTGCTGACAACAGCGGCGCGCGCCGTGTTCAGTGCATCAAGGTCCTGGGTGGTTCCAAGCGTAAATACGCGTCCGTCGGCGACATCATCGTCGTGTCGGTCAAGGAAGCCATCCCGCGTGGTCGTGTGAAAAAGGGCGACGTCCGCAAGGCCGTCGTCGTTCGCACCGCCAAAGAAGTTCGTCGTGAAGATGGCACCGCCATCCGCTTCGACCGCAACGCCGCTGTTATCCTGAATAACAACAACGAGCCGGTCGGCACCCGTATCTTCGGGCCGGTCGTTCGTGAGCTGCGCGCGAAGAACTTCATGAAAATCATCTCGCTCGCTCCGGAGGTGCTGTAATCATGGCTGCTAAACTTCGCAAAGGTGACAAGGTCATCGTCCTGTCCGGCAAGGACAAAGGCAAGACGGGCACCATCTCGTCCGTTGACCCCAAGTCGAACAAGGCCATCGTTGACGGCGTGAAAATCGCCATCCGCGCCACGCGCCAGACACAGACATCTCAAGGCGGCCGCATCCCCAAAGCGATGCCGATCGACCTGAGCAACCTCGCACTGGTGGATGCCAATGGCAAAGCCACCCGCGTGGGTTTCAAAATCGAAGGCGACAAGAAAGTGCGCTTTGCCAAGACCACGGGGGACGTGATCGATGCTTGATACCGCAACCTACACACCCCGCCTTCAGGCCGAATACCGCGAGAAGATCCGCGCCGCCCTGAAAGAGGAATTCGGCTACAAGAACGACATGATGATCCCCAAGCTGGACAAGATCGTTCTGAACATCGGCTGCGGTGCCGAAGCCGTGCGCGACAGCAAGAAAGCCAAGTCGGCTCAGGAAGACCTGACCGCGATTGCAGGCCAGAAGGCTCTGACAACCGTGGCCAAGAAATCCATCGCTGGTTTCCGCGTGCGTGAGGACATGCCTTTGGGTGCGAAAGTGACCCTGCGTGGCGACCGTATGTACGAATTCCTCGATCGTCTGATCACGATCGCAATGCCCCGTATCCGCGACTTCCGCGGCATCTCGGGCAAGAGCTTCGACGGCCGTGGCAACTACGCCATGGGCTTGAAAGAGCATATCGTGTTTCCCGAAATCGACTTCGACAAAGTTGACGAGACTTGGGGTATGGACATCGTGATCGCCACCACGGCGAAAACCGACGCTGAAGCCAAGGCGCTGTTGAAAGCATTCAACATGCCCTTCAATTCATAAGCGCGGGAAGGATTAGAAATGGCTAAGAAATCCATGATTGAGCGCGAGAAGAAGCGCGAAGCACTGGTTAAGAAGTACGCTGACAAGCGCGCGGCTCTGAAAGAGATCGTGAGCGACGAAAGCAAACCGATGGAAGAGCGTTTCCGCGCTTCCCTGAAACTGGCGAAACTGCCGCGCAACAGCTCTGCTGTGCGTCTGCACAACCGTTGCCAGCTGACGGGCCGCCCCCACGCCTACTATCGTAAACTGAAAATTTCGCGGATCGCGCTGCGGGACCTTGGCTCTTCCGGCCAGATTCCCGGCATGGTCAAGTCGAGCTGGTAAGGAGCGCATCAGATGAACGATCCTATCGCAGATATGCTGACACGCATCCGTAACTCTTCGCTGCGCGGCAAATCCACCGTCATGACACCGGCTTCCAAGCTGCGTGCATGGGTTCTGGACGTGCTGGCCGACGAAGGCTACATCCGCGGCTATGAAAAAGTCACGGGCGCCGATGGCCACCCCGCCATCGAGATCAGCCTCAAGTACTACGAAGGCGAACCTGTTATTCGCGAGCTGAAGCGGGTTTCCAAGCCCGGTCGCCGCGTCTACATGTCCGTCAATGACATCCCCGTCGTCCGTCAGGGCCTCGGCGTGTCGATTGTCTCCACCTCCAAAGGTGTGATGTCGGACGCATCTGCACGGTCTGCCAATGTTGGCGGCGAAGTGCTCTGCACCGTATTCTAAGGAGAAGACAATGTCTCGTATCGGTAAGAAACCAGTCGCTATGCCTTCGGGTGTCTCGGCAGAGGTGAGCGGTCAGACCATCGAAGTGAAGGGCCCTAAGGGCACCCGCAGCTTCCGTGCCACTGATGACGTGAGCCTCGCGGTCGAAGACAACGCAATCACTGTGACTCCGCGCGGCAAGTCCAAGCGCGCCCGTCAGCAGTGGGGCATGTCCCGCACCATGATCGAAAACCTGGTGACCGGCGTCACCACGGGCTTCAAGAAAGAGCTTGAAATCCAGGGTGTTGGTTATCGTGCGGCCATGAACGGCAACACGCTGAAACTGAACCTCGGCCTCAGCCACGATGTCGACTACGTTGCGCCCGAGGGCGTGACCGTGACGGCACCCAAGCAGACCGAAATCGTTGTGGAAGGCATCGACGAACAGCTCGTTGGTCAGGTTGCCGCGAACATCCGCGCATGGCGCAAGCCCGAGCCCTATAAGGGCAAAGGCATCCGCTATAAGGGCGAGTTCATCTTCCGCAAAGAAGGCAAGAAGAAGTAAGGAACGGATTGATGGCAAATACCAAACGACAGCTGTTCCTGAAGCGCCGCATGCGCGTTCGGAACAAACTCCGCAAAGTCAACGCCGGGCGTCTTCGCCTGTCGGTACACCGTTCGTCCAAGAACATCTCGGCCCAGCTGATCGACGATGTGAACGGCGTGACACTGGCCTCCGCCTCCTCAATGGAGAAGGATCTGGGCGTGGTTGGCAAAAACAACATCGAAGCAGCGACCAAAGTCGGTGCCGCGATTGCCGAACGTGCCAAGAAAGCCGGCGTCGAAGAAGCATACTTCGACCGTGGCGGCTTCCTCTTCCACGGCAAGGTGAAGGCTCTGGCCGACGCCGCGCGTGAAGGCGGTTTGAAGATCTGATTGTGCGGTGCGTGGGCAACCACGCACCCGCTTTCATACGAAGGCTATGCCCCGTGCATAGCTCTCCTGCGAAGAGGGCCGGGAAGGCCCTCTCGATGATCCGGGGGCCATCGGCTCACCAGGATTGATCCTAAGGGCCGGTGAGGCCACAGAAAAAGGAAGATGCCAGATGGCAAGAGATGACAACCGTGGGGGCAACCGCCGCAACCAACGCGACGAGACCCCGGAATTCGCTGACCGTCTGGTCGCGATCAACCGCGTGTCCAAGACCGTTAAGGGTGGTAAGCGTTTCGGCTTTGCCGCACTCGTGGTCGTGGGCGATCAGAAAGGCCGCGTCGGCTTTGGTAAGGGTAAAGCGAAAGAAGTGCCCGAGGCCATCCGCAAGGCGACCGAGCAAGCCAAGCGTCAGATGATCCGCGTTCAACTGCGCGAAGGCCGTACCCTGCACCACGACATGCATGGTCGCCACGGCGCGGGCCGCGTCATCATGCGTACAGCACCTGAAGGTACCGGTATCATCGCCGGTGGTCCGATGCGTGCCGTGTTCGAGATGCTGGGCGTGAAAGACGTTGTGTCCAAATCGGTCGGTTCGCAGAACCCCTACAACATGATCCGCGCCACTTTGGACGGTCTGAAGAAAGAGCAATCGCCCCGTTCCGTCGCGCAGCGTCGCGGCAAGAAAGTGGCTGACATTCTGCCCAAGCGTGAAGACAACGTAGAGTCCTCCGCTCAAGTGGCTGAGGAGGCATAAGCATGGCCAAGACACTCGTAATCAAGCAGGTCGGTTCGCCGATCCGCCGCCCCGCCAAACAGCGCGCAACGCTGGTCGGCCTCGGCCTCAACAAAATGGGTCGCACTCGTGAGCTGGAAGATACACCTTCCGTGCGCGGCATGATCAACAAGGTCTCGCATATGGTCGAGATCGTTGAAGAGAAAGGCTGAAGCTAGGTTTCAGCGGTAGGGTGGAAGACCACCCTACGAAAGCGCCTCGCAGGAAACTGCGGGGCGTTTTGCGTTGTGGGGCAGCGGGCGTCGCTTCGTTGGGCCGCAGGCTCGGAATCCAGCCGAGGGCGCCGGGCCATCGCCTGCCCGCACCGGCAGGCTGGCGATTTGGTGGGGGTGGGCACGACCCTGATAAAGTACACTATCGCTGCGCCATGAAGTGGGTCGGATAGCCGTTAAGATCGCCACCCCACGGGCAGGCGCTGGCCCTCGTGGCTGCGCAAAAAGCGCTAGGCGCCATGCCCCCCTTGTCACGCCCCCCGCCATCCCCTATACGCCCCCGGTGGCCCGTGTTGGGTCGCAATGGAATCGCAACGCCGCGTTTGGCCACTCCCGTCGCTGGGGGCCATTTCCGGCATAAGGAGAAGCGACATGAAACTGCACGAACTTTCCGACAACGAAGGCGCAGCCAAGAAGCGTATGCGCGTTGGCCGTGGTCCCGGCTCTGGCAAGGGTAAAATGGGTGGCCGTGGTATCAAGGGTCAGAAATCCCGCTCGGGTGTGAGCATCAACGGCTACGAAGGCGGCCAGATGCCCATCTACCAGCGTCTGCCCAAGCGTGGCTTCAACAAGCCGAACCGCAAATCCTTCGCTGTCGTCAACCTGGGCCTGATCCAGAAATTCATCGACGCGAAGAAACTCGACGCCGGCAACACAATCGACGCCGCAGCGCTGGTCGCTTCCGGTCTGGTCCGTCGTGAGCTGGACGGTATCCGCGTTCTGGCCAAGGGTGACATCACCTCCAAGATCGACCTGAACGTCGCTGGCGCTTCTAAGCCCGCCATCGAGGCGGTCGAGAAGGCAGGCGGCAAGGTGACCGTGACCGCCCCCAAGGCGGCCGAGGCATCCGAGTAAAGCGGCCTTAAGGCTTGTGAGCGGCGCGCCAGCCGCTTACATAACCTCAAGTTTTCCCGAACGCCGCCCGCCGGAAAACGGCCCGGGCGGCGTTTTCGCAACAAGAGAAGAGACCCCTCATGGTATCTGCCGTCGAAAACATGGCCGCGAACACGAGCTGGTCCGCATTGGGCAAGGCAACAGACCTGCGCAACCGGATTCTGTTCACGCTCGGGCTGCTTATCGTTTACCGCCTTGGCACCTTCATTCCGGTTCCCGGCATCGACGGTGGCGCGCTGCGTGACTTTATGGAGAGCGCAGGCCAAGGCATCGGCGGCATGGTGTCGATGTTCACCGGCGGTGCGCTTGGCCGGATGGGTATCTTCGCTCTGGGCATCATGCCCTATATCTCGGCCTCGATCATCGTTCAGCTGCTGACCTCCATGGTGCCTGCGCTGGAACAGCTCAAGAAAGAGGGCGAGCAGGGGCGCAAGAAGATCAACCAGTATACACGCTACGGTACCGTGGCGCTGGCGACTTTGCAGTCCTATGGCCTTGCCGTGAGCCTTCAGGCCGGTGACATCGTGGCCGATGGCCAGATGGGGTTCGGCTTTATCGCGGCCTGTATGATTACCCTCGTGGGCGGCACCATGTTCCTGATGTGGCTGGGTGAGCAGATCACCGCACGCGGCATCGGCAACGGCATCTCGCTGATTATCTTCGTCGGCATCATTGCCGAGGTTCCTGCCGCCATCGCGCAGTTCTTCGCCTCGGGCCGTTCGGGTGCCATCAGCCCCGCCGTTATCGTTGGCGTGCTGGTCATGGTGATTGCGACGATCATGTTCGTGGTCTTCATGGAGCGCGCGCTGCGCAAGATCCACATTCAATACCCCCGCCGCCAAGTCGGCATGAAAATGTACGATGGCGGCACCAGCCACTTGCCGATCAAGGTGAACCCGGCGGGCGTGATCCCGGCGATCTTCGCCTCCTCGCTGCTGTTGCTGCCCGTCACTGTCAGCACCTTCTCGGGCAACTCCACCAGCCCGGTGATGTCTTGGCTCTTGGCGAACTTCGGCCCCGGTCAGCCGCTTTACCTGCTGTTCTTCGTGGGCATGATCGTTTTCTTCGCCTACTTCTACACCTTCAACGTCAGCTTCAAACCTGATGACGTGGCCGATAACCTGAAGAACCAGAACGGCTTCGTGCCCGGCATCCGCCCCGGCAAGCGCACCGCTGAGTATCTGGAGTATGTGGTCAACCGCATCCTCGTCCTCGGCTCGGCCTATCTGGCGGCGGTCTGTGTTCTGCCTGAGATTCTGCGCGGCCAGTTCGCGATCCCCTTCTATTTCGGCGGCACCTCGGTGCTGATCGTCGTCTCGGTCACCATGGACACGATCCAACAGGTTCAGAGCCATCTGCTGGCGCATCAGTATGAAGGTCTGCTTGAGAAGTCTCAGCTGCGCGGCAAGGGCGCGGGCAAAGGCAAAGGTACACGCAAGAAACGGAGCCCCGTACGTCGATGAATATTATCCTACTCGGGCCTCCGGGCGCAGGCAAAGGCACCCAAGCACGTCATCTGGTCGAGACCCGCAACATGGTTCAGCTGTCCACTGGCGACATGCTGCGTGAAGCCAAGGACAGCGGGACAGAGATGGGCAAGATCGTGGCCGACGTGATGGACCGCGGCGCGCTCGTCACCGATGAAATCGTCATCGGCCTGATCCGCGAAAAGCTGACCGACAAGGCCGAACATGGCGGCTTCATCTTCGACGGCTTCCCCCGCACGCTGGCGCAAGCCGATGCGCTGGCCGATTTGATGGCGCAAGAGGGCCAGACCCTCGACGCCGTGATCGAGATGAAGGTCGATGATGAGGCGCTGGTCGCCCGCATCACCGCGCGGTCCACCTGCGCAAGCTGCGGCGAGGTCTATAACGACCTGACCAAACCGATTCCCGAAGATGGCAAATGCACCAACTGTGGCGGGACCGAGTTCAAGCGCCGCGCAGACGACAATGAGGAAAGCCTCAAAACCCGTCTGATGGCCTATTACAAACAGACCTCTCCGCTGATCGGCTACTACTATGCCAAAGACATGCTCAGCGGCGTGAACGGTCTGGGCCAGATCGAAGAAGTGCGCGGCGCGATCGCGCAGGTTCTGGACAAGTGATTTCCCGGCGGCGCGGGGCAGGGGGCGCTGTCCTTTGCCTTCGCGCTGCCGATCAGCTATGAGGTTTTGTGCGGGCCTTGACGCCCTGCGCAAAACCTCATAGTCACCCCTATCTCGTAAGAGAATCAAATTGCGGCAAGGGTTCCGCCCAACCCCGCAAGATCACCTGATCAGCCTTAGCCCGATGGTCTTACCGCCTCGGGCTTGTGTTGTGAAAAAAGGGTCTGGAATCACGGACCCGCAACGAAAAGGAATAGCTAACGTGGCACGTATTGCCGGCGTAAACATCCCGACTGCAAAGCGGGTTCCCATCGCCCTCACCTATATCACCGGTATCGGCAGCTCCTCCGCCAAGGCCATCTGCGAAGCTGTCGGCATCGACGAGACCCGCCGGGTCAACGAACTGTCTGACGCCGAAGTTCTGGCCGTGCGTGAGCACATCGACGCCAACTACACCGTCGAAGGCGACCTGCGTCGTGACACGCAGATGAACATCAAGCGCCTGATGGACCTCGGCTGCTACCGTGGCCTGCGCCACCGTCGCAACCTGCCGGTTCGCGGCCAGCGTACCCATACCAACGCACGCACACGCAAAGGTCCCGCGAAGGCCATTGCTGGCAAGAAGAAATAAGGGAGGGTTCGATCAATGGCACGCGATAAGACACGCACCAAGCGTAAGGTCTCCAAGAACATCGCCGCAGGTGTGGCGCATGTGAACTCGAGCTTCAACAACACCAAGATCCTGATCTCGGATGTTCAAGGCAACGCAATTTCCTGGTCCTCCGCTGGCACCATGGGCTTCAAGGGTTCGCGCAAGTCGACACCCTACGCTGCCCAGATGGCCGCAGAAGATGCAGGCCGCAAAGCTCAGGATCACGGCGTCAAGACGCTGGAAGTCGAAGTTCAGGGCCCCGGTTCGGGTCGTGAATCCGCACTGCGCGCTCTGGCGGCTGCCGGTTTCAACATCACCTCGATCCGTGATGTGACCCCGATGGCCCACAACGGCTGCCGCCCGCCGAAGCGCCGCCGCGTTTAAGCCGGGACTGATTTACATGGGGTCGCGCCTTGCGTGCGGCCCCATACCGCTTTTCAGAAACCTCGAGCGTTTGTGTCATTTGGACATGAGGCACAAACAAGGATGGAGGGACGCATGATCCACAAGAATTGGGCTGAATTGATCAAGCCGCAACAGCTTGACGTCAAGCCGGGCAATGACCCGGCCCGTCAGGCGACCGTCATGGCCGAACCGCTGGAGCGGGGCTTTGGTCTGACCCTCGGCAACGCGCTGCGCCGCGTGTTGATGTCCTCGCTGCAGGGTGCGGCGATCACTTCCGTGCAGATCGACAACGTGCTGCACGAGTTCTCCTCCGTCGCCGGTGTGCGCGAAGACGTGACCGACATCATCCTGAACCTCAAAGGCGTCAGCCTGCGCATGGAAGTCGAAGGGCCGAAGCGCCTGTCGATCTCCGCCAAAGGTCCGGGCGTCGTCACCGCCGGTGACATCTCCGAATCTGCCGGTATCGAGATTCTGAACCGTGAGCATGTGATCTGCCACCTTGACGATGGTGCAGACGTCTACATGGAGCTGACCGTCAACACCGGCAAGGGCTATGTCTCTGCCGACAAGAACAAGCCCGAAGATGCGCCTATCGGTCTCATTCCGATCGACGCGATCTACTCGCCGGTCAAGAAGGTCTCCTATGACGTGCAGCCGACCCGTGAGGGGCAAGTGCTGGACTATGACAAGCTGACCATGAAAGTGGAAACAGACGGGTCCATCACGCCGGATGACGCCGTGGCCTTTGCCGCGCGTATCCTGCAGGACCAGCTGGGCATCTTCGTGAACTTCGACGAGCCTGAATCGGCGTCCCGTCAGGACGACGACGACGGTCTGGAGTTCAACCCGCTGCTGCTCAAAAAGGTCGACGAGCTGGAGCTTTCGGTCCGTTCGGCAAACTGCCTGAAGAACGACAACATCGTCTACATCGGCGACCTGATTCAGAAGACCGAAGCGGAGATGCTGCGCACGCCGAACTTCGGCCGCAAGTCCTTGAACGAGATCAAGGAAGTGCTGTCGGGCATGGGCCTGCACCTTGGCATGGACGTCGAAGACTGGCCGCCAGAAAACATCGAAGACCTCGCCAAGAAGTTCGAGGATTCGTTCTAAGATACGGGCGCCGGAAACTTTCAAAGTTTCCGGCACCGATTTCTTTCAAAGAAATCGGGACCCCGTGAAGACCGGGCGCAAGCCCCAAGGAGAGCCCGTGACACGCATCGCGGGCCAGACAAAGCAAAACCGCCCGTAGAGGGCATCACGATTGGAGTAAGACAATGCGTCACGCACGTGGATACCGCCGCCTGAACCGTACACATGAACACCGCAAGGCGCTGTTCTCGAACATGGCAGGCTCGCTCATCGAGCATGAGCAGATCAAGACCACCTTGCCGAAAGCCAAGGAACTGAAGCCGATCATCGAGAAGATGATCACGCTCGCCAAGCGCGGCGACCTGCACGCCCGCCGTCAGGCCGCGTCGAAGCTGAAAGAAGACCAGTATGTCGCCAAGCTGTTCGACGTGCTGGGCCCGCGCTACAAAGACCGTCAGGGTGGCTACGTCCGCGTTCTGAAGGCCGGCTTCCGCTATGGTGACATGGCGCCGATGGCGATCATCGAATTCGTTGACCGCGACCGCGACGCCAAGGGTGCCGCCGATAAGGCGCGTCTGGCCGAGGAAGAAGCGGCGGAATAAGATCCCCGCCATGGTTATTCGGAAAGCCCCGCCCTCGGCGGGGCTTTTCTTTTGCAGGGGAGAGTGACGGAAAACGCAGTTGCACCGGCCCCAGTCCCTGCGCATATCTGGGGCATGAGAACCCTTGCCCTGATCCTCATGCTACTGGCCGCGCCCGCGATGGCGCAGCAGGTACCAAGCTCCGCCGCACAGATGCAGTTGAGCTTTGTGCCGCTTGTCAAGGAGGCCGCGCCGGCGGTGGTCAACATCTACGCCCGCACCATCACCAAGGCCCGCCGCACGCCGCTGCAGGCCGACCCCTTCTTCGAGCGTTTCTTCCGCGATCCCTTCTCCGAGCGGCCCCGGGTGCAGAACTCGCTCGGCTCCGGCGTGATCCTTTCCGCCGACGGCATCGTCGTGTCGAACTACCATGTCGTCGGTACCGCCACCGACATCCGCGTGGTGCTGAACGACCGGCGCGAGTACAGCGCCCGGGTGCTTCTGGGCGATGCCGACAGCGATCTTGCGATCCTCAAACTCGAAGGCGCGGAGGACCTGCCGTTTCTTGAGTTGCGCGACAGCGACGCGGTGGAGGTGGGCGAGCTTGCGTTGGCCATCGGCAACCCCTTCGGCGTGGGCCAGACCGTTTCGAGCGGGATCGTCTCGGGGCTGGCCCGCTCAGGCGCCGCGGGCGGGGGAGGTCAGGGCTATTTCATCCAGACCGACGCGCCGATCAACCCGGGCAATTCCGGCGGGGCGCTCATTGACATGGGCGGACGGCTCATCGGGGTGAATACCTCGATCCTGACGCGCTCGGGCGGCAGCAACGGCATCGGTTTTGCCATTCCCGCCGATCTGGTGGCCGCCTTCGTCGCACAGGCCCGCGCGGGGGAGACCGCTTTCCAGCGCCCCTGGGCGGGGCTTTCGGGCCAGCCGGTCGATGCCGACATGGCGGGGCCCTTGGGGCTGGACCGTCCGGGCGGGATCATCGTTTCCGGGCTGCATCCCGCCAGCCCCTTCAACGGCGCGGGGCTGATGGTTGGCGACGTGATCGTCAGCGTCGACGACCAGCCGGTGAACACGCCCGCCGAGATGATCTACCGCATGTCGGTGGCAGGTCTGGGCCATTCCGCGCGCGTGGGCGTCATGCGCGAGGGGCGGCTGCAGGAGGTGACCGTGGCCCTGATCGCCGCGCCGGACGTGCCGGACCGGGCCGAGGTCACCTTGGGCGCGCGCAGCCTGCTGCCAGGGCTCAAAGCGGCGCGGATCAATCCGGCAGTCATTGCCGAGATGAACCTGCCCTTGGAAAGCGCGGGCGTGGTGGTGCTCGACGCCGGGCGTTTCGGCCCACGCGTGGGGCTCAGGGATGGCGACGTGGTCATTTCGGTCAACGGCGTAGCGGTGGAGGATACCGCAGCCCTCGTGGCGCTGCTCGCGGGGCAGGTGCGCCGCATCCAAATGGTGATACAACGCGGTGACCGGCGCATGGCGCTGCGGTTCAGGGGGTAGCGTGGCGGATTTGTTCGGAGACACGGAAAAGGCGGAAGAGGGCGGCCACCGCCCCTTGGCCGACCGGTTGCGGCCGAAATCGCTTGGCGATGTGATCGGTCAGGAGCAAGTGCTCGGCCCCGATGCGCCGCTTTCGGTGATGTTGGCCGCCGGGGCGCTGTCTTCGCTGATCTTCTGGGGGCCGCCCGGCGTCGGCAAGACCACGATCGCGCGGCTCTTGGCTGATGAGACCGATCTGCATTTCGTGCAGATCAGCGCGATTTTCTCGGGCGTGCCGGAACTGCGCAAGGTTTTTGACGCGGCCAAGATGCGGCGGCGGCAAGGGCAGGGGACGCTGCTCTTCGTCGACGAGATCCACCGTTTCAACAAGGCGCAGCAGGACGGCTTTCTGCCGCATATGGAGGATGGCACGATCCTTCTGGTCGGCGCTACCACGGAGAACCCGAGCTTCGAGCTCAACGCCGCTGTGCTCAGCCGGGCGCAGGTGCTGGTGCTGGAGCGCCTGCCGCATGGCGATCTGGAACGCTTGGCGCAGCGGGCGGAACGCGAGCTGGGCAACCCCCTGCCGCTGCAACCCGAAGCGCGTGAGGCGCTTTTGGAGATGGCCGATGGCGACGGGCGGGCGCTGCTCAATCTGATCGAGCAGGTGACCGCGTGGAAGGACGATGCCCCGCTCGACAAGGCGGGCCTGTCGAAACGCCTCATGCGCCGCGCGGCGCAATACGACAAATCGGGGGATTCGCATTACAATCTTATCTCGGCCCTGCATAAATCCATGCGCGGCTCGGACCCGGACGCGGCGCTCTACTGGTTGGGGCGGATGCTGGAGGGCGGCGAGGACCCGCGCTACCTGATGCGGCGGATCACCCGCATGGCGGTGGAGGACGTCGGCCTTGCCGATCCGCAGGCGCAGGCCTTTTGCCTGCAGGCATGGGAGACCTACGAGCGGCTCGGCAGCCCCGAAGGGGAGTTGGCCATCGCGCAGGCGCTGACCTACATCTGCCTCGCGCCGAAATCCAACGCCGTCTACAAGGCCTACAAGGGCGCGCGGCGTCTGGCGCGCAGCACCGGGTCGGAGCCGCCGCCGAAACATATCCTCAACGCGCCCACCAAGCTGATGAAGGAACAGGGCTACGGCTCGGGCTATGCCTATGACCATGACGCCGAAGATGGGTTCTCAGGCCAGAACTACTTCCCCGACACGATGGAGCGGCCCAGCCTCTACGAGCCGGTCGAGCGCGGTTTCGAGCGAGAGTTGAAAAAGCGGCAGGATTACTTTGCCGGACTGCGGGCCAAGCGGAAAACTTGACTTCGGGCCGCACCCGCGCGATGGGGTGTCGATGATGAAAACACTGATCATGGTGGCGCTCGGCGGCGCTCTGGGCGCGTGCTTGCGCTACCTTGTCGGTCTGGCCGTCGGCTTTCCGTTGGGCACGCTTGCGGTGAATGTTGCAGGTTCGCTCCTCATTGGGGTGGTCTGGGTCGCGCTGGCCGATAAGGCGCTGCTGCTGCCCTTTGCGATGACCGGGCTTTTGGGTGGCTTCACCACCTTCTCGGCGTTTTCACTCGATACCCTGCGGCTGCTCGAAGCGGACCGGGCAGGGGTCGCATTTTCATATGTGGGGGCCTCGGTGATCTTGTCGCTGGCCGCCTGTTTGCTGGGTCTCTGGTTGGCCCGAGAGGTATTGGCATGAGCCGCGTACAGACAGTGACCGTCGCCGAGGGCGATGGCGACCAGCGGCTCGACCGCTGGTTCAAGCGGATGTTTCCGCAGATCAATCAGGGCCTCATCGAGAAGATGTGCCGCAAGGGCGAGATCCGCGTCGATGGGGGCCGGGTCAAGGCCAACACGCGGCTCGAGGCGGGCCAGCAGGTGCGCGTGCCGCCGCTGCCCGATGCCGCGCCGCCCCCACCGCCCAAGAGGACACGCATCACCGAGGCGGACGCCAAGATGATCCGCAACTGCGTGATCTACCGCGACGACCATGTCATCGCGCTGAACAAGCCCGCCGGACTGGCGGTGCAGGGCGGCTCCGGTCAGGCCGACCGCCACGTCGACGCGCTGTCCGAGGCGCTCATTTTCGATGCCGAGGAAAAGCCGCGGCTGGTGCACCGGCTCGACCGCGACACCTCGGGCGTGCTGCTCTTGGCGCGGACCCGCGCGGCGGCCAAGGCGCTGACGGCGGCGATGCGGCACCGCGAGACGCGCAAGATTTATTGGGCCATCGTCGCGGGCGTACCGACCCCGTATTTGGGCGAGATCAAATACGGTCTGGTCAAGGCGGGCGGCCATGGTCGCAAGGGCGAGGGCGAAAAGATGATCGCCGTGCACCCGCGCGACATGGACGACACGCCGGGCGCGAAACGCGCGCATACGCTTTATGCCACACTGTTCCGCGTCGGCTCGCGCGCGTCTTGGGTGGCGATGGAGCCGGTCACGGGCCGCACCCACCAGCTGCGCGCGCATATGGCCGAGATCGGGCATCCGATCGTCGGCGACGGCAAATACGGCGGTTCGGGGCAGGAGAACCTCGGCGATGGCTGGGGCGCGCAACTGGGCGGGATCATCTCGAAGAAGCTGCATCTGCACGCGCGGATGATGCGTTTCGAACATCCGCACACGCGCAAGGTGGTGACAATCACCGCTGAACTGCCCAACCATATGGCGCATAGCTGGGACACCTTCGGCTGGACCGAGGATCTCGCCGAAGAAGACCCTTTCGAGTCGCTGCAATGAGCAAACCGCTCCGTTTGGTGATCTTTGACGTCGACGGCACGCTGGTCGACAGCCAAGGCGATATCGTCGCGGCGATGACGGCGGCCTTCGCGGCTGTGGAGGCGCCCGCGCCAACGCGGGCCGAGATCCTGTCGATCGTCGGCCTGTCGCTGGATGTGGCGATGACGGTGCTGGCCCCCACGCGCCCGGCGGGGGACCACCTTGCGATGGTTGAAGCCTATAAGGCTGCCTATATGACACTGCGGGCCGAGGCGGGGGTGGCGCAATCCTCGCCGCTTTACCCCGGCGCGGTTGAGACGTTGCGGCGTCTTCACGCAGAGCCGGAGGTGCTGTTGGGCGTCGCCACGGGCAAATCGAAACGCGGGTTGGATAAGCTGATCGCCGGTCACGGGCTGGAGGGGCTTTTCATCACGCAGCAGGTGGCGGATTCTCATCCCTCCAAGCCGCATCCGTCGATGATTCATCAGGCGATGGCCGATGCCGGGGTAGGGCCTGAGGCCACGGTGATGATCGGCGATACCTCTTTCGACATGGATATGGCCGCCGCTGCCGGGGTGACCGGGATCGGCGTCAAATGGGGCTATCACGGCCCGGAACGGCTGGCCGCCGCCGCGCATCTGGTCGAGGATTTCGCGGCGCTGCCCGCCCTGCTGGAACAAATCTGGAGCATTCCCGCATGAGTGACTGGAAAGCCAAACGCTTTTGGAAAGACGCCGCCGTGGTCGCGGTCGAAGGTGGTTTCACCGTCGAATTGGACGGCCGCCGGGTGAAGACCCCGGCCAAGCGCCTGCTGACCCTGCCGACCCGCGCCATGGCCGAGGCCGTCGCCGCCGAATGGCAGGCGCAGGAGAAACAAATCGACCCGCGCACCATGCCGGTGACCAAGACCGCCAATGCCGCGATCGACAAGGTCGCGGTGCAAAAGGCCGAGGTCGTCGAGATGCTCGCGGCCTATGGCGACAGCGATCTTCTGTGCTACCGCGCCGACAGCCCCGAAGGTCTGGTCGCCCGGCAATCGGCTGAGTGGGATCCGATGCTGGACTGGGCGGCGCAAACCCTTGGCGTGCGGTTGGAGACGCGGGAGGGCATCATGCATGAGCCGCAAGCGCCCGAAGCCCTGGCCGAGTTGCACCGGCGGACGGCGGCGCTCGATCCCTTTGAACTGGCGGCTTTTCATGACCTTGTGAGCCTCACCGGCTCGCTGATCCTTGGCTTTGCTGCGCTCGAACAGGCCTTTGACCCCGAGGAAATTTGGGCCCTGTCGCGGCTGGATGAGACATGGCAGGCCGAGCAATGGGGCCGCGATGACGTGGCCGAGCAAGAGGCCGAAATCAAGCGGCAGGCGTTTTTACATGCATGTGCAATAATAGTGCTTTGCAAAGCTGCTTAACTTGATAAAAGCTTTGCGACTCGATGTGAAAACCCGCCCTGATTTTGCCCATCGCGCCCTTGACCTTCAAACCTGAATCCGCCCACACTGCTTTTCATTGAGCAGGGGAAACCCTGCACAAGATCGCTTTCGGCGTCATCTGGCGTCGGATTAACCGCCAGTGAACGTGGCGGACTATCAGGAAGAGGTAAAAATGAAAAAAACCGTAATTTTTGGCGCGCTGACCGTTGCTGGCCTTGCGGCCGGTGCTGCTGGTGCCGCCACGCTTGATGACGTCAAAGCCCGTGGCAAGCTGAACTGTGGCGTGACCACCGGCCTTGCTGGCTTTGCCGCGCCGAACGCCAACGGCGAATGGGAAGGTTTCGACGTGGCCGTGTGCCGTGCCGTTGCCGCCGCCGTTCTGGGCGACAAGAACGCCGTGGAATTCGTGCCGACAACCGGCAAAACCCGCTTCACCGCGCTGGCCTCGGGCGAGATCGACTTCCTCGCACGGAACACCACATGGACCTTCAGCCGTGACACCGACCTGAAGTTCGACTTCATCGGCGTGAACTACTACGACGGTCAGGGCTTCATGGTCCCGAAAGCGCTTGGCGTTTCCTCGGCCAAGGATCTGGACGGCGCGACCGTCTGCATCCAGACCGGCACCACAACCGAGCTGAACCTCGCGGACTTCTTCCGCAAGAACAACATCAGCTACGAGCCCGTCCCGGTTGAAACCAACGCCGAAGGCCAGCAGCAGTACCTTGCCGGTGCCTGCGACACCTACACCACCGACGCATCGGGCCTTGCCGCGACACGCGCGACCTTCGAAAACCCCGATGAGCACGTGCTGCTGCCCGAGATCATCTCGAAAGAGCCGCTGGGCCCGCTGGTCCGTCACGGCGACAACGACTGGGGCGACATCACCCGCTGGGTGCTGAACGCGCTGATCGCTGCCGAAGAACTGGGCATCACCTCGGCCAACATCGAAGAGATGACCGGCAACACCAACAACCCCGAAGTTGCCCGCCTCTTGGGCACCGAAGGCACGCTGGGTGAGATGATCGGCCTCGACGCCGACTGGGCCAAGCGCGCCATCATGGCCGAAGGCAACTACGGTGAGATCTTTGCCAAGAACATCGGGGAAGAGACACCGATCGGTCTGGCACGCGGGCTGAACGCCCAGTGGACAGACGGTGGCCTGCTCTACGCACCGCCCTTCCGCTAAATCGCGAAGCGAGGGGCGCAGGAGTTCCTGCGCCCCTTGCGCCTCTGGCCGGTGGGGCTGCCTGCCTCTGGTCAACAAAAGCTCCCTACTGACAAGAAGAACGGTCAAAAAACGACTGACGAAACCCCAACGAGACAATAAAAACCCACGATCGAGATAAATCGATCTACGACCAAAAATGATTCGGCCAAGGTGCGCCAAATGCACCGATAAAAAACAAGCCGGAACACAGGGATACATACATGACGACATTCTCCGACCCTCCCAAGGCGTCGTTCCGGCCATCTATGCTGTTGAGCGATACCCGCTATCGGTCGATCACCTTTCAGGTGATCGCGCTGGCGCTGCTGGTCACGGCGATCTGGTATCTGGGATCGAACCTTGCCGCGAACCTGCGCGCCGCCGGTTTGAACATCTCTTTCCAGTTCCTCGGCAATCCGGCGGGCTATGACATCAACCAGACGCTGATCCCCTATACCAGCCAATCGTCGAACCTTCAGGCGGCTTGGGTCGGGATCATCAACACGCTGCTGGTGTCCTTCCTTGCCTGTGTCACGGCCACGATCTTTGGCGTCATCGCCGGGGTTCTGCGCCTGTCGAACAACTGGCTGGTCCGCAAGCTCATGGCGGGCTACGTCGAGATTTTCCGCAACATCCCGGTGCTGATCTGGATCCTGATCATCTACACCATCATGACCGCCGCCATGCCCGCGCCTTCGGCCTTCCGCGGTGACGATCCGGCCTCGACCATGATGCTGGGCTCTTTCGCCTTTACCAACCGGGGCGTCTATATTCCCGGGCCGGTCTGGGGGCCGGGGTCGATGATCGTGGTGGCGACCTTTGTCGCCTCGGTGATCGGCGTCTTTGCCTACCGCCGCTATGCGACCAAGCTGCTTTATGACACCGGTCGCCTGCTGCCGATGCTTTGGCCTTCGGTCGCGATCCTGTTGCTGCCGACGATCATCATGTTCTTCATCATGGGCATGCCGATCGGGCTCGACTACCCCGCGCTGAAGGGCTTCAACTTCCGCGGCGGCATCCAGATCGGCGCGCCGCTGATCGCGCTGTGGTTCGCCTTGTCGATCTACACCGGTGCCTTCATTGCCGAGAACGTCCGCGCCGGCATTCAAGCGGTCAGCAAGGGCCAGTCCGAAGCCGCCGCAGCCTTGGGCCTCCGGTCGGGCCGGATCATGAACCTTGTGGTGCTGCCGCAGGCGCTGCGCGTCATCATCCCGCCGCTCATCTCGAACTACCTCAACATCACCAAGAACTCCTCGCTGGCGATCCTCGTGGGCTATGCCGACATCACCGCGACGCTGGGCGGGATCACCCTGAACCAGACCGGGCGGGCGATCGAATGCGTGGTTCTTCTGATGCTCTTCTACCTCGTCATCTCGCTGGGCATCTCCATGGTGATGAACGTCTACAACAACGCAACGAAGCTGAAGGAGCGTTAAGCCATGTCAGACACACATGCTGAATCCATCGCCTTCGTGCGTGAAACCTCGCTGCCGCCTGCGGCCCCGCCGGATAAGGTCGGCGGCCCGCTGAAATGGGTGAAGGACAACCTTTTCCCGACATGGGCGAATGCGATCCTGACGATTGTAGCGCTCTATTTCCTCTATCTTCTGGTCTCCGGCTCTCTGCCCTGGCTGTTGAACGGCGTCTGGTCGGCAAGCAGCCTGTCGGAATGTCGTGAGATTCTGGACGGCGCGACCGGGGCCTGTTTCTCGGTGCTGAGCGAGCGTTGGCATCAACTGCTCTTCGGCTTCAAATATCCCAGCGATCAATACTGGCGTCCCACCCTCGCGCTGGTGCTGCTGTTCCTTGCCGCCGCACCCGTGCTCTTCATCGACCTGCCGCGCAAGTTGCTGCTTTTCACCGGCGTCTACCCGTTCCTTGCCTTCTGGCTGATCTGGGGCGGGCCGATCTGGGGGCCGATCTTCGCGCTCTTGGGCGTTGTGGCGGGCTATGTCGTCTATAGCCGTCTGGTGCAGAAAAGCTTTGCCATGGCGCTGGCGGGCGGCGTCGTCGCTGCGGTGATCCTCTGGTATCTCGGTGGCTTCATTGGCGAGGCGCTGCGCCCTGCCTCGCCGCTGCTGCAAGCGATCCCCAGCCGTGACCTTGGTGGTTTCATGCTTAACATGATGCTGGGCATCACCTGCGTGTCGCTGTCGCTGCCCATCGGCATTGCGCTGGCGCTTGGCCGTCAGTCCCACCTGCCGATCGTCAAGGGCATCTGCGTGGTCTTCATCGAATTCGTCCGCGGCGTGCCGCTGATCACGCTGCTATTCGTGGCGAACGTGATGCTGGCATATTTCTTCCCGCCGGGTTCGGGGGTGGACCTCTTCATCCGCGTGGTGATCATGATCACCATGTTCTCCTCGGCCTATATCGCCGAGGTGATCCGGGGTGGCCTCGCCGCGCTGCCGAAGGGCCAGTATGAAGCCGCTGACAGCTTGGGCCTCGACTACCCGCAGGCCATGCGGCTGATCATCCTGCCGCAGGCGCTGAAGATCTCGATCCCGGGCATCGTCAATATCGCGGTGGGCCTGTTTAAGGACACCACGCTGGTCTCGGTGATCTCGCTGTTTGACATCATCGGCATGATCCGCGGCCCGATCCTCGCCTCGACCGACTGGAACGGCGTCTACTGGGAGCTTTTCCTCTTTGCTTCCGTGCTGTTCTTCATCGTCTGCTACGGCATTTCTCAATACTCGCAGTGGCTGGAACGCCGTCTTGCGACTGACCATCGTTAAGGGAGGGTTCTCGCATGGCTGAGACCGCACAAATGAAAGTATCCGACGAAGTCGCGATCCGCATCGACAACATGAACAAGTGGTACGGGGCTTTCCACGTGCTGCGCGACATCAACCTGACCGTGCATCGGGGCGAGCGGATCGTGATCTGCGGGCCTTCGGGTTCGGGCAAGTCGACGCTGATCCGTTGCATCAATGCGCTGGAAGAGCATCAGAAGGGCACCATTGAGGTCGATGGCACGCTGCTAAGCTCGGACCTCAAGAACATCGACAAGATCCGCTCAGAGGTCGGCATGTGCTTCCAGCACTTCAACCTCTTCCCGCATCTGACGATCCTTGAGAACTGCACGCTGGCGCCGATCTGGGTCCGCAAGACGCCCAAGAAGGAAGCCGAAGAAACGGCGATGCATTTCCTTGAAAAGGTGAAAATCCCCGATCAGGCCAATAAGTATCCCGGCCAGCTTTCGGGCGGCCAGCAGCAGCGTGTGGCAATTGCCCGTTCGCTCTGCATGCGCCCGCGGGTCATGCTGTTCGATGAGCCGACATCGGCGCTCGACCCCGAGATGATCAAAGAGGTGCTCGACACGATGATCGAGCTTGCCGAAGAGGGCATGACCATGCTCTGCGTGACCCATGAGATGGGCTTTGCCCGTCAGGTGGCGAACCGCGTGATCTTCATGGACGAAGGCCAGATCGTTGAACAGAACGAGCCTGAGGCTTTCTTCAACAACCCGCAAAGCCCGCGCACGCAGCTGTTCCTGAGCCAGATTCTCGGGCACTGAACCGGGCAAATCGGACCAAGGTCAAACCTGCGCCCCGGCCATTCGGTCGGGGCGCTTGCGTTTCAAACCAGTTGTTTCGGGACGGTGAAGGCGTGCAGCAGGCCGCTGCTGGGGGCGACATCGGCCCAGCTTTCAACCGCGAAATCCATCACCGTCGTCGCGCCCGAGGGATAGCGATCAAAGGCTTCCTGCGTGGGCGGCTGCTGCAACAGCCCTACGGCGGCAGCGGCGATGCCGGGGTTATGCGCCACCAGCAGCAGGGTGTTGCCCGTGCCGCGCTGGCGCAGGCTGGTGATGATCTGATCAGGCTCGGCGAGGTAGAGTTCGCGCAGGTACTCCACCTGACAACCCTCAGGCAGCGCCAAGCGGGCGCAGGTTTCGCGGGTGCGGGCCGCCGTTGAGCAGAGCACCGCATCAGGCAGCAGCGCCTCTGCGCGCAGCCAATTGCCAAGGGCTTGGGCCGCCCCGCGCCCGCGGGCGTTCAGGGGGCGGTCGTGGTCGCCGGTCCCATGGGACCAGTCCGATTTCGCGTGTCGCATCAGGATCAGGCGGCGCATGTCGTTCCTTTCACTGCTCGACCCATCATAGGCGCGAAGCAGGGGCAGGGGGCAAGCGCTTTGGGCCTAGCCCTTGCGAATGATGCTGCCCGCGCCGTGTTCGGTGAAGAGCTCCAACAGGCAGGCATTGGGCGCGCGCCCGTCGAGGATGACCGCCGCCCGCACACCGCCTTCGAGCGCGTCCAGCGCGGTTTGCACCTTGGGAATCATCCCGCCCGCAATGGTGCCATCGGCGATCATCTCGTTGATCTGGCTCGCCGTCAGGTCAGTCACAACCTCGCCCTTGCCGTCCTTGACGCCCGCCACATCCGTCAGCAGCAGCAAGCGGTCGGCCTCCAGCGCGCCCGCGATGGCGCCAGCGGCGGTGTCGCCGTTGATGTTATAGGTCTCCCCCCCGCGGCCCATGCCGAGCGGCGCGATGACAGGAATGATGCCCTTGTCGGCAAAGTCCCGCAGGATGCGCGGGTTGACCTGTGTCGGATTGCCCACGAGGCCCAGAGCGGGGTCTTCGGGGTCGCAAACGATCAAGCCGCTGTCTTTGCCCGAGACACCGACCGCGCGGCCGCCCTGCTCCGAGATCGCCTGCACGATCCGCGCGTTGACGAGGCCCGAGAGCACCATCTCAACCACTTCCATGGTCGCGGCATCGGTCACCCGTTTGCCGTTCACGAATTCAGACTTGATGTTCAACCGCGCCAGCATGTCGTTGATCATTGGGCCGCCGCCATGGACGATCACCGGGTTCACCCCCACCTGCCGCATCAGCGCGACATCGCGGGCAAATTCATCCATCGCTTCGTCGCTGCCCATCGCATGGCCGCCCAGTTTGATGACCACTGTGGCATCGGCGTAGCGTTGCAAAAAGGGCAGAGCCTGGCTGAGGGTTTGGGCGGTGGCGATCCAGTCGCGGTTCATGTCTTGCGTTCTCATCTGTTGACCCATGGGAAGCCGATAGCGGCGGGAGGTGCTATACCAGCGTGGCGATGATGGCACGCAGCGTAGGGATGCCCCAGCCCTTTTCCGAAGATGTCACGACAATCTCCGGGTAGGCGGCGGGGTGTTTGCTCAGCGCGTCCTTCACCTGCGTCAGGATCTTCTCACGCTCGGCCTCTTTGACCTTGTCGGCTTTGGTCAGCACGACCTGAAAGGTCACGGCGGAACTGTCGAGCAGAGACATGATCTCATTGTCGACCTTCTTCACACCATGGCGCGCGTCGATCAGCACGAAAGCGCGGCGCAGGGTCTGGCGGCCCGAGAGGTATTGTTTCAGCAGGCGCTGCCATTTCTCGACCACCGGTAGCGGCGCATTGGCATAGCCATAGCCCGGCAGGTCGACGAGGTAGTGCTCTTCCCCGGCGGTAAAAAAGTTAATCTCTTGCGTCCGGCCCGGCGTGTTCGACGCCCGTGCCAGCGCTTTCATCCCTGTCAGCGCGTTGATCAGCGTCGATTTCCCGACGTTGGAGCGCCCGGCAAAGCAGACCTCCATCCGGTCGGGGGGCGGCAACCCATCCATCGCCACCACGCCTTTGACGAATGTCGTCTCCCCGGCGAAAAGCATCCGGCCCTTCTCGGCGCTCGGGGCGTCGGGCTCTTCGGCGATGGTGTAGTTCACTTGCATCAGATCAGCTCCAGTTCGTCGCCCACGGCGATCTCTCCGCCCTTGGTGACGGTCAGGGTAACACCGAAATCCCGGTGACCCAATTGGTCGAGTGCGGCGAGCGTGTCCACGTCGCGCGCGCCGGTGTCGGTGTTTACGGTGGTGGCAAGGCAGCGGGTGATGCGTTTGGAGACATGCAGCCGTGCTTCGCCGATTTTCAAGTCACGCCCCAGCCAGTCGAACTCGGCCCAAGGGGCGGCGCCGTCAAACCAGATGTTGCCGCGCCAGCGGGCGGTTTGCAGCGGGGCTGCTGCCAAGTCTTCGACGGCGCGATGGGAGGTGAGGCTGTTAAGCGACAGCGTTGGCTCCGCGCTGTCGGTATAGCCACGGCCATCGAGACGCAGGATATCCACTGGAGCGGCGCGGCCTTCGGTCACGAGCGGGCGCACCCAGTCGAGGAAAGCCGCCTGTTCGCGATCCGGGTGGAAGGTGATTTCGCCGCGCGTTGGGTGGCGCAGGCTGAGCATCTCAGTCGTCTCATCCAGCTTGGCCGTGATCGCCTGCAACTGCGGCGAAGAGGCCCCCCGGGTGAAATTCAAACACCGCGCCCAGTCTCCCGGCGCGGCTTTGGAGGCATCATGGGCCACGGCCCAGAGCCGGTCATAGGGCATGGATTGCCCCGCGCGCAGGGTCACACGCTCAACCGTCTCGCGGCCATGGGCCTTGAGCGGATGCCGGTTGAGCGCGGTGACCTGCATCACTTTTTCGACTTGCCCGATTTGGGCTTGGCATCCGCATTGGCGGCAGCGCTCTTGGGCGTGCGTTTGAAGCCGCCTTTGATATTGCCCCAGAGGTCAGGTTTGTACCCCTGGCTGCGCATGATCAGATATTGCTGGGTGAAGGTGATCGTGTTGTTGGCGATCCAGTACACCACCAAGCCGCTCGCGAAACCGCCCAGCATGAACATGAAGACCCAAGGCATCCATGCAAAGATCATCTGCTGTGTCGGGTCGGTGGGCGCCGGGTTCAGCTTTTGCTGCAAGAACATGGAGATACCCAAGAGCAGCGGCAGGATGCCGATGAAGATCAGCGCCAGCATCGAACCCGGCTCGGGCGCGGCATAGGGCAAGAGACCCCAGAGGTTCATGATCGAGGTGGGATCGGGCGCGCTGAGGTCTTGGAACGGGCCAAAGAAGGGGGCATGGCGCAGCTCGATCGTGACGAAAATCACCTTGTAGAGCGAGAAGAAGATCGGGATTTGCAGCAGGATTGGCAGGCAGCCCGCCGCTGGGTTCACCTTGTTCTTCTTATAGAGCTCCATCATGCCCTGCTGCATCTTCTGCCGGTCGTCGCCCGCTTCTTTCTTCAGCTTTTCCATCTCGGGCTGAAGTTCTTTCATCCGCGCCATGGAGACGTAGGATTTGTACGCCAGCGGGAAAAGGACCGCCTTGATCAGCAGGGTCAGGCCGATGATGGCGACACCCATGTTGCCGATAAGTTTGTTCAGCTCATGCAGCAGCCAGAAGATCGGCTTGGTCAGGAAGAAGAACCAGCCCCAGTCGATGCTGTCGATGAATTTGGCGACGCCGGAAGATTGGTAATCCTGAAGGGTTTCCCATTCCTTGGCACCGGCGAAAAACTTGCTGGAGGTGCTCACGCTTTCGCCTGCCGCGACCGAGCGGGTGGGCTGGCGGGTGAAGGCGCGGTAGGTGTCCGCGCGCGGGTCATAGGTGAGCGCCTGTTCAAAGGTTTCGCCCGCGTCGGGGATCAGCACCGCCTGCCAATAGTGATCGGTAAAGCCGACCCAGCCCTCGGTGACGCCTTCGGTGACCACGGCGGGGCGGCCCCAGGTGCTGTTCACATCGGCTTCGGCGATATCGTCCCAATCGACTTCGGCAAGTTCACCATTGGCCATGGCCACGGCGCCTTCATGCAGGATGAAGAAGCTTTTCAGGTCTTCGGGCAGCCCGTGCTGCGCGATCATGCCGAAGGGGGCGAGGTTCACCGCGCCTTCGCCGTTGTTGGTCACGCTCTGGGTGATGTCGAACATATATTGGTCATCGACCGAGATGGTGCGGGTAAAGACCTGCCCGGCGCCATTGTCCCAAGTGAGGGTCACGGGGCTGTCGACGTCTAGCGTTTCGCCCGCGCTCAGGGTCCAAAGCGTGTCGACACCCGGCACGGCATCGGGGGCGAGGCCCGAACCGGCGGCCCAACCGTGCAGCGCATAGTAAGCATCGCTCGACCCTTCGGGGGAGAGCAGGGTCACGATTTCGGCATCCGCGTCGAGCGTGGTTTGGTAATCGTTCAATTTCAGATCGTCGATCCGACCGCCCATAAGCGAGATGGAGCCGCTTACCTTGTCGGTCGCGATTGCCACGCGGGGCGCTGCCGCCAGTGCCGCGCGGCGGCCTTCGGGGGCGGCGCCTTCGCCATCTTCCGTGCCGGGCGCGGCCGCGGTATCGGCGGTGGAGGCGGGAGCCGAAGTGCCTTCGACAGTCTCGCTGATCTCACTGCCGGGTTCCAATGCCGGGTCGGCTTCAGGGGGCGGGAACAGAAGGAACCACACGAGGATGACGGCAAAGCTGAGCGCCGTGGCAAGGATGAGATTCTTGTTCTGTTCGTCCATGGGGACCGCCACCTGATGTCTTTGAATATCACGGGGGTTCAACAGAGTGCGGGGCCAAAGGTCAAGTGGAATCGGGCGGGATGAAGGGGGATGCAGGGTGGTTTTGGTCCATCTGGCATGGGTTTTGCGAAGTTTCGCCGGGGGCGGTTGCGGGGGAGCGGTGGCCCCGGCATTGAGCGAGGCAGGGGGCGGAGGGCGCGACCGTACTTCGGGGTGCGGGGTGTTCTCCTCTGCCTCAGACCTCTTCGCCAGTCGCGACCTCCGTCGCTTAATACCCCCGGGCCCGGGCTAAGCACAGAGCCCGCTAGGTGGCACGCCCATTCATGATGCGCGGCACGTCTTGCAGTTTCGCGTTGTGGCGGGCGATCCAATCGAGTGTTTGTTCAAAGGGCATGGGGCGGGCGATGCCGAATCCCTGCACATGGTCGCAGCCGAGTTGGGCGAGCAAGACATGCTCCCCCACCGTTTCCACCCCTTCGGCGAGGGTCTCAATGCCCAGTCGTTCGGCCATGGTGAGAATGGCGCTGATCATGCGCTGTTGGTCGGGGTCGCGGTCGGCTTTCATGACGAAAGAGCGGTCAATCTTGATCCGGCTGACGAAAAAGCGGCGGATGGATGCGATGGAGGCATGGCCCGTGCCGAAGTCGTCAAGATCGATGCGGCATCCGAGCTTGCGCAGGGCGTTGATATTGCGGGTGATCACATCGTCGGCAGTTGAGGCGACGACGGTTTCCAGCACTTCGATCGCGAGCCGGTCGGGGGACAGGTCGAACCGGTCCAGCTCCCAAGTGATTTTGTCGATGAGCCGGGGGTTGGCAAGTTCACCTCCGGCGAAATTCACCCCGATCTGCGGCACCACGGTGCCGGACCCATCCCAGGCTTTGAGGGCCGCGAAAGAGTGGTACATCATGACTTCGGCCAAACGCTCCAACAGACCGGCCTCTTCGACGGCGGGCAGGAAATCCGATGGTGGGATCATGCCCTGTACCGGATGGTTCCAGCGCGCCAAGGCTTCAAAGCCGGTGATCTGGCCTGTGTCGGTTGAGATTTGCGGCTGGAACCAGGGTTGTATTTGGCCACTGTCTAAGGCCTGCGCGACCTCTTCGCGCAGTTCGGCGCGGCTTTCGGTTTCCCGGCGCATCTGGTCGGAAAAGGCGCGAATGGAGGAGGGGCCGCGCCGCTGCGCACTGCGCAGGGCGGTGGCAGCGGCGGCAAGCCATGCGGCGGCATCCCCGCCCGGGGTGCGGGTGTTAAGGCAAAAGCCGACGGAGGCCGTGAGGTAGATCGTAACCCCATCGACGAAAAACGGTTCTTCCAAAGCGGATTGTAGCCGCCCGGCCAGTTGAATGCAGAGTTCAAGGTCAAGCTGCCGTACAGGGGCCGTGCAGACGGCGAACCGCGCCTCTCCCATCTTGCCGATGAGATCATCGTCGCGCAGGGCTCCTTGCAATCGTTCGCCGCTTTGCCGCAGGACCGTGTCGGCGGCGGTCTGACCGTGGCGTTCGAAGATTTGGTCAAGCCCTTCGAGCGCAATGAAACATGTGGCCGACAAACGCCCCCGAGATTGGGCGGTTTGAAAAACTTGTTCGGCCAACTCCTCAAAAGCGCTGCGCTGTAGGATGCCGCCGCGCGCGTCTTGGGGGGGCTGAGAATTCCCGCCAAAGCGCTGCCTCGCAAGAAAAAGAAGCGGCAGCGCAGCGGAGGCGGCGATCAGGGCCATTTCGCCGCCGATCCAAAAGGCCAGCAGCGTCAGCGCGGGGAAGAAGGCCAAAGCAGCCTGACCGCTGAGCAAAGCGGCGAACGACTGGCGCAGTTGCGTGAGCCCGGAAAGCCGGTGAATTGCCATCGCGATATCCCTTCCCAATACGCGCAATGCCTGCGCTGACGGGGGAGGGATATCGCCTTTAGGGTGTGCTGTGGGTTAACAGAACCCGCTTTTTTGCGGATTGTTATCTAAAATTGTTCTTGCTCCGTACCCTCAACGTTCCGCATGAGCCCGGCGAAGTCAAAAAGCTTGGGATCCAGCAGGTGGGAGGGGCGGGCGTTCATCAGCGCGCGGAACATGACTTGCCGACGACCCGGGCTATTGGCCTCCCACCCGTCGAGAATCGCCTTCACCTGCTGCCGCTGAAGCCCGTCCTGCGAGCCGCAGAGATCGCAGGGAATGATCGGGTAGTTCATCGCCGTGGCAAAACGCTCGCAATCGCTTTCCGCGACATGGGCGAGGGGGCGGTAGACAAAAAGATCGCCTTCTTCGTTAACCAATTTGGGCGGCATGGTTGCCAGTCGACCGCCATGGAAAAGGTTCATAAAAAAGGTTTCGAGGATGTCGTCGCGGTGATGCCCCAGCACCACGGCAGAGCAGCCCTCCTCCCGCGCGATCCGGTAGAGATTGCCCCGGCGCAGGCGGGAGCAGAGCGCGCAGAAGGTGCGCCCGGCGGGGACCTTGTCCATCACGATTGAATAGGTGTCTTGATATTCGATGCGATGCGGGACGCCCATCTTTTCAAGAAATTCCGGCAGCACGGTCGCCGGGAAATTTGGCTGCCCCTGATCGAGGTTGCAGGCCAAAAGCTCCACCGGCAGCAGGCCGCGCCATTGCAGCTCGTGCAGAACCGCCAGCAGGGTATAGCTGTCTTTGCCGCCTGACAGGCAGACCAGCCATTTCGGCTTGGGTGCGCCTTGGGCGGTCGGCTCAACCATGCCGTATTGATCAATCGCCTCGCGGGTCATGCGTACGATGCGTTTGCGCAGTTTCTTGAACTCGGTGCTTTGCGGTGCACCGGCAAAGAGGGGGTGAATCTCGTCGGTTTCGTCCAGCATCGTCGGTCTCTCACTATCAGCTTGGCTTCACCTAGGGCATTTTGCCCCTTTGCCGCAAGCTCGGTGCTAATCGGGAACGTTATCGATCCCGCTTTGCCCCCAAGGGTGGCAGCGCGCGATCCGGCGGGCGGCCAGCCATCCGCCCCGTAGCCCGCCGTGTTTTTGCAAGGCTTCCAGCGCATAGGCGCTGCAGGTGGGCTGATAGCGGCAGTTATGCCCGACCCATGGGCTGAAGATCAGCCGATAGCCGCGCACCGGCAGGGCAAGAAGCGCGGCCAGGGGAGTCATTTTCGGACCCCATGCAGGATATCCAGCGCGCGGGCCAGATCGGCGAGCAACTGATCAAAGGGCAGGGTGGCTGTCGCCTCGCGCCGCCCGACAAAGACATAGTCCATGCCCGCGCGCCCGGCCTGCGGCAGGGTGAGCCGCGCGATCTCGCGCAGGCGGCGCTTGGCGCGGTTGCGGGCCACGGCATTGCCGACCTTCCTGGAACAGGTGAATCCCACGCGAATGGGCGCCGCGCTGGGCTCATCCTCCCGGCGGGGTCGCATTTGTAGAATGAAGCCGGGGGTGGCCACGCGTTTGGCGCGGCTGGCACGTTGGAAATCAGCCCGTTTGGTCAGGGTCTCCAGACGCAGGGAAACCGCCGGGGCAGGGTTCCCCTTCGTGGCGCAAGTGCCATTCAAGGGCGCCTCCGGCGGTGTCATATTCTGGTTCCGAAGATCGAGGGCGCTTATGCGCTCAGCGATTTCCGGCCCTGTGCGCGGCGTGCGTTGATGATCTTACGGCCGGCTTTGGTGGCCATGCGCGCGCGGAAACCATGGCGCCGCTTGCGCACGAGGTTCGAGGGTTGAAAGGTGCGTTTCATCGCTCCGTCTCCATCTAAAGCTGGCTGGGCACGGAATCACTTGAAGGTTCCACCGCGGCCAGCGTCAATTCAAGCCCGTCCTCTAATGCGGCGTGACGCGCAAGTCAAACCCCCTGATAGGGAAAAACCGCGCTTTGCAACAAAATGCCGGTTTGCGGGGCCGGAATTGTTTCAGTTCACCCCGTAACTTTGCAAAATCGCCCTTTCCCGCACAAGTCCCATCAAGCGCGCGTGAGGAGCCTGTTCCCGCGCCCCGCTTCACGCCATCATTGAGGAAAGCGAAATTGGTCTGATGCAGGCCCAAGGAAGTGTGAAAATGAGCCGCAATGACCAAAGTAAACCCGCGCTGATGCGCTATCTGCCCCTTGCGCTGATCGCCGTCGTCGCAGCCATCGGGGCCTTTACCCTGCGCGATTACCTGAGTTTCGACGCGCTGCGCGACAATCGCGAGGCGCTGATCGCCTTTCGCGACAGCAACTACCTGCTGACCGCGCTTGTCTTTGTCGCCGCCTATGTGGTGATCGTGGCTTTCTCCCTGCCGGGGGCCACGGCGGCCACTTTGACGGGCGGTTTCCTCTTCGGGCTGTTTCCGGGCGTGCTTTATAACGTCAGTGCTGCGACCTTGGGCGCGGTGGTGATCTTTCTGGCCGCGCAATGGGGCCTTGGCGCACGGTTGAAAGAGCGGATGGACGCCTCTGAGGGCATGGTGCGCAAGATCAAGGCGGGGATCGACGACAACCAGTGGTCGATGCTCTTCTTTATCCGGCTGGTGCCGGTGGTGCCCTTCTTTGTCGCGAATCTGCTGCCGGCCTTTCTCGGTGTGCCGCTGTTTCGCTTCGTGATCTCGACGTTTTTCGGGATCATGCCGGGGGCCTTGGTCTTTACCTCGGTGGGCGCAGGGCTAGGTGCGGTTTTCGCCCGGGGTGAGTCGCCCGACCTTGGGATTATTTTCGAGCCTCATATTTTATTGCCCATTCTGGGTCTTTGCGTGCTGTCGCTGCTGCCCGTGGCGATCAAGACATTTACCGGTAAGAAGGATCTGCTGAAATGACCAACCGTATCAAGACCGACGTTCTGATCATCGGCGCAGGCTCTGGCGGGTTGTCGGTGGCAGCGGGGGCCGTGAAGATGGGCGCGGATGTGACCCTGCTGGAAGGGCACAAGATGGGCGGCGATTGCCTGAACTATGGCTGCGTGCCCTCGAAGGCGCTGATCAAGACCGGCAAGGCCGCCTATACCCAGCAACACAGCGCGCAATACGGGGTGGAGGCTGCCGCCGGGGTGGTGGATTACGCTGCCGCCAAGGATCACGTGGCCGATGTCATCTCGCAAATCGCGCCGGTCGATTCGGTTGAGCGGTTCGAGGGCTTGGGCGTGCGGGTGATCCGCGAGTACGGGCGTTTCATTTCCGATAAAGAGGTGCAGGCGGGCGATACTATCATAACCGCGCGGCGCATCGTCGTGGCCACCGGCTCCTCTCCGCTGGTGCCGCCGATTCCGGGGCTGGAGGATGTGCCCTATGAGACGAACGAGACCCTCTTTGATCTGCGCGAGAAGCCCGAGCATCTGATTATCATCGGGGGCGGCCCTATCGGCATCGAGATGGCGCAGGCCCATGTGCGGATGGGCTGCAAGGTCACCGTGATCGAAGGCAGTCGCGCGCTTGGCAAGGATGACCCCGAATTGTCCGAGGTGGTGTTGCAGACCATGCGGGACGAGGGGGTGGTTTTCGAGGAAGGCAGCGATGCGGCCAAGGTCAGCGGTGCGGCGGGGGCGATCACGGTCGAGACCAAGGATGGCCGCGTGATCAAGGGCTCGCATTTGCTGATGGCCGTGGGGCGCAAGAGCAACATCGACCGGCTCGATCTGGATAAGGCAGGAGTGGAGACCACCAAGGCAGGCATCAAGGTCGACGACAGCCTGCGCAGCAGCAACCGCCGGGTCTATGCCATCGGCGATGTGGCAGGCGGGCTGCAATTTACCCATGTGGCGGGCTATCATGCCGGGGTGGTGATCCGCTCGATCCTCTTTGGTCTGCCGAGCAAGACGAAGCTGCACCATATCCCATGGGTCACCTATGCCGCGCCGGAGCTGGCGCAGGTGGGGCTGACCGAAGCGCAGGCGCGCGAAGAGCATGGCGACAAGCTGGAGGTCGTGCGGTTCCACTATAACCACAACGACCGCGCGATTGCCGAGCGTCAGACCAAAGGGTTCATCAAAGTCATGGTGGTCAAGGGCCGCCCGGTTGGCGCCAGCATCGTCGGCCATCAGGCGGGCGAATTGATCACCCTGTGGTCGCTTGCGCTGGTCAATAAGATGAAGATGAGCCAGATTGCTGCTATGGTTGCCCCTTACCCCACGATCTCGGAGATTAACAAACGCGCGGCGGGGGCCTATTTCAGCCCGCGCCTGTTCGAAAGCGCTCTGGTCAAAACGGTGGTGCGCGCCGTGCAGCGCCTCTTGCCCTGAGATCGCCCATGATCCACTCGCTTTCTGGCCGCCTGCTGATCCTCACCACCATCTTTGTGATGCTGGCCGAAGTGCTGATCTTTGTCCCCTCCATCGCGCGGTTCCGCGAGGAATATATGCTGACCCGGTTGGAGCGGGCGCAGATCGCCTCGCTGGCGCTTTTGGCCGACGATATGCTCGACCCGGAGTTGGAAGAGGAGCTGCTGCGCAACGCCGAGGTGTTCAACGTGGTGCTGCGCCGGGATGAGGCGCGGCAATTGGTGCTGGCGTCGCCCATGCCGCGCATGGTGTCGCAGACCTATGATTTGCGCGATGCCTCGGCGACGATCTTGATCCGCGATGCGATGCTGCGGCTGTTCCGCCCGGGGAATGAGGTGGTCCGCGTGATCGGCGCGCCGGTGCGCGAAGCGGGGCTGCTGATTGAGGTCACGATGGAGACAGCGCCCATGCGTGTCGCCATGCTCGACTACGGGATTCGCATCCTCATCCTTTCGGCGGTGATCTCGGTCATCACGGCGGTGCTTTTGTTCTTTGCCATGCGGGCCTTGCTGCTGAAACCGATCAAACGGGTGGCGGGGCATATGCAGCGCTATGCCGCCGCACCCGAAGATGCGCGGCGGATCATTGAACCCTCCGCCAGCGTGACCGAATTGCGCGAGGCCGAAGAGGCGCTTCAGAAGCTGCAAACCGACCTCACGCAGGCGCTCAAACAGAAAGAGCGTTTGGCCCAATTGGGCAGCGCCGTCAGCAAGATCAGCCATGATCTGCGCAACATCCTCACCTCTGCCCAGCTGTTCACCGACCGGATCGAAATGTCCGAAGACCCGACCGTGAAGCGCATGGCGCCCAAGCTTGTGGGGTCGATCACCCGGGCGGTGCACCTATGCGAATCGACGCTGGCCTTCGGCAAGGCCGAAGAGCCGGGGCCGACGCTGACGCTCATGCCGCTCGAAGAACTGGTGGAAGAGGTCATAGACGGCGAACGCCTTGCCGATCCCGAAAGCATCGTGCGCTTTGCCGCTGATATTCCCGCGAATCTCACCGTGCGTGCGGATCCTGAACAAATGTACCGCGTGCTGGCAAATCTCATGCGTAACGCCCGGCAGGCGATCACCGCCACCGGCAAACCGGGCGAAGTCTATCTGCGGGCCGAGGATATGGGCGAAGCATGGTGCATCACCGTCAGCGATACCGGCCCCGGCCTGCCGCCCAAGGCGCGGGAGCATCTCTTCACCGCCTTCCAGGGCGGGGCGCGCAAGGGTGGCTCCGGTTTGGGGCTGGTAATCGCCTCCGAACTGGTGCGTGGCCACGGTGGCAGCCTCGCGCTGCGCAGCAGCGGGCCGGAAGGTACGGCTTTTGACATAACACTCCCCAAGGGGGACGGCGCCCTGTAGATTTTTGAAGAAAATTGCATTTCCTTGAAACGAGGGCTTGCAACTCCCCGGGGCTAAGACTAAACCCCCGCTCAGTGGACCGATAGCTCAGCTGGATAGAGTACCTGACTACGAATCAGGGGGTCGGGGGTTCGAATCCTCCTCGGTCCGCCACTACCCAAAATTGAAGAACACGGCCCTTTCGGGGCGTCTTATCCGTCTCGCGGCGGGTTGTAGAAGCCCGTGTCGCGGTAGGGCTGGTCAAAGGCGTGGTCCAGCAGTTCCAGATGGTCTTGGCCGTAATACATGTCACCATTCAGAAAATAGCTGGGCGAGCCAAAGATGCCGCGGGCAATGGCCTCTTCGGTGTTTTGCGCGTGGATTGCCTGCACATCCTCTTCCATCGCCCGTGCGATCAGCCCGTCGCAATCGGGATCGACCGTTTCAGTCGCGCGGCGCAGATGCTCGGGATTCGCGAGGTCGATATCATCGCGCCAATGGGCCTGAAGAATCGCGAAAGAAAGCGCGTCGACATCCCGCCCTGCCTGAGCGGCGGCGATCAGGTAGCCGTTTGCAAGGTTCAGCGGGTTGTCGTGGTGGGTCGGGCGGTGGTTGAGAATCTCCAGCCCGCGATACTGCGCCCAACGCTCAATCTCTCGTCCAAAGAAATAGTCGATGTAATGGGGCGTGAAACCGCGGAAATGGCTGACACGGCCTGAGGCGATCACGGGGTTGAGGTCAAAGGGGCGATGCATCAGCCGCGCACCGCGGGCCGTGCAAATCTCCAAGAGCTTGCGATGCCCCAGATAGGCGTAGGCGGAATGGGCGGAATAGAAATATTCAATGGTGTCCAAGGTCGGCTCCCTCCGGTTTTGCCAGCATCATGGCGGAAACCGACGGGGAGACAAGGA
The DNA here is from genome assembly GCF_043558125.1 of Sulfitobacter sp. 1A12056. Classification (NCBI taxonomy): domain Bacteria; kingdom Pseudomonadati; phylum Pseudomonadota; class Alphaproteobacteria; order Rhodobacterales; family Roseobacteraceae; genus Sulfitobacter; species Sulfitobacter sp. 1A12056. Next base: position 500 of record NZ_JBIFFY010000012.1, on the reverse strand, counting down.
CGGGGGCCGAGAGCCGAGTGCGGAATCGCGGGGGTGCCCGTAGCGGGGCGTTTCTAGCCGCGCTGACGCCTCAATACCGGCGGTTATGCAATCTGTTCGCGCGGGGGCGGGGGGCGATTGCGCGGACCTTTCGAGGCTGGGGGCGTTGCTTGGCCATGAATGCCAGTGCCGCCACCGCGGCAATGATCAGGATCAAGAGTTCGTAAGTCCACATGAGCCATTCCTCCTAGGGCATGTTCATAAGGTTAACCTTAGCTATGCCCGATGGGTTCCGTCTTGGCCGGGATGGTGGCGGCCTTTGGCCGGGGCCGCAAGTCAAAAAGGCCGCCGCATTTTTGCGACGGCCTTCTTTCGGCAGTGCCCGCTCCGGGCGTCAGCCCATCTGCCGCACCACGGCCATGGTGGCGATGGCAGGCAGGGTCAGGGTAATCCCCCCATTTTTATGGGGGCTCGATCGTAGAACTTACGCAGCCATTCTCAATTTCTGGGCGGGGGTCATC
>NZ_JBIFFY010000024.1:0-1497 GCF_043558125.1 Sulfitobacter sp. 1A12056 | reverse complement strand
ACAATACGGACAAAGCTGCTGTGGGCAAAAATGAGTTGACCACCGCTTTTTGTTTAGCTGTGAAATCAGCGATAGACCGAACGGCAAAAAAGGTCGGCACACCCACGACTTATAATCTAATGTTATACTCTGAGTCCTGCGGAAGCCGAATTTGGTGTCTTGACGGCTGGGTTTGGAACGATTCAGCTATGCCTATGATCCGCCCCGGCTTTCTTTCCTCAGCAGACCGCCTCGAGCTTGAGGCTTGCGTGCGTTGCCAGCGCGAGGACCACGGCATTGCCCGCCGGGCAAATGCGATCCTGCTGCTCGACGACGGGGAAAGCTGTGCTCGGATCGCAAAGTTTCTCTACTTGGACGACGATACCATCCGGGGCTGGCATAAAACCTTTCTGCAAGATGGTTGGGATGCGCTTGCTTTCGACGGCTGGAAAGGCGGTCAGTCCCGTATGACACAGGCACAGGAGGTTGCTTTATGCGCCTGGCTGGAAGCACGCTTCTGTCGCTCGACGGTCGAGATCAGGGCCCATGTCGCAGCTGAGTGCGGTCTGAACTATTCCCATTCTGGCTGCATTAAACTTCTGGCCCGACTGGGCTTTGAATACCGCAAGCCCAAGCCCCTGCCGCGCGTGGCATCCGTGGAAAAACAGGCCGCTTTCATCGCATTCTACGACCGCCTGATGCGTGAGTTACCAGCGGATGAAGCCGTCTACTTCGCCGATGCGGTGCATCCGGAATACCAGACCAAGCCTGCGTTTGGCTGGGTGAAGGTAGGATCAAATCCAGCGGTTCTCAGCACGGCAGGGCGCGGTCGTGTGAATATTCATGGGGCTGTGAACCTTGAAACCTTCGATGCACCCTTTGTCGAGCCCACAACCGTTGATGGGGTCAGTGCAGCACAGCTTCTGACCAAGATCGAAGCGCGCAACCCTGACAAGCGCATCATTCATGTCATCTGGGACAACGCGGCCTACCACAAAGGGCCCGATGTCAGAGCCTTCCTCGCCAGGGCAGCTTGCCGTATCCATCTGATCCAGCTGCCGCCTTACTGCCCTCATCTCAATCCCATTGAGCGGCTTTGGGCCGTCTTGCATCAATACGTTACCCACAATCGCTACTACCCAAGTCAAAAGCAGTTCGCCGACGCCATCCTTGCATTCATGCGTGAAACCATCCCGCAGGAATGGACGAAGTTCCGCGACAAGGTCTCAGACAACTTCCACGTCATAACCCACGAAAACTTTCGGGTTTTGAAGTAGTGGCGGTATAACGCTCTGGAAATCAGGGACAGACTACCAATGGACACAGGAGGCCACTGCCTGAACTAAATTCTCGCCAGGCGGGCGGGAAGCGAAGTCCCGAAGGGACGGAGGTTGATTGATCTCGTAAAAACGGTTGGGACGCGGCACCTGCCACGTAATCCGCAAACGACATTGGAGACGATCCACCACCGAAAACCATTGTGAGGCGCAATACGCGACCTCGGAGAGAACCATGACC
>NZ_JBIFFY010000023.1:0-1514 GCF_043558125.1 Sulfitobacter sp. 1A12056 | reverse complement strand
GAAGGCACCGAGATGGTCATGCCCGGCGACAACGTATCCTTCGGCGTTGAGCTGATCGCACCGATCGCCATGGAAAATGGCCTGCGCTTCGCGATCCGTGAAGGTGGCCGGACTGTTGGCGCGGGCGTCGTTTCCAAAATCACTGAGTGATCTTTGGATCGGGCCTTCGGGCCTGACGTCTGAAAGAATCGAAAGGCCGCAGCGTTTGCTGCGGCCTTTTGCTTTGGCAGGGTGGGCAATCCCCCTGAAACAGAAAAGCCGGCCCCCGTAAGAGCCGGCTTTCATCATTCCAATTCAACTGCAATCAAGCGGCGTCAGCGTTCACGCCACCTTTGGTCGCGATCTCTGTCATGCGGCGGTCACCATCATAGGTATGATCAAGCTGCTCCTGCAGTTGTGCACCATCTTCATTCTCGCCCAGACGATTGGCGAAGGCGACAACGCAGCCGTAGCCCGCCAGAGCATAGTGCACCATCCGCTGATACTGCGTGATGATCATCGCATCGCGGGCATCGCTGTCGCCAAAATCTTCTTCCAGCACATGTTTATGCGCCTCTTTCACGAGGCCTTCCATCCCGTGGCAGTGCTCGCCTTCCGGGTCGAGGTCATGTTTGGCGCAGATGGACTTCAGCACATCCATGCCCTTGGCGATTCCATTGCTGCCGTCGATCAGCGCTTCGCTCAACTCCTTGTCCTCGGCTGCGCGGCCCAGAGCGTTGGTCGCTTCGAGCGATTGCTTGCAGGCAGAATAGAGGTCTTGCAGTTGGTCGGTGTAGACGTCTTTAAGATTGTTCATAGTCATCGGTCGTCCTCCAATTTCGGGCTTGGTTCGACGGGAAAACGTAAGCTGAGCGCTCAATGTTCCCCAAAGAAGAGAATATCGGCGGAAAGGTCAGATCTGCTCTTGATCCGCGGCCCGTTTGCGACTACCCAAGCCACCGGCATAGGGGTTTAGCTCAGTTGGTAGAGCATCGGTCTCCAAAACCGAGGGTCGTGGGTTCGAGTCCCTCAGCCCCTGCCACATTTCCTTAGATTAGCGAGAGGCCGCGCGGCGTATCGTTCTTAGCGGAGTCCTGCATCCGCGAGAGACAGGGCCGTGCCTTTAAGGCTATGTCGGTCGGCGGCAATCTATTCTTTGTAGGTTTGCCCACGTCTGGGCCGTCAGCGCGCGAGTGTTCAGCGAGTCGCGCTGACACGGGGCGATTCACCCAGTTTCCACCTCTATGGCGCTGAACTCGGAGATGATTCATCGGGTCAAAGAGGGTTCTGCGCAGCCGTATGCTACCAACGCGGCGAAACTCAGGGCCCGCCCCTATAGAAATAGCACGCCATTTCAGCATCTTGCCGAAAAGTTCCCCGAAATCTCATCTTTTCTCAAATTTCTGCTTGCGGCTTTACCCCACTAACCTTAGAACCCCCTCTACCGGCGGCGCTGATACGCACCGCTGGGGCGCCAGACGGGGCGGACGGCAGCGGAGACGCGGTGGTTCGGATCACGAGGCGGATAAGAATTC
>NZ_JBIFFY010000011.1:0-61826 GCF_043558125.1 Sulfitobacter sp. 1A12056 | reverse complement strand
TGGAATGGGCTGAGCACAAGGGCATCGCCCTGGCCCATATCCAACCCGGCAAGCCGCAGCAGAACGCTTATGTCGAGTGACCTGCCCCCCGCGAAATCCCTCACCGTGATGTAGAGTCTGCGCCAACTCTGAAGGAGCAGACACATGCGAAAGAGCCGTTTCACCGAGGCGCAGATAATCGGGATGATCAAGGAGCAGGAGGCCGGAATGCCGACTGCGGAGGTGTGTCGTAGGCACGGCCTGAGCACGGCGACGTTCTACAAGCTGAAGGCCAAGTATGGCGGCATGGAGGTGTCCGAGGCTGCGAGGCTGAAGGCCCTTGAGGACGAGAACGCCAAGCTCAAACGCCTGCTGGCCGATACCATGCTGGACAACGTCGTGTTGAAAGACCTGCTGGGAAAGAACTGACGACATTGATCAAGCGGCGAGATGCTGCGCTCCAGGTGATGCGGGATCATGACATCTCGCAGCGCCGGGCGTGCAGGCTGGTTGGTGTCGATCCCAAGACAGTCCGGCGAGAACGCCCGCCGGACTGCACAGATATCCGCAAGGAGATGCAGGAGATCGCTGGCAAGCGGCGCAGGTTCGGTTACCGCCGGATCGGCGTCCTGCTGGAGCGCAAGGGCATGGTCATGAATCACAAGAAGCTCTACCGGATCTACCGCGAGGAAGGGCTGTCCGTGAAAAGGCGGCGCGGTCGCAAGCGAGCGCGTGGCACAAGAACCCCGATGCCATCGGCCGCGGGCGTCAACGCACGCTGGTCGTTGGACTTTGTATCCGACAGCTTCGGTGCCTCGCGGAAGTTCCGGATCCTCGCCGTGATCGACGATTGCACGCGCGAATGCCTGTGTCTCGTGGCGGACACCAGCCTCTCCGGGGCACGGGTTGCCCGGGAGCTCAGCGCCCTTATCCGGGTCTACGGCAAGCCCGGCTGCATTGTCAGCGATAACGGCACGGAGTTCACCAGTCGGGCGATCCTGAAATGGGCCGATGAGAACGAGGTGCCCTGGCACTACATCGACCCGGGCAAGCCCCAGCAGAACGCGTTCATCGAAAGCTTCAATGGCAGCCTGCGAGACGAGCTGCTGAACGAGGAGATCTTCGACAGCCTGGACGACGCGCGACGCAAGCTGGCCCTCTGGCGCTACGACTACAACACGGTCAGGCCGCATTCCTCGCTGGCCAACCAGACACCGCTGCAAGCGCGCCGAGCGCTTGAGCAATTTGAGGGCTCCGCGCCCGGCGCGCTTGCGCCAGATACGGAACCGGAATACCAAAATCCAACCTGCAGACTCTCGTTATGAATGAGGGACCAGCAGGGGGCAGGTCACGAGCGCTACAACCGGACAGTCCGCCACGAGTGGCTGGACTTATACATTTTCGAAAGCATTGAAGAGGTCCAGAAGATTGCCACCGAGTGGCTCTGGTCCTACAACAACGAACGCCCCAACATGGGCAACGGCGGGATGACCCCCGCCCAGAAATTGAGAATGGCTGCGTAAGTTCTACGATCGAGCCCCCATAAAAATGGGGGGATTACCCGTCAACCTCATATAGTCGATCTGAGAATGCGATTTGCGCCCTGCTTGATGCACGGAAGACGGCTGCGATCAGCGCATCAGACAGGGCGATGATCCTATGATATTTCAAGTCACAGCATTGGGGATGTGTAAGCATTGCTTGGTGCAGCAAACTGTGGACGCTGGTCACATCCTCCTTTCTCGATCTGAAATTTGTTTTCGATAGAGTTTCCACAACTACGTCGACTGGTGCATTAGAACGAACACGCAACTTATCAACCGCAGCGCGTTTGCCGTTCGTTCTTCGAAGCCCCTTGACTCTTGGATTGCGCCTTATTTCATTTATTACCCACTCAGCATTCTGGCTATTCTCTTTATCGGACCACATTTCATGGTTCGTTTCGAAGTAGAACCCGGAAAACTGCCCCGGGAATTTCATATTCAGCTTAATGAACCTGATTAGCGACTTCTCAACGGCGTTATCGGAAAGTTTGAAGGGGGGGCGGTGGCGGTCGCTCGTCTTCACTTGAATAGCGTCAAATTTCGAGTCGTGCCTTTCAAGTATAATGTCTTCAAAGTTCTCGCAGATAATTGCTTTTGCGCTTCCAACCCCCCGTGCAATATTGATCGCATGGATCGCGGCGGTTGCGAACTGGTAGTGGAATCTCGCGATCGTGTCATCGCCGGGGTCCACATGGTCGAATACGTTTGCGGGTGACGGGTGAGGCAAAGCTGTCCCTCAATCTATAATTGAATTGAAGTGACGTTCGGCTCTGGGTTATCAGAAGTCAAGGTTCGAGCATGCTGTATGTGTCACTTTGATTGAGGGAGTGTGGGGGCATCCTACTATTAAGATTTTCTGCTACTATCAGGCTGTTCCTACCTTGCGGTTTGCCAGGGCGATGGTGCCAGTTGCCTCTTTCGCAGACTTCATGAAACACATTGCTGTCTGTTCGCAAAAAGCGCCTCTACCTCAGCCACGCTGAAGCCTTTCAAGAGCAGTTCGTTGCTTTTCATTAGGAGCGCGTCATTCATGGCCTCATCCTGATAGAATTTTGCGGTTGTGGGGTCTCTCTGTGCGCACAGAGCTAAAGCTTGCGCGACGCCTTCGACCCCCATCCGTCCCAGCTCTGTGTGGACCAAGGTCCGTGCAATGTGCGGTTTACATCCAATATGACGGGCCCAGAGGTTCGCGACGCACTTATCAGAAAGATGCCCACCGTCAGCAGGGGCGAATAGATGCCGCTGCTCCAGTTCGGCGGCATTGCGAAATTCCTCCAGATAGACACTATCGCAGCCTCGCAAGAGCAATGCGTCCAGAAACGGGCTTACAAACTTGGCTACCGGACCTGAGAAAACATTACCCCTTTTGCCTGTTCGGACATACAAGCGGTAGCATTCCCCGTCATACGTCACGTTTTTTCCCCATTGCAGGTTAGAGTCGTTCACCCGAAGAGGCACCAATGCAAAAAGGGTAAGGGCGCAGGCTCCGTTCAGATACGAAATGCGGAGCCTCAGGGATCTTTGCTTATGCGCGAGCTGCATGAGGTCGGCCGCTTTTCCGAGCACGTTCTCAACCGAGCCAACCACGGTCAGCGTCTGGAACTTTCGCGGCACGTCACCTGTAGCTTTGCGTTTCAACTGCCTGTGTAGCGTCTTCATCGCGCTAAGCTCGTTTTGGTCAACACCGTGGTAGACAGCGAACCGCACCAAGAAACTTGCGCTAATTTCGCATGTGGTCGCACTACATCCGCGAGCTTGCAGGGCTCGGATATGATTTGCGAGCGCGGCTACTGTGAGGGTCGCCGGTAGGCCACTCGAGTTGCATGACTTCACAAGTTCACGCAAGCGATGCTCTTGGGAGTTGATGCTTTCGACCGAGATTTCCTTCAAGTCGGACATATCTCCGCGCGATCGAAGGAGCGCCAACGTGTCGCGCCAGTCGAGAGGTAATTCTTCAGGCGCTACCGAGTGACTGCGCGGCCAGGAGGTGCGCGGACGTGGCGTTCTTCTCCCCCTGGTCATAGCGCGCTTCTTCGCGATCGCCGCCGGCAACTCCAAGGTTATTGCAGGTATCTCCGGCAAGCCCAGCTTCGCGACGGCCGCTTGCAGCGTCGTGAGGGGAACCTCGGAAGCGGCGTCTTTACAGAACTCGAGAAAGTCGCCCGCCGAGGGATTAGACTTGCTGTTCTCGTGCATCCAGGAAAGCCACGCGTCGAGCCGCTTGAATTCAAGAATGGAGAGGCGGTCCAGATCGCAATTTGCGCTGAAGGGTGCCCACCAAGGCGCCTGAACCATATCAACAACCATCTCCTTGCCATCCACCCGTCGGCGATGATCGAGAACGGCAGCCCGCATTTCCTTTAAGGCTTCATGCTGCTTCGGCAGGCAAATAACGAGCGCTCTTTCGAGATCGCCGAGAACAGCCCGTGTGCCGCGCGCAGCACCGTAGGCGAGAAATATGTGCCGATCGACGCTTGCCGGTGCGTTACTTGAGAGCCAGCCATAGAAATGGGCCACGTCCCGCCGCTTTGGTCTGTCGAGCGCTTCGCTCGAGGGGGCGAGGGCATCAAATAGGTGGGTGTGCAAATCAGACATTGGGTAGACCCCGCGTGAGCTGGTTCTGTCCTTCCAGAATCAGCCGCTCCTCGTCGATCCAGCCGTAGTAATTCATGCAAGTGCTGAGCGCGTCGCCGAGCCGCGCCATGACGTAACCCCAGTCCCCAGGGTTGTTCGCGACCAAGATGGAAGCCTGTCCATGTCGAAACATATGTGGGTTCATGCCTGGAAAGCCGAACTCAGATATCGTGTTTGTCCACCACTTCTTGAAGGTGGGGTAGGGTAGCGAATTGTGGGGAGACTGAATGCCCGGGAAGAAGAAGTCGTTCCTTCCCGCGTGCGGATACAGTGGCCTGATTTCGGCCTCATACCACCGGAGCACCTCGAGGCCTCGTGTCCGGCTCTTTGCCCAGATCGGCGCACTTATGGGTTTACCGGTTTTGTTCTCATCGGGCGGCACAAAGAGATGCCCGTTGATCTTCTTATTCGAGCCAAGGCTGAGCCAAGGCTGAGCCAAGGGTCTTTGCCCCGGAATGTGATTGCAAGAGCGTTGCCGACACGGAGGGGAATGGCATCAATCTCCAGGGCGGCAAAGGCCGCAATCGTCCCGTATTTCCGGGCTACGTCCAAGTGACCTGTCGCTTCGGAGGGAAATTGCTTTGCTTTCCGGAGGTGAAAAACTGCTTTCCTCCAGAAGCTGATATGCAGTGAAACGAAATCACCGCGCGCCTGGAGATCGCGGACGACACGCCGACAGAAACGCTGCGTTCGCGGAGACATTTTGTTGTGGCGGCCGGAAGTCAAGGTCAGCCAGCGGTCGGTCTTTAGGAGGGTTCTGATATGGTAGGTTGCTTCACCATTCCGCTCGAGAAGGGTCTTAGCGCGTTCAAGGTAGCCCTTGGCTGTGCTTGCTTTGATTGCCCTCGGATCGGCATCCGCTTCCCACCTGCGCCACGTGCGGATAACCTCAGTCATGATGCTATCGGCGAAGGCAAAGGCGATAGTATAGCACTTGCTGTCGATCGCTCGGATCATCAGGGCGGTCCTTACGATTTTTCTAACGGCATTCCGAAATGGCATAGGATCAATGCCCGGTTGGTATGCCTCGTCCGTTGGGGACCAGGGACCTCGGGCGGCAAGTTCGACCCAGACCTCGATCTCTTGCTCGAGTATCCCTGGGATTTCGATGTGCTCTGGCTTCTTGGGGCGGGCGAACACAATCGGCGCTCGCGGAAGGCACGCCATGAGTTCCCCATCGTCGAGGCCCCTGACCTCATTCATTAGGGCCATCGCCTCCACGCAGGCTTTTCGCCGCCCTGGCTTCCCCGTGGCACTATAGATCTTCAGAGGAACGTCACCTTCCACGTCACATGCATCGATTTCCAAGGAGCGCGCCAGACCAGCCAAAACCTCAATAGCGATAATCTTTCTGGGATCGATAAATTTTGTTTGGGCCGGATAAGATGACAATAGAAAGCGGAGACGATCAATCAAGCGGTGCCAACCGTCTGATCGTGCTCGGTGGGCGGCTTTCTCGGCGATGATACCTGTGGCGCCATTGATAGCGGCAGATAAATTCTTCTTCCGGGCGAGGAACGCATTGTAGGTCTTCGCCCATTCTCGCGTAAAGTCGCGGTTTGGGAACCTTGCAAGGACAGCATCTCTGTCAGCGGGGAGATCGGTGAGGGGGGTTCTTGCGTGCTTCGATACCCATAAGAGGGCACCTCGATATCCATTCTTCGTGGTTTCTTCGCATTCGCAGTCATTGTTCACCCAAGTGAGCACGTCCTGCAAATTCTCTATCGTCGCTTTCGCGGGAGTGTGTGAATTGCGGAGGAAAGGATCAAAGGACATTGGTAAGTTCCTTGCTTGGCCGTTTGAAGGCAAGATTGGCCGTTGTTCGGGGCGACGAAATGGAAAATGACAGACCCTCGTGTGGAATTGTCGCAAGATTATTCACGGGTGTTCGTCCGTTTTTCCGTTCGCTGTGGAGGCTGTCATTTTGCCGTTTGGCTTGGCCGCAAACCGTTTCTGGGCGTAGGGATCGAAACCGTTGAAGTTGGTCTTCGACAGGGCCTTTGGCGTCTCCGTCGAAGTCACCTGTGCCGATCTGGACTTCACCCGATAGACCGGGACCGGGAGGCCTGCGCACCAAGCGTTGACCTGTGACGCCCGCCACAGCTTGGGCTTCTTCCGGATTGGCACGGGATCGGGAAAGCCTGCGTCTGGTTTCGAGTGATCCCGACGTTGCGCGGAGCGTTTAGACTCTCCGAGCAGTTCTGCCAGATCGGTTGTTGTCAGATGGGGATGCTTGAGTTCGTCCCACCTTTTCTTGGGTGGCGGCGCAATCCTTTCCGCTTGCCAGATTGCGAACCAAGGAAATTTCCCCCGAACCCGACGGAGGCCGAGCGCTCGGGCGAGTTCGCGGGCGGCGCGCTTCGACGGCATCCGCCAGTAGGCAGCAAGCTCTGCAAGGGTGGCGTGGCCAGGATCTTGATCGGGTTTGTTCATGATGCAACCTCCTCTTGGCGAGGAGCTGGGATCGATGATCGCGCGACGGAAACGCGCGGTCGTGCCATCTCGAATCGTGACCGCAGGCCTTTTTCGGCGAACAGCCCCGCCTGCCCAAGCCGCGAACCCGCGTGAGGGAATTGTCCAAATCTTTCCTCCGAACGGTGCCGATCAGTGCCTTTTAGTGCCATTTCAAGGGTTTGAAGGGGTCGCAGGCGTATTTCGCAATTAACGGAATTTCGCCTTGTATCTCCTTGGCTTGCGCGGCTATACCCATCCGCGGAGACGTGGCCGAGTGGTCGAAGGCGCTCCCCTGCTAAGGGAGTAGGCCCGGAAGGGTCTCGAGGGTTCGAATCCCTTCGTCTCCGCCACCCACACCTGCACGATAGCACCGCCCCCGTTCGGGCCGTCATCGCATGCGCCCCCAGCGTACCCCCGCTTTGCAACTTTGTAACATTTGCCCGGCACGGTCTCACCAGCCCTCCGCCTTATTCTCGGCAGAATTTTCGGCCAGCATTCTAAACATCCGGGGGGACCAGATCCTTGGCGATGACGGCGAGACGCCCCATTGCTCAGCGAAAGGGAGGTTCCAGATGTTGGTTAACGTAAGAGACTGGTCTCGCATCCTGCATAATTGCATCTTCTCCGATGCCGATCAGTCGCTCTGTGCAAGGGCGTGGCAATACCGGGAGGAGAGCGTTCTTTGGGCGCTTTGGGTCATGATCTTCACCCCGGGCCATTGCGAGCGGAGTTTCCGCCACCATCGCAAGATGCTGCGCCTCAAGGCAGGCAGCTCGGCGGGCAGCGGCGGGTAACAAAGCCGCCAACAAGCACGTTATCCCCGCGGAATTCTCCGGCTGGGCAGTTGCATGCAGATGCATTCACGTTCACTTTGCCGGCAACGCCGCAGGCGGCCGGTTTGACCGTGCCGCTGGCCTTACCCAAGCAAAGGACAGCTATGCTTCGTCACGATCCCATCTACCCGTCCCACCGATCCCCCGTGGTTGCCGACAACGTCGTCGCGACCTCTCAGCCACTGGCCACGCAAGCCGGTCTTTTGATGATGCAGCAGGGGGGCAATGCGGTGGATGCTGCAATTGCGACCGCCGCGGCGCTGACGGTGGTGGAGCCGACGGGCAATGGGTTGGGGTCCGATGCCTTCTGTATCCTGTGGGATGGGGAAAAGCTGCACGGTCTCAATGCCTCGGGCCGCGCGCCGGCCGCTTGGTCGCCTGAGCGGTTCCCCGAGGGCATGGTCGAGCATGGCTGGGACAGTGTCACCGTGCCGGGCGCGGTCAGCGCTTGGGTCGAATTGCTGGAGAAGTTCGGCAAGCTCGATCTGGCGACGGTGCTGGCCCCGGCGATCCGCTATGCCGAAGAGGGCTTCCTCGTCTCGCCCACTATCGCGACACTCTGGGCGCGCGGGGCCGAGGTTCTGGGCAAGCAGCCGGGATTTGCCGAGACCTTTCTCCCCGAGGGGCGCGCCCCGAAAGCAGGGGAGCGGTTCCGCAATCCCGGCGCGGCCCGCACCCTGCGGCTGATCGCCGAGACCAAGGGCCGCGCCTTTTACGAGGGGGAGATCGCCGAAGAGATCGTGGCCCATGCCAAGGCCAATGGCGGCGCGATGACCATGGAAGATCTGGCGGCGAACAAGCCCGAATGGTGCGGCACGATCAGCCAAAGTTTCGACGATGTAGAGCTGCATGAGATTCCGCCAAACGGGCAGGGGATCGCCGCGCTGATGGCGCTTGGCATTCTGGAGCATAGCGACATCCGCGCGTATGGCGCAGACGACTTGATGGCGGTGCATTTGCAGATCGAAGCCTGCAAGCTCGCCTATAGTGATCTGCATGCCTATGTGGCGGATCGCACGGCCATGACGGAGGTCGACGAAAAGGCGCTGCTCGATCCCGAATACCTCAAGTCGCGCGCCGCGCTGATCTCGACCGAGAAGGCGCAGGACTTTGGCGCGGGCGCGCCCAAGCAAGGCGGCACGGTTCTGATGAGCACGGCGGATGCCTCGGGCATGATGGTCAGCTTCATCCAGTCGAACTACGCGGGCTTCGGCTCGGGCGTGGTGGTGCCGGGGACGGGCGTATCGATGCAGAACCGCGGCTTTGGCTTCACCACCGAGCCGGGGCATCAGAATATCGTGGCGGGGGGCAAGCGGCCCTTCCATACGATCATCCCCGGCTTCGCGATGAAGGACGGCCAGCCCCTGATGGCCTATGGCATGATGGGCGGCCCGATTCAGGCCCAAGGCCATATGCAACTGCTGTTGCGCACGCAGCTTTGGGGGCAGGACGTTCAGGTCGCCGCCGATGCGCCGCGCTGGCGCATTCTGTCGGGGCTGGAAGTGGCTTGCGAACCGGCCATGGCGCCCGAGCTTTTGCAAGGGCTGCGCGATCTGGGTCATGTCGTCCATGTCGAAGCGCCGGACAATGCTTTCGGTTTCGGCGGCGCGCAGCTGGTGCAGCGCTTGCCCGAGGGCGGATATTCCGCCGGGTCCGATCCGCGCAAAGACGGGCAGGCGGCGGGTTTCTGATCCGCGCGTTTCTGCCCATGTGAGTTTGGCATGGCCCGTTCCAGGGCCAGGCCGTTTTGTTTTCAGCCTTGCCCGCGCATCGCGTCGACCGACCATGGCCCCGGCCCGGCGGCGGCAAGGTAGAGAAAGCCAAAGCTGTAAAGCGCCGCCAATTCACCGCCATTCAGCAGCGGAAAGAACCCCTGCGGCATATGCGCGATGAAATAGGCCACCGCCGTCAAGCCGCTCAGGATAAAGGCTGACAGGCGCGAGAACAGGCCGATCGCCAGCAAGACGCCAAAGACCAATTCGATTACGCCCGCGATTCCACCCATCGAGGCGATCGACACACCGTTCATCGGTCCGGCTGGAAAGCTAAGGATCTTGGTCGTGCCATGTTGCAGCACCAAGAGCCCCGACATGATGCGGAAAAGCGAGAGTATCTGCGGCTGGTAGGGGGAGAGGAAGGTCATGTTTTCCCTTTCAGGACATTGAGTTGTTCATACGATCCCAGTTTCAACCGCAGCCCGTGCAACCCGTCCAGCCCTAAGCGCCGGAGGAGGGGATGTGTCACGGACCTGTGATGCCGGCCCCCGGTGCCGAACCGTGTCGCGGGGCGCATTTCACGTGGGTTTGCAGATAATCGAAAAAAATTCGCTTCAATCGGTCAATTGCTCTTGCGCACCCCGGACCGCCCGCGTTAAAGAGCCGCTGTCCGAGGGCGTTGCCCGAAAGACAGACATAGGCATTCCGGCGTAGCTCAGCGGTAGAGCAGTTGACTGTTAATCAATTGGTCGTAGGTTCGATCCCTACCGCCGGAGCCAATTTTCTGGTAAGCATCTGAGAATAAACGCATTTCGTGTTTGGCTCCGATGTTGTTCCCCCGAGTTGGCAGATTTGGTTGCACACGAGGTTGCACATCGGGTTGCCTCTGCTCCTTTTCACCCATCGAAGTAGGCTCTCCGAAACCCGGAGATTGCATGTCCCTGTCAAGTTACCTCTACCAGCAACGCGGACAATACTATTTTCGTCGGCGTATCCCTGAGTTATCCACATCTCGTTCGCCCGTCTTGGTCTCGCTAGGGACGAAAGACCCGAATCTTGCGCTTACATGTGTTGGGATGCTGACCATGGAGTTCGAAAACGTGCTGGATGCGTTTACCTTTGTTTTGGACGAGATCCCAGAAGATCTGCTGCACCGTTACATGAAGGTGCGGTTGACGCAGTCGATTCAGGAATCGCGTCGTCAGCGGCGGCTTGAATGGATCTTGGGCCGGTCCGGTTTTGCCGCTCCGGAAAACCGTGAGCCTCTCCGGATTGCATTGGCTTCTCTCTTGCAGAACGGCATTGGGAAAGCGTTTCCGCCTAGCCAAATCAATCCGGAATGGTCGCCCGACATGCTGGCGAACGTTATGCGGTGTCACCAAGCAGAGGGCCATGCGCTTTCGGCGCCGGAAACGATAAATGCACTGACAGAGGAGTTTACCAGGGCGACAGGAATGATTCCGAAGTCGATGGAGCATCGCGCTCAGATCATGGAGGTCTATCTGCAGGCGCGGCTTGCCTCTCTGGACTGCCTTGATACGGACAAGGTGTCTGTTCGTGAAACGTACCAGAGCATGCTCCGCGAGATCGCGAAGCCCGTGACCGAAGGCATCCCAATGCAGGAGGCCGCTAATCCGCAAACTACGGCACCACCAACGAATGTTGCCGTTGCGGCGAAACAGATCGAACCTGAACATGCGATTGCTGAGCCTACTCCCGTGTGTCTGACTCCCGGCGTTCAGCTTTCTGAGGAGCCGTTGACCATCCAAAGATTGACGGAGCAGTTCGAGGCAGCGCGAGACTGCAATGAACCGCTACACCGTTCGCCCGCCAAACAGCCTTACGGCGTAGACATCGCGGGCGCCTGCGAGCGCAGCATCAAGATCGCGCAGGCAAAGGGCGAAATGGACGACAAAACCGCCGACCAGCGGCGCTCTCGGGTGAAGACGTTTTGTTTGCTGACAGGCATCCAGACCGTCACGGAGGTGGAACAGTATCATTTCCGGATCTTCGAAGAGCGGATTGAGGACCTCAGGAATAATTTCTTGAAACGAAGAGACGATGCCTTCCTGACCTGGGCGGATCTCGAGACTGAAGCGCAGGAATTGGAAGATGAACAACTGGGTCGCGCTCCCTCGACGTATAATTCGTATCTTGATCAAATTGGTGCTGTGCTGAAGCATGCGCGGGCCAACGAGCGGTCTGCCGTAGATGTCGACCTTGATCCCTCACTGCTACGCCGGCGGGAGGATGTGCGCGCCCGCAGCAAGCGCTCTGCTTTCCAGCCTGACGAGATCAATGCGCTGTTTCAGCATCCCGTCTGGCAGGGCTGCCGCAGTGACGGCAGGCGGCATGAACGCGGTAATGAAGTCATCAAAGATGGACTGTTTTTCGTGCCACTGATGGTCGCTTATTCGGGCGGGCGGATGGAAGAAGTCGCCGGTCTGACCGTGGATGCGATCGTTGAGGTCGATGGCCAGTACGGGTTTGATATTCGCTCTCATGAGGAACGCCGGATCAAGAACGCGCACAGCGCGCGGCTGATCCCGATCCATGAGCATTTGCTCGAGCTTGGTTTGCTGGAGCATCGCGACCGGACGATGTCCGAAGGGGAGAGGTTGTTGTTTCCCGAACTGCGCCCGACCAGCGCCAAGAAAAAGTTCATGTCTGCCCTGAGATACAACTGGCGGAAGCTTCGCGAGTGTCAGCTGGATGGCAACCCAAAAGGCCTCGATGGTCATAGCTTGCGCCACAGTTTCAATCAGGCTCTTAAAGTACGGCCAGAGGTCCTGAAAGACGTCCGCCTTGACCTTCTCGGGCACGCCGGGGCGGACCTCAACGAGGAGGTGTATGGGGATGTGAATGGGATGCCGTTCGACCTTAAGAAAGCGGCAATCGATCTCTTGCCCCGGGTGTTCTGAATTAGCTCAAATCCTAGGGCTGTGGCGCCGCCCCCACGACAGTTTCGAGTTCGAACGGGCGGGTGACGTGGGCGCCTACCATTCAGGCCGTATTGATCCGTCTCAGGTGGTTTGCTGACAATGCCACGAGTGAAGTGGACCAGACGATGCCTCTACCTGAAATGCTTCCCGGTCGCGCTGCGTCCAGCGGTCAGAACTGGAGCTAGACTGGCTCTTCGGAGCTTCTGCAGCTTTTTTTAGTAGAGGGCGTCCTGACGGTGGAATAGGCCAATCCCCTCGCAGGTGAGCGCGATCAGCCTTCGAGACCTACCTTAAGAAATGCACGCGCCATAGCGTTGAGGTGCCCTTCCGCTTCCTGCCGCACTTCTTCCACAGCCTTGGCGATCTCTGCCGACTGCCTGGCGAGAAGGCGTTCCTGTGAGGCGCGAAGGTTACTGTTCTCGGTCTCAAGCCTCCGAGTCTTCTGGCGGAGTGTTTCGACCTCCTGACAGATTTCTTCGAACGTTGCCCGAAATTCCACCAGCGCGGCCGTAGGGAATTCTTTACTATCGCCTCCATCTGCCTTGCCGGTGACGTAGCCCCTATCTTCCGCCCGGCTCAGCGCCGACGAAATCCTGTCATTGGACACGCCAAGGGGACACATCTCCTTGATTTCCGAATATGTCGGTTTGCGACCTGCCGTGCCGAAGAAGTCGGCGATGCGTGCGTCCAGCTCCCGGTCAGTGTGCTTGGCCTTCCGGCTCATAATTGTCGATCCCATCCGTTGTTGTCGCAGGTTAGACTTATGCGCAGCGACAACGCACCGGAGAGGTTATCCACAATTTTCAGTCTTTTCTGCGCGTCTGGGCCTAAAGAAGGGTAGAGGCTGGGTGCAGACTCTACCTCCTTCACGAGTGTCGCACCCGTCCTCAGCACTCCGGGACCCCCATCTTGTCCAGCCGACGATGCAGCCGGGCGATTTCGTTCGTCGGATCGGTGCGGTTTGCAAGTGCCTGGACAGCTTCGGCGGTCCTGAACATCGCGGTGGCGCAGACCTCGAGATCGGTCTGGATCGCATGAAGGTCTGCGAGCATCTGTTCAATCGGAGCGGCGATCGGTGACGCACCGCGCTCCAACAGCGCCTCAATCGCATCCAAGAGGCGGCGCAGGTCGCGGTAAAGGATTTCAGTATCTGTCATGGTGTCGGGGTCTCCATATCGTGTTCGGCCGAGGGTGCCGGTGTTTGCTGTGGATTGTGGAAGTCGGGAATGTTGATGGGCGGCATATTCGCCAGTTCCGAAATCTGGTCGCGGGCTGCCCCGAAGCCGCCGCCGGGACGTTCAGCCCAACGGGTCAAGGCATCCGTGACCTGGGCCTGCTGAAGCATTGCAGCGATCCGATCGAGAATATCTCTGACACGCCTAGCTAGGCGATCCCGGATGGAGTGAGAGGTCGGACTCGGGCCGCGCAGGATGCCCATAGGGTCCGCTGGAGCAGGTGGCCGACAGAATGCGCGGTGGAGGATGCGGCGTGCATCATCCGCCCGCCGACTCATCGCCTCAGCCAGATGCCCTGAAGCCAGCGAAAGGATGCGCTGTCGCGCCAGCACCATGGCTGGGTCAGGTGTAGGCGGGGTCGGATGGCAAAGTGCCCCATGCAGGATCAACCGCTGATCACGTTCCTCACGCTCCGAGCACAGGGCGATGGAATCGGGGCGGAGATGATCGATGCGCCACCCGAGATCGGCGAGCACGGGCTCAATCCCGGCCAACAGCGCCTCGCGGTTGCCGACACCGCAGCGTGCCAGAATGCGGGCCGCGAGCATGATCTGGACCTTCGGGTCCTCGGCAGCCACGCGATCAGCGTCCCCACCAGCGATGTCGCCATCAGGGGTAAAGAGGCAGCCCGCCCAGCGATCCAAGGCTGCAGCCCGTTTGAGCACCCACGAGGGACCGCCGATCGCTGCCGTCCTATGGGGATCCCCAGGGTCATGCCATCCATAGGCATGGTTGACCGCATCCTGATACGCATCCCAGATCCTGCAGCTCTCGCCGGTTGGTGGATGAGGGTTCCAAGCCCGCGGCACGACCTTCCCGTAAACTTTTCGGAAAAGCGCCCGTGGTACCAAGATATTAATCTCAAGGTGACCGGCATGGAGATGTGTGCCAGCCAGCATTGGCGGGCGCGCCTCCGGCGCAATGCCGGACCAGGCCACTTCCGCCCAGAGAGCCAAAGCGGCATTGGTTTTCCGCCTCAGTTCGGGGTCGCCTGACCGCCACGCGACCATATCAATTTCGTCTGGAGCAAACGACAATGTGGCGCAGCTGTACCGGTGGCGCGTTTCCAGCGCCTCAATACATCCAGCGACCAGATGCCCGTCCCCCGCGATGAGTTCCGGCACGGGTTTCCTGAGCACCACCTCCCGCGTCCCCGCGATCTGTGCCACGTGGCGGTCAGACATCAGATAGCTGACCACGCGAGCCGCAGGCCCGGTAGAATGAGGCGACCAGAGCAGCTTCACAGCGCATCGCTCCCGTCCGTCCAGCCGTTTCCGGCGCCAAACTGGAGACCACGCCAGAGGATTTCGTTAAGCCGATCCAGCCTCTGCATGACAAACAAAATGTCGATCTCGTTTGGTGAGGCAAAGACGGCCTCAAGCAAAGCGTCCAATACGCGAACCGCTTCGCGATATGCAAAGAGCAAGTCAAAAATATCCCCACTGGCACTAGTGGGCCTACCGGATACCAATGTTCGTTCGGCGATGTACCTTGATCGTGATACGCCCTTCCTATCGGCCTGCCGTTTAATTTCGTGCCACTCAGCATCCGTCAGGGACACCTTCCGCGGCTTCGTTTTCTCATCGGTCCGAGCTCGACGTTTCATCATTGCAGTTTTCCTAGTTGGCCCTATCGCGGATTCTTGATCCACGGCGAACGCTGATCGTTTATCTAGCAAAACCAAAATCGCTCCGAGCGTTGCCCCGAAAAAGGGTCGCCGCAGTATTGGGTGTGGATAACTACGGCTGGAGCTGGCCGCGCCAAACGCGCAAGAGGCTTAGAAGCGCAGTGTATTAAGCGCTTGGCGTTCAATTGACGGCGGGCTCCCAACGGATCAGCAAGCCGCAGAAAAAAGCAGCAGGGGCATGTCGCCTGCCCCAGCAATGGGAATAAGCACTAAACTATTTGGCGAACTTTCCGCGCGCTCTGGTCCATTCGGCGGGACCACGCGGCAGGGCCTGCATGGATATTCTTGACTGCCAGGTATCCTGCAGGCCCCCCCCCAGCAGCGCGACCAGCCAGATCCCTCAACCCCCGTCCGGCAGCACCTCGCGTAGCCAATCGAGAAACACGGCAAGCCGTCGCAGGCCGGCGGTGCGCGTGAGGTAGAGCGCGGTGACGTCGAGCGGGAACGTGTCCAGCTGGCCGGGGAACAGCTCTACCAGCCGTCCTGCTGCAAGGTCATCAGCCACCATGTAATCGCTAAACCGCGCCACCCCCATGCCGCCCAGCACCAGCGCGCGGACCGCCTCACCGTTCTCCGCCTGCACAGAGGTGGGCAGCGTCACCTCACCAATGTCCTTGAACACCAGTCGATTGATATGCGCGGGCGCGGTGAAACCCACCTGTGACAGCCCCGCGAGATCCGCAGGCCCCGCGGGCCAGCCCGTCCGCTCCAGATAGGCGGGCGCGGCGCAGAGCTTCCACGCCGTGCGCCCCAGTCTGCGGTGCAGCACATCGCTGTCCTTCAGCGGCCCGAACCGGATTGCCAAATCAGCGTGGCTGTCGATCAGGTCCACGGGGCGGTCGGTCATATCCAGCGTTACCGCCACCTGCGGATACCGCGCGTGAAATTCCTCAAGACGCGGGGCAATGGCATGCAGCACGAAGGGCACCGGCGCGTTCACCCTCAGCGGTCCGCGCGGGGTGCGGCTGCCTTGGGCGATGTCCGACAGCGCCTCGGTCTGGCGGAGGATTTCCTGCGCCGCCGCCAACAGCTGCCGCCCCTCGGGCGTGAGTTCGATCGCGCGGGTGGAGCGGCGCAGCAGGGTGACGTTCAAGAGCGTCTCCAGCCGCGTGACCGTGCGCGACAGGGTCGAGGGAGCCACCCCCAGCCGCCGCCCGGCCTCGGCAAAGCTGCCGTCCTCGACCACAGCCGCAAAAGCCGCGAGCTCCCGTGTCTGGGGCAATTCGTGCATGTTGCGCAAAGACCCTTTGCAAACCCGTCTGTTCACGCAAAAACCTATCCCGTCCATCTGGGTCGGGACAAGCAAAACAGGAGATTTGCCATGCCCCTTGCCCTCTGGGCGCTGACGATCAGCGCCTTTGCCGTCGGCACGACCGAATTCGTTATCGTCGGCCTGATCCCCACCATCGCCGCCGACCTTGGCGTGAGCCTGCCCTCCGCGGGCCTGCTCGTCAGCCTCTACGCGCTCGGCGTGACCATCGGCGCGCCGGTGCTCACGGCGCTGACCGCGCGCCTGCCACGCAAGACGCTGCTCTTGTCTCTGCTGGTGCTATTCATCGCCGGGAACGCCTTTGCCGCCTTCGCACCGGGGTATAGCAGCCTGATCGCCGCGCGCTTCATCACCGGGCTGGCGCATGGGGTGTTCTTCGCCATCGCTTCGACCATTGCCACCGGTCTGGTCAGCCGCGACAAGGAAAGCTCTGCAATCGCACTGGTGTTCCTCGGTCTGACCGTAGCGTTGGTCACCGGTGTGCCACTGGGCACCTGGATCGGGCAAGCCTGGGGCTGGCAGGCGACCTTCCTCGGGGTCGTGGCGCTTGGCCTGATTGGGCTTGTGGCTTCGGCGCTGCTGGTGCCTGCCAACCTGCCGCAGGGCGCGGCCCCCGGTCTGCGCGCCCAGGCCCGCGTACTGACCTCGCCGCGCTTGCTGCTGGTCTATCTGATTACGGCCATCGGTTATGGCGGCAACTTCGTCGCCTTCACCTATCTTGCCCCGATGCTCACCGATGTGACCGGCTTCGGCGCGACCAGCGTGAGCGTCATCATCCTGCTCTATGGCGCCTCGGTCGCGGCGGGCAACATCTTTGGCGGCAAGCTGTCGGACCGCATCGGCCCGGTGCCGGCGCTCACGGTGATCTTTGCGGGCCTGTCTGTGGTGCTGCTGGGCCTCGGTCTGGTGCTGACGTCGCCAGTGGCCACGGTGGCGGTGGTCGCGGTCTGGGGTGGCTTTGCCTTCGCCAATGTGCCGCCGCTGCAAGCCTATGTGGTGCAGATTGCTCGCGAAGTGGCGCCGGAAGCAGTCGATGTGGCTTCGGGCCTGAACATCGGCGCCTTCAACCTCGGCATCGCACTTGGTGCATGGATCGGCGGGCTGATCGTCGAAGGCATGGGCCTTGCCGCTGCCCCCTATCTCGGCGCGCTGATCGTCGCCATCGGCATTGCGCTGACCCGCCTGTCGGGTCGGCTGGACAACGCCGCAACTCCGCGGCGCGCAGTCGCTGCTGAATGAAAGGACATCGCATGACAATTGACCATATCGGCCCCGCAGGAATTCCAGCGCTTGGCCTTGGCACCTTCAAGATGAATGCGGGCAAAGCGCGCGAGATCACCAAGGCGGCTCTCGCCGAAGGCTACCGCCATGTCGACACCGCGTAGGCCTACGAAAATGAGGCCGAGGTCGGTGAAGGCCTGCGTGCTGCCGCGACCCCGCGCGATCGGGTCTTCCTGACAGCCAAGATCCTGCCGCACGACTTCGCTGCCGGGAATTTCCGCAAAGCGGTAGAGGCGAGTTTGAAGGCGCTTGGGACTGACTACATCGACCTGCTGCTGCTGCACTGGCCCTCGCGTGAGGTGCCATTGAGCGAGACCTTGCCCGTCCTCGACGCGCTTATCGCCGAGGGCAAGGTACGCCATGGCGGCATGTCGAATTTCACGGTGCCGATGCTGAAGGAGGCGGCGACGATCCTGCAAGCCCCGCTGGCGACCAATCAGGTCGAGATGCATCCCTGTATCGATCAGCGCAATCTGCGCGCTCATATGGACGCTGTGGCCCTGCCGCCAACAGCCTACGCTCCATTGGCGCAGGGAAAGGTGATGACGGACCCGGTGCTGCACGGAGATTGCTGAGACACACAACATCACCCCGGCTTCCATCGCCGTGGCCTGGTTGCTGTCTCAGACTAATGTCATCGCCCTGCCTAAGACAGCCAAGCCGGAGCGGCTCGCCGAGAACCTCACGGCGGCGGAAATTACGCTGAGCGAGACCGAGATCGCCGCATCGCTGCGCTTGCCCAGCTTGATGGCCGGACTGTATCGCCATCGAGCCTTGCGCCCCGGTGGGACGATTGAGGCGACAGGCCTCGCCCTCGTGCGGGGCGTCTTTGCGCCCGGCTTGCCAGTTCCCTGGCCGCGACCGCAGAGAGGAGAGGCGGAAACCAGAACTTAACTTTCGCAGGATTGCTGAGCGATGAAAGACCTAACTATATCCCCCCGAACCTTCGCATCCAAGTGGCCTATTCTGCGCTTTGCCAGATTGACTAGACCATTTCGAGAGATCAACTTCTGGATCACCGCGATCGGTCGCGCTTAAACCATGGCCCTGCGTTGGTACTGTTCATGTTGCTCCACAACAAAGACCCATAGCTCGTGCCTTTCTGTTGACCACAGCTCTGCGGCTAGACCGGACCTTCGCCCCTGGTCATCTCTGCGGCGCAGGTATTCAAAACGGTCCTTCATGACCCTTCACAGCATCATCCGAGAGACACGAGTTGGCTATGTAGACGAAGCTGCCGTTCGCTGCACCTGCGCCTGAGTCCGCCTCCATCTTGATTGGGCGAACTTAAAGTTCTTCAAAGTTGTCATTCCTTTGTCGTGTCAGACCCTCACTACAGGTCAGAAATGAATGGATACTTGAGAGATTACGGTTTGAGGCGCTATTCGAAGTCTTCGAGATGAAACTCAGGGCTTCTTTGGGCAGATATCTTTGTGCCTGCTGGTAAACATTCTGCACGCTGTTCGATAACGCACAGAGTGTGTTTGAAGGTAGAGAGTTGCGTATTTTCGCGTCTGAATTAGGTGCATCTGACGTGACGTATGCATCTCAAACGGAGAAATAGATTTAGATGAAAAACTTCCTTCTTACGACGGCAATGGGCGCAACACTCGCGACTGCGGCGCAGGCTGAAACGATGACCTATGTGCTCGATCCATCCCATAGCCAGATCGTGTTCAGCTATAATCACCTGGGTTTCTCGACCACCACAGGCATGTTCTCTGGGTTCGAAGGCAGTATCAAGCTGGACCAAGAAGACCCGGCAGCATCGAGCGTCTCTGTTTCATTTCCCGCCAAGAGCCTCATCACCGGCTGGCCCGCCCGCGAAGCGCATTTTCTGAGCGAAGATTTCTTCGGCGCCGAAGCGAATCCCTTGGTGACATTCACCTCAACGTCGATCGAAATAACCGGCGAAGAGACCGGAAAGATCACCGGCGATCTGACCATGAACGGCATTACGAAGTCTGTCGTTTTGGACGCCACACTGAACCAGTTGGGCGATCACCCGATGGAAAATCGCCCCTGGGCCGGATTTGACGCGACAACCACGCTGCTGCGCTCGGATTTCGACATGGGCCAGTTCGCTCCGTTTGTCGGGGATGAGGTTGCGATCGATATCTCGATCGAAGCGATGGTGCCCGCTAAATAATCGAAGCCTCATACTTTACCACAAGGGTCGCGCGATTCCTCGCGCGGCCCTTTTTTTCGTCTCGATGGTGCAGGGTCTATTCTGGCTTAGTTGCCACCAGTTCTATCCGGACCTCCACAGCAAACCCGACAGAGCTTTCGTCGGCTCTGTCGCACATTGTGTGATTTTTGGCGGCCCCACTCCTACATCTGGCTTACATGCTGGAGGAGATGATCACCATGACAAAGCGTTTTGATACCGAGCTGTTGCCTGAAGGGCTTCGCGCCACCGGATATTACGTGGGCGGCGCGACCCTCGCGATTAACGCAGAGGTTACGGGCGCAGAAGTGATTTGCCCGGGTTGCGGACAGCGGTCTACTCGTCAGCATGGACGTTACGTCCGGCACCTCAAAGACTTTCCAGCGCATGGTCGCTCCGTTCAGGTGCGCTTGTCGGTGCGACGGTTCCGCTGTGTTACGTCGCAATGTTCCATCATGACTTTCAGCGAGAAAGTCCCAGATTACCTTGCGTGCCGTTATGGTCGTCGGACCGGTCGATTTCAGGACCTCGTTGCCTACCTCGGTCGCGCGTTGGGCGGTCGGCCAGCTCAGGCACTTGGACGCCGTCTCCGGTTCGGTGTGAGCAAGGATACCTTTCTCCGGGGGGCTGCGTCAGGTGCTCGGACCAAGGGCCATGAACCTCGCGTCATCGGGATCGACGATTGGGCCTGGCGCAAAGGACAGCGCTATGGAACGCTGATCTGCGATCTCGAACGGCGTGCCGTCATCGACCTGCTGCCGGATCGCGAGCCTGCGACAGTCGCTGCATGGCTGCGCCAGCATCCGCAGATCGAAATCGTCGCGCGAGACCGGAACGGCGGATACAGACAGGCGATTTCCGAAGCGCTTCCTTATGCGACCCAGGTTGCCGACCGTTGGCACCTTCTGCAGAACGCAAGCGATGCATTTCTGGCCGCCGTCCGTCGCGCAATCCCGGCCATACGAAGAACTGTCTGCGACGCCGAGCTGGATTCCGGTATTCTGACGTCGGCGGAACGTTTGCAATTCGAAGGCTTTGAACGGCGCCAGAAAACCAACGTGCTGATCCAGCGGATGGGTGCCGAAGGCGTGCCTATCAAGCGGATCGTCCGGGTCACTGGTCTAAGCCGAGGCCTGGTCCCGCGCGTCCTGCGCGGCGAACGGGAAGACGTCTTCAGGCTACGCCAAAGCAGCCTAACCCCTTGGTTCCCGCAGCTTGAGCAGTATTGGCAGCAGGGATGTCGCAATGGCGCTGAACTCTGGCGCCGGCTGCGAGCGGACGGTTTCCAAGGAAGTCTCCGCGTGGTCGGGGAATGGGCCACACGCCAGCGCCGAGCCGAGGCCGCCATCCCGCAGGGCACAGGCAAATGCCCTCCGAGTCGCAAGATCGCCCGCATGATGACCTCTGGTCGGCATCACCTCTCGAAAGCCGACAGCATATTCGTCGCTCAGGTTGAAAACGCTCTGCCGCAACTGGCGCAAGATCGTCGGCTCCTTGATGCCTTTACCTCCATGGTCCGCAGCGGCGAGGAAGACGGGCTGGCTGACTGGTTAGATCAGGCGAAGGCGTCTGGACTGGCGTCATTTTCGCGCGGCCTCTCTGCCGATCTCGACGCGGTTACCGCAGCGCTTCGTGAGCCTTGGTCCAACGGCCAGACAGAGGGTCAGATCAACCGGCTGAAATTGCTGAAACGACAGATGTATGGAGCCGCAGGCATCGATCTGCTCCTGGCGCGCCTTCAGCATTCGGCATGAAAGGCGCCACAGAAATTGAGTCGGACCCAAAATTGCATGCTTGTTCACAATCTGGACAAAGAGCAGCTTGAGATCATCAAGGAGGCTTGTGCGGTCCCCCACGCGGCGGCGAGCGTTGCCAATGCGATGTAGTGCATCACTGACAGGGACGGGCTCTCGTCGATTGCAGAGGTGCTGCGGACTCGCTGATGACATTGTAGGGGCCGGAAGCGCGATCCTTGTTCGTCGACTGCGATATCGCCTTGTTCCGTATCCTGCCTGGTTACACCTCGCGCAGTAGACGCATGACTGCAATGCGGGCTGCTACCACAGCATCAAGGCTGGCTTGTGGATGTCTCCTTCGGGCCGGTCTGACGGTCCGCCCCAGCTTATTCAGGGCTGCCATTCAGGAAGGATATGACTGCGTTAGAGACGTCCTGGTGGATCGCCCGGCGTGCGTCCGAAGATACACCACAGATCGATGCATCACCTTCTTCCTCCATCAGGATCTTCGGTCCGGCGAACGTGCAAACGGCGAAGGCATCGAATACCGACGCTTGGGGCATGGCAAAGGACGGAGCCTGCTGCCCATCAGCCGATGTGCGCGCGAGCTGGCCGAGGGAAATCGATAGCGCCCGAACATCCGCGGGCGCAGAGCCCAGGTCTTCCGAGTATTCCGGGTTTATGGCTATCACCGAAGTCACGCGGGGGTCTCGCGCCATTCCAGTTAGGCCGTCCAGGTTGGTGGCCGACATGTCGACTCCCTGGGCCGCAAACCACCCGCAATCCGGTCCGCGCGGCTCTCTGTCCGGCGCGCAAGAGTGAAGGTAGCTGGCGACATCTAGCTCCGCTCCGACGACGGACAGGGCAGCGGTCGCGCCAAGTGCAAATCCCGCGACTGACACTGTGGTTTCATCAATTCGCGGCCCCCAAGTCGAGTCGGCCAGCACCAAGTCAATCGCGCGGCTTATATACTGGGGTCTTTGCCAGATTTCGTTCACAGCAGCTTCGGCGTTGTCCGGGCGCGGCGCATTGACTTCGACCACAACAAAGCCTGCCCGTGCGATGGAGGAACTGAGCCAAGCACCTGAGTCAGTCGCGGATCGCAGGCCGCCATGTGATATGACCACCAGCGGAAGCGGGCTTTGCGTGAACTCCGCATCAGGTGCTGCTGCAACCCCCTCGAACACAGGATTTCCGCCGACAGTGCCCGATTCTTTTTCCTCGGACGGATACCAGATCGACATGGACAGAGGACGTGCGTCGTCGGATGTGTCCCGGAGATGGGCAAGTCCCGGAACGGTTTGAGCAAGAGAAGGCCCTGCGACCAGGATCAGTGCCAACGACAGACCAAATTTCATTCCGGAACTCCCCGTGCGGGCCAAAAGACTATTTTGCTTTATTACTGGCCTACTGAAAAGGCGAATGACCGCTCTGCCCGGGGAGCTGCCCTTGGCGTGCCAGATCTTGCTGCTGGATGCCACCGATGTCCGGTTTGGCGAAGCTGCGACGCAACGCGGCCAGTCGGACGAATGACCGCAGTGGGCCGGACGTGTCTCGGGCATCACCGACCAGAAGGAGCGAAACCAAGGAGTGCCCGCGGCCGTATCGAACGGTGAATTTGCCCAGAAGAACAAGTCCAAGTGCCTTCGCAAACGCCTACACATACTTAAATGGAGCACTTGGGCTTCCTGAGCATATTGATCAGGTCAACCCTCAAAGAAACGATCAGGCCTTCACATCTCAACTGACACAGAATGCTCGCATACTCTCATCGAAGAATTTAGGTTTGCGGACGGCTTTGCCGAAACATCCGCACCAGCAGCCAGACCGACAGCGCAAGCATCACAAGCGCGATGGGGGATTTCAGCAGGAACCACGGATCGCCGCCCGAGGCGGTGAAACTGCCACGGATCAGCCCCTCCAATGCCGGGGCCAGCAGGAAACCGATGACGAAGGGCAGGATCGAGATCCCCAGCCGTCGCAGCACGTAGCCGATTACGGCAAAAACGCAGGCGCTCAGCAGGCCGACATAGCCGCCGTCCTGCACATAGGCCGCGGTGAGCGAGACGGTCAGGATCACCGGCAACATCACGTCCTTCGGAATACGGATGAGACGGCCCAGCTGGCCCATTAGAAAACTGCCGACGCTCCAGTTGCAGAGGTTGGCGATTGCCATCATCGTGAAGAGGCCGAAGGCCATAACCAGATCGCGGTTCATGATCGTGTCGAACCCCTCGATCTCCTTGATCGGGGTGAAGCGGAAAACCTGCGGCCCGAAGGCAAAATCGCCGATGGTCTCCACCGCCAGAATGATGAAGACGGCGGCAAAATTGCCGGGGATGCCGAGGCTCATCACCGGGATCAGATTGGCGCCGGAGACGGCCGAGTTCGCCGATTCCGTCGCCACCACCCCCTCGATCGCGCCCTTGCCAAAGGTCTCGGGCGATTTTGAGCGGCGCCGCGCGGTGTCATGCGACAGGGTCGCGGCGGTGGTGGTGCCGATCCCCGGCAGCGCGCCGATCATCGTGCCGATCCCGGCGCCGCGCAGGATCGCCGGCATCATGCGCCAGCGCTCGCCCCAGCTCAGCCTCGGCCCCATTTCAGGGGCGGAGACCGGCCCCTTGGCCGCGGCACGGTCGCGGCGCATGTCTTCGACCGCGATCAGTACTTCCGAGAGGACCAGCACGCCCAGCACGCAGGAGGTCAACGGCAGCCCGCCGCCCAGCTCGGGGATGCCAAGCGTCATGCGCGGCCCGTCGCCCGACATCGTGGTGCCGACAAGCGAGACGAACATCCCCAGAAGGCCGCCGATCAGGCCTTTCAACGGGGCCTTGCCGACCACGGCCGCCATGAAGCAGAGCGACAGGATGATCAGGGCCGATTTCTCGGGCAGGTCCAGCACCCGCTCCACCGCAACCGCGAGCACAGGGGCGGCGATGAAAAGCACGAGGTCGGAAAAGTTGTCCCCCACGACAGAGGCGAAATGCGCTGTCTGGATCGCCCGGCGCCCCTGTCCCTTTTGCGCCAGCGGATAGCCGTCCACCGTGGTCAGGAAGGCATCGGGCGTGCCGGGGGTGTTGAACAGGATCGCTGGCACCGCGCCGCCCACGGTCGCGCCCTTCATGATGCCCAAAAGACAGCCCAGCACCGGATAGAGTGCCTCGTTCCCGTAGCCGAAGATCGAGACCAGAACCGGCAGGGCGATGGCCATGGCGAAGGGGCCCGAGAGCCCCGGGGTGGCGCCCACGAGGATGCCGATGACGACCCCGGTCAGCACCATGCCCATAGGCAAGAGCCACAGGCCACCATCGGCGGCCGTGAAGACGGAACTGATTCCGAGCGCGAGATATTGCAGCAAGAGGTCCAAGGGGTGTCCTTCAGAGGTCGGCGTTTGGCGGCAGTTGGATGTTGTCGAGCAACCCGGCAAACAGCAGGATCAGAAAGGCGGTCGCGAGCATGGCGACCACGAGATCGCGCGTCCGCAGCGCGCGGCGGGTGATGTAGATGTAACTGGCGCTCAACGCCGTGCCGCCGATAAAGAACCCGGCCACGTTGTAGGGAAACCGCCCCGACGCCGCGCGGTAGCCAGAGAAATCCGTGAGGCCCGCGGCGTTGCTGGCCCAGACCACCAGCGGCCCGCCCCATGTCATCAGCGTCAGCGATGCGGCGGTGACAAAACCAGCACGGGCCAGAAACAAGAGGTTGTCGAGGCCGATACGCCCAACGGGCTCTCCCACCTTAAGCCCTTTGGCGCGCAGCTCTCCCGCGATCAGCAAGAGCGCCAGCGGCACCATCAGCAGAACCAGCAGCGTGGGAAAGAAGGCGTCTCCGGGGATGGTATTGCCGGTCAGGCTCTTCTTGAGAAATCCGCTGCTGATGTCCCGCGGAAACCAGACCAGCAGGCAAAGCGCGACAAGCGTTAGCGTGCCCCCGCCCAGCCAAAGGTTCCAGCGCCCCCCGGAGGGGGCGCTTTCATCGGTATCCACGGGACCTCGGGTCATTCGGCCAGTGCTTTCATCATCGAGACGTTGGCCTCATAGGTCGAGAGGATCTGCTCGCGCAGCTCCGCGCCCTGCGTCACGATCGGCGCCGGTGGATACTGCTTTTCGATGAACTGGCGTGTCTCGCTCTCGGGGTCGGCGAGGATCTCGGCGATGACGCTGCCGATCTCGTCGCGGATTTCGTCAGACATGCCCGCGGGGGCGGTGATGATGTACTGGTAGCCAAGGTTCAGGTCGATGCCTTGATCCATCAGCGTCGGCATCTCCGGGGCCAGCGCCACCGGGCCGGTCTCGGCGGAGGAGAGGATCACCAGTTCGCCCGCCTCGACCAGCGGCTTCTGTACGCCGCCGCCCCAGGCGACATTGGCGTCCATCGACACCAGCGCATTGAGCGTGCCACGGCCACCCTTCATGCGCAGGTGGTTCACGTCGATCCCAAGAGCGCGGGCGACGATCTCGGCGCCGGCCTCGACCTGCGTGCCCCAGTTGGCCCAGACGATCGGCTCATTGGCGGCGGCGGCTTCAAGGTCATCAAGCGTCTTCCAGCCGCTCTCGGCGCGCGCCAGAACCGCCATCTGCGAGCCTGCGGTTGTGGTGATATAGGTGAAATCCTCCGGCGACAGGTTGTCGCTATTCATCGGCGCGAAATCATAGGTCGTGGTGATCGCGAAGCCCAGGGTCTGGCCGTCTGGCGCTTCCTCCTTGAGCTGCGCCGACATCACTGTGCCGTCGTCGCCCGCCTTGTTTTCCGGAATCACCTGCCAGCCACGCTTGGCCTCGATCTCCTTGGCGAGGGTCCGGCCCTGCACGTCGGTGCCGCCGCCGGCGCCATAGCCGATCCACAGGCGGATCGGGCCGTCCGGGTTCCATTCGGCCAGCGCGGGCCCGGCGGCCAGCAGGGCGGTGGCGGCGGTGGTCATCAGAATACGTTTCATGGTCACTCCACTGTTTCTTGGTTGGTTTTCGGTCTTGTCGGTCGTCAGAAGCCCGGTTTGCTCTCCACCAGTTCCATCGGGCGGTGGCCGCGGGGCAATTCGAAGCGTTGGATCAGTTGCAGCCTGTCCTGGCTGTCATGCTCATGGGCGTCCCAGATCATCCCCACATGCGGCGCGGCGAGGTCGAGATGCTGGCAGGCCTGCCGCGACAGCAGGTCGGCGCGCGCCTCGTGACGGACCTTGGCGGTGCGGATCTGGAACTGCTCCCAGAGCATGCGGTGATAGGAAATGCCGTGCAGCTCCTCCAAGGGGCGCGACAGCAGCGCCTCGGCGTGGTCGCAGCGCAGGTACATGGTGCCGAAGGCCGGTTGCGACCCGGTGACCCACACAAGCCGGTCGATGCGGATCACCTGCTCGGCCTCGAAGCCGATGAGCAGCGGCCCGGATTCGGCGGTGGGAAGGCGCTGGATCTCGACCACCCGGGTATAGGGCATCTTCCAGTCGCCGGTCTCGGGATCGCGGAAGCGGTAGACATGGACCTCGGGGACCTGATGACGCGCGTCGGCGATGAAACTGCCGCGCTTGCGGTGGCGCACGATCAGCCCCTGTTCGACCAGCCGCGACAGGCCCTTTTGCACCGTGGACAGGCCGATGGGCAGCGCGGCGGCGATCTCGGTCTCGCCGGGAAGCTGGCCGCCGGGCGCGAAGGTGCCGTCCTGAATGCAGCGGGTGAACGCCTCGCTCAGGCGCAGGTACTTGGGCCGGCCCTTTCCATCGGGGGCCGTGTCTTCCCATGCGGCGACCAAGGTCTCGAGGGACAGTCTATCTGAGGGGCTCTCCATACAACTATCATAGAACGAGGGGTATTGCACTTGTCAACTACGTAGTTAATAATTGTATGAGGCATATATTACAGCGTTGAGGGGGTGGAGATGAGCAAAGAATGGGCAGTGGCCACCGGACATCCCATTGCCACTGGGGCCGCGGAGCGGGTTTTGCGCGCAGGCGGCAACGCTGTGGATGCCGGGGTTGCCGCCGGGATTGCGCTGGCCGTCGTGCAGCCCGATCTGGTGTCCTTTGCCGGAGTCGCGCCGGTGATCCTCTATGACGCAGGCCGCGAGCATGTGACGAGCTATGACGGTGTCGGGGTCTGGCCGCAGGCCGCGGACGTGGTGCAGATGCAGCGCGATCACGGCGACCACGTGCCCGAGGGCTTGCTGCGCACCGTCGTTCCCGCCGCACCGGCAAGCTGGATCAAGGTCCTGGCGGCTCACGGCACCCTCGGTTTCGGCGATGCCGCCCAAGAGGCGGTGCAAGCCGCGCGCGACGGTTTCGAGGTCTATCCGCTGCTGGCCGATTTCATCGCTTCACGGGAGGAGAAATACGCGCGCTTCCCGTCAACGGCGGCGATCTTCCTGCCCGGAGGCCGCCCGCCGAAGGTCGGAGAGCGCTTTGTCCAGACCGACCTTGCAAACACCCTGCAGCTACTGATCGATGCGGAAAGCGCTGCCCGTGCCGAGGGAGGTGATCGGCGCGCAGGTCTGGCCGCCGCCCGAGCGGCTTTCTATACCGGTCCGGTCGCGAAAAAGATTGTTGCTTTCCACGCCGAGAACGGTGGGCTACTGCGGGCCGAAGACCTTGCCGCCTACGAGGTCCGCGAAGAGCCAACCTTCGCCGTCGACTTCCGGGGCACGCAGATTCACTGTTGCGGTGCTTGGTGTCAGGGCATTTCGATGGCGCAGACGCTTGCCATGCTGGAACAGGCAGGCCCCGATGCGACCCGCGACGGGGAGCAGATCAATCTGCATTTCCTGCTCGAGGTGCTGAAACGCGTGTTTGCCGACCGCGAAGCACATGTCACCGACCCCCGCTACATGCAATTCGCCCCCGAGGCGCTGCTGGAACCTGCTTTCATCGCCGACCGGCTGCGCAGCATTCAGGAGACCTCCGATCCGCTGCCGGCCCCCGCGGCCCCGGCTCCCGCGACGTCAGGCGAACGCCCGATTTTCGAAGTGGGCTGCGCCGATACTTCGCATGTCAGCGTGATCGACGGCGCCGGCAACATCTTCTCCGCCACCCCGAGCGATCCGAGCTACGACACCGTCGTAATCCCCGGTACTGGACTGTCGGTCTCCTCGCGCGGGTCGCAGAGCCGGGCGATCCCCGGCCATCTCAACGCCCTCGCTCCAGGCAAGCGGCCGCGACTGACGCCGAACCCCATTCTGGGGCTGAAGGATGGCAAACCCTGGCTCGCCATGGGCACGCCCGGCGGTGATGTGCAGGTTCAGGCCATGGCGCAGGTATTGCTGGGCTTGCTGGACCACGGACAGGCTCCGCGCGTGGCGGTCGAGGCGCCCCGCGTTGCTTCCTATGCCTATCCCGGCAGTTTCGCGCCACATGACGTTCACCCCAACAAGGTCCTGTACGAAGCCGATCTGCCACTGGAGCAGGCCAAGGAGCTACGCGCACGCGGACACGACCTCGAAGAATGGCCCGCTCGAACCTGGATGGCAGGCGGGATCTGCATCGCCCTGCGCGACGAGTCCAGCGTGGACGCAGTTGCAGACCCTCGGCGCGCGGGCATGGCCAAGACTGGAGCGAAATCATGACAACGGACATTTGCAAACGCATCGTTGATCAGAACACCCCGCTGGAGGAGGCTCTTGACCTCTGTGATAAAGCTCTCAAAAATGAGTTATTCACCGCGATGCGCTTCCACGCCGCGACGATGGAGGTGGAACGCCTACACTCTACCTTGCCCGATAGCTATCCTGTCAGCGGTCGCAAACCAAAGCGGGATACGGAGTGGGGCAAGAAGGTATTGATCGACCGGGAGATCAACCTGGGTTTCGGGGCCGCTGATATCAGATGGGCATTTTCGGACCATGAAACCATCTTGGGGCTCGGGCTCAATGCTGTGTTGAACGTGCCCATCGTCCTCGATGGTTCGGTTCTCGGCACGATCAATTACTTGCGTGGCGATCCGGCTTTCAGTTCGCGAGAAGTGGGGATCGCAGAACAAGTTGCTGCTGCACTGGCCAATCGAAGTGATCTGCGAGACTAACTTTCAATTTGCCAAGGGCCTTGAGCATAACGTACTTTCGCCGACAGTTAACCGCCATCAAGGCGCCTCGCCGCTCGGAATTGGGCGGATTCCGGAAGTTCGCCGCACGTGCTAATCCACCCCAGACGATCCGAAAAAGCAGACATTCAGCCGGGCCGTCCCGATCGATGCCGGTCTCATCGACAGGAAGGGTGAAGAGCGGTAGTTCGCCGCACACGCGATTGCAACGCACACCACTCGCAGAAGCGGATACATACCCGCCGGGAAGTCGAGACTATTTTCTATGCCGCCCTGGATACTGAAAACCTTGCCGCGTTGCCGCCCTGAAATTAGCCCCCAGATAGTTGGCGCGGTTCAGAACGAACGGGCCGTGCTGGCTGCATGCTGTCTGCCTTACCGGTCCCAGACGACCTCTGTGGCAAGATACTCGCGGATCACTGTTCGCACGACGAACTGACTGTTATCCACGACAGCGAACCGATACACATTCGGTTGGACGATCACCCATCCGTCAGCACCCATGTCCCCGCCGATGACCAATCGCGACATCAGCCGACCTCCAACCTCAGGCCATCCCGGGCCATAGTCGATCATTTCGAATGACCTAACCGCCTCAGGCGTCAGGATTTGCAGTGGCTCTATGGCGATGTGGGCCGGTTCGCCTCGAGCCGGCTGACCGTGCTCGAACAATACGTGCCCTCGAGCGTTCTTAATGACTACATTGCGGATGCGGTCGATGTCAGGCACGAATGTCACTTGGTGATTCCCATCGACATCTTCTTCGACCCGAAGCTGAGCCTCAATCTCGTCTTGCAAGCGAAAGTTCTTGCTCAACGTCTTCTCGGCCCTTTCGACGACCCGGTGATCAAGGTCAGCGGTCCCTGCAAGAACAGATCCGAGGAACGCTGTGAAATACTCCTCGTCATTGGAGAAAGAGGTGTTGCATGATCGGCAGATGCGGATCGTCGGCAAATTTTCTGGGAAGGGTCGATCAAGAATGCTCTTCGATGGAATATGATCGAGGTTGGTTTCGACATTTGCCAAGACTGCGCCGCAGTAGATGCACCATGCTTTGTGGCGCTCATCTGCGAAATCAAGAAGCCCCTTCACTGTCGTTCCGCCACGAGGTAACGGCAAATCGCGCTTGAAAGATGGACAACGAGTGTCGCATCATTAAGCGATGGCACATTCGTGGGGCTGACATGGCGTCCGAAATTTGAAGAGTAGCCCCAAAGCTTTGACAACGCGCTATCGAGTGGCTTCGGAACGCCAGCCAGAGTCACCGCCTCGTTGAAGGGCTTTTCGCTGCCGCTAATATACCTGGCAGTTGACTCAAGCGCACCAAGTGCATGATGAATGGCACCTGTCAGATCGGGTTCGGGCCTGCGCGATATGTCATGAAGGGCCTCGCGGATTTCACCCTCGGCGACGCCGTAATTCGCTTGGCTCAACGAAGTCCGCGCGCTCTCCACCGCCTCTTCGAACTCAGCATCGCCTCGGAGAACTACCCCTTCGCCGGGCTTCAATTGCCAGCCAGCGCCGGTGTCGACGAAAAGGTCGTTGATCTGCGCCGCGAACTGCACTGCGGCGTCATAACCTCGAGTGCTTTCAAGGAACCCCACCAGCCCTTCGATCACGTCGTAGACCTGATACCATTCGGCGTTCTCAATAAGGCGCATTACCTCGTCGCGGATATTTGGGATTTCGCTCCAATTTCCGCGGTCGGGTGACGCACGCAAAACCCGGCAGATACATGTCCGTATTAGATCGTATCTGAGGTGATCGTATGCGGCCTGAATTACCCCAAACCTCAAACCTTCCGGCGCATCATGCCGAAATAAAATTGGTGGAGCGCTCGCAAACCCATGTCGTTTGGAAAACATTCAAACTCCTGTCCGTGCTAAAGAAAGCGCATGTTGCGATGGAATAGCTTGTGTGCCAATGCAGAAAATCTCCCGTCATAACGGTAGCGCGCAAGCCTCAGATGGGCCAGTCAGAAGGTCCGAAGTCAGACCTCGACACCTCTTCGCTCGCCAGCCTGATCACGATCTTGGCTCAGATCACAGCAACCGTTTCTCAATCACCGATAGCGATCACCTCCCTGCTTGCAATGCTCGATGACGCGCTCGATCCAGCGGTCATACCAGACCCAAGTGCCCTTGTAGTCGCCCTCGCAACCATATCCCTTTGCCGGGTTCTTAGCTTCGAGCTTTTGCATGAGTGCAGTATGGTCCCCCGGGCCAAACTTCGGGTAGCCGGCCTTCGTTACTGAAGTCAGGACATCCTTTCTGATGTATCGAGCGCGATTGACCTCTTTGAAGATCACGTCCCCAACCTTTTCCGCCTCCTCACTGCCGGGCTTGACCGTAACAACCGCCACATCGGCGCCGGCTGCTTTCTTCGCAGCGACCGGCACGAAAGCGACTTTCAACCGGAATGCGGGGTCTTTCACTTGCTCGTCAGTGAGACCATGCTCGAACGCTTTGATGAAAGATGAGACGTGAGCAGGCAGCGACGACGCTTTCTTCATGGCACTCCGCTGCTCCGGCCCGAATGACACGAATTGCAGCGCGATCGGCAACCTCTTTTCAAGGCCGAACTGCTTGCCGAACAAGCCGTTGAGCGCATCGTTGAAGTTGATCGCACAGGACTGGAGTTCAGCACCGATCGCGTCGTCGATTCGACTCGTTGACTGATGCTCAATCTCATGTCGAAGGTCGATCAAGAACTTCAGATTAGTCTTGGCGCCTTCAGAGATAGGGCACTTTCCAGTGCTTAGGCATTTAGTGAGGTCCCAATATCTATCGGCGCCGTGAGCGGTCTTATTGTCCTTGTAGACGTAGGGGATGCCCTCTCGCTTGTAGTAGGCGTGCAGCAAATAGGTCCATGCGATTACCGCGGTCGTGATGAACAGCTCAGCGCGGAACATGAGCCCAGCCGAATTGAAGATGTGGACCGCTGCGATCATCGCCTCCCTGCTCTTGATCAGGAGTTCGTCGCCACGTGAGCTTAGGCCGGTTTCGAGGTCCACGTCCGGCCACGTCGCGAGAAACGCGTCGAGCTCCTCGGGATCGGCCGCTTTCGTCGCCTTGTGCTTCTTGCCTATGTGGATTTCGTGGATCGTCCGACCATTCAGCGACCGCGTCGGGCGAGTGAAATAGGCCAGGATGTCCTGATCGCTGTAATGGCCGCGCTCGATCATCGCCTTCACGAGCGCGACCTCCCATCGTTCAAGGGTATTCCCCCGGCGCCGCTTGATCTTCTTCGGCTTCTCGTCTTCGTCGTTATCGGCCATCCTGCACCTCCGCATGAAGAGGTCTAACAGCACGGAAAAGATCCGCAAAGAATTGTCCGTGGATTAAGCTGGCGCCGTAGAAATTCCTCAGCAGACCTATTCTCGGTCCCGAGCCCAATGCCCCTATATCCCGCACTGCTGACCTTGAGCCGCCAGACCATGCTGCACGATGCCACTGATGACTGGTTCGGAGAAGCTGCATTGCAGAGATGATCAAGCTGGCGAAGGTCCGTTGAGGGCCGGCAGCAGTCGAGGCGGAGAGGGCGGAAACCAGACACTCGCTGCAAATTGCACAAAGGTCAGCTTTGCCGAAAGCAGGCTCAGCAGCCCTGACACCAGCTACAGCGGCAACCTCTTGCAACTCTCAGACCGGGAAACACCCTAATGTATTTGCCAATGCCGCAAGCGGATAGAGGGGGGGGGGCAGCGGGCATCAGGCGGTGGGCCCGTGATCGGCAAGACATTCCTCATGGTCGCGCAGCACCTCAAGAATGCGACAATCAGCCACCCGATCCGCATTGCAGGCACCGATCATGCGTAGCAATTCAACGCGGAGGGCCTCGAGCCGCACCAGCCGCGCCTCGACGTCGCGAAGTTGCCTTTGGGCGATGGCATCGACCTGCGCACAGGACCGGTCTGGCGTGTCTGAGAGGTCCAACAACTCTCGGATCGCCTCGAGCGAAAAGCCGAGCTGGCGGGAATGGCGGATGAAGGAGAGGCGGTCCAACTCAGCATCGCCGTAACGCCGCTGGCCGCCTTCGGTCCGGCCGGGCTCGGGCATCAGACCGATCTGTTCGTAATACCGGATCGTCTGCACTTTGGTGCCGGTCCGTTTTGCGAGTGTGCCGATCGCGAGCATATCTGACCCCTTTCATTCTACAGTCTCTGTAGGTTTTTTGAAGGGTGTCGCACAAGCCGGCAGTTCGTGAACTGGATGACACTCAACGCTGAGATTTCTGCAAATCGTTGTATCACGTTCCGCCACGCGGCCATTCTCGCAGCCTATTGCAAAGAAGGATGATCGGGAGGAGAAAAGTTAAACAAACCACTTGAAGCTACAGTTGCTGTAGGTCGTATCTCTGTGTCTGACGGTGAATCGGATTGGAAGCAGACATGACGGACGGGAGCACAGCACAACGGGAATGGCGCGTCACGGGGATGGACTGCGGCGCCTGCGCGGCCAAGGTGCGCGGCGCGGTGGAGCGCTTGCCCGGGGTCGCGGATGTCGATGTCGCGCTGATGTCAGAACGGCTGTGCCTGACGCTGGATAAGAATGAGACCTCGCCCGAGCGGATCGAGAAGGCCGTGCGCGGCATCGGTTTTGGCATCTCTCCAAAGGGGGCACAGGCAGAGAGGCCGAAGGGCGGTTTCATCCTGCCGGACGATGCAGTGATCGGTGGGACAGCGGCATCACCTCAAGCGCATGCGCCCGAAGAGATGCCAGACCCCGCTTGGTATCAAACCGCGAAAGGCCGCTTGGTCCTCGGCAGCGGCGCTCTGCTCGCAATGGCATGGGCCTCGCGGCTTGTCCTGCCTGCTGAGGTTTCGCATTGGGGCTTTGTCATCGCCACGTTGATCGGGCTTATTCCCGTCGCGCGCCGGGCCTTTGCCATGGCGCGGGTGGGCATGCCCTTTACAATCGAAATGCTCATGACCATCGCCGCCAGTGGCGCGCTTGTGATCGGAGAGCCGGAAGAAGCCGCGCTGGTGGTCTTTCTCTTTGCCGTGGGCGAATTGTTGGAAGGTGTCTCTGCCGGGAAGGCCCGCAACAGCATCCGTGCGCTGACCAAGCTGGTGCCGAAAACGGCGCGGCTTGAGGTGGGCAACAAGACGCGGGAGGTGGCGGCAGAGGCGCTCAGCGTCGGCCAGATTGTGCAGGTGCGCCCCGGGGACCGGGTGCCCTGTGACGGCGAGGTGGTCAGCGGAACTTCGGGCGTAGACGAAAGCCCCGTTACCGGCGAAAGCGTGCCGCGCCTTAAGGAGCCGGGTGCGGATGTCTTTGCCGGATCGATCAACACAGAAGCGTTGCTGCGCATCCGAGTCACAAAGGTTGCGGCGGACAACACCATCGCGCGTATTGTGCGGCTGGTGGAAGAGGCCGAGAGCGCCCGCGCGCCGACCGAGCGCTTCATCGATCGGTTCAGCCGCGTCTACATGCCTGCCGTGGTCGGTATGGCCGCTTTAGTGGCCGTGGTGCCGCCGCTTGTCTTTGGTGGCGCCTGGGGCGAATGGATCTATCGGGCGCTGGCTCTGTTGCTGATCGGCTGCCCCTGCGCGCTGGTGATCTCGGTGCCTGCGTCGATCACCTCGGCCCTGTCCACCGGGGCGCGCAACGGGTTGCTGATGAAGGGCGGCGCAGTGATCGAAGCGGCGGCGCGGGTCACCCATGTGGTTTTTGACAAGACTGGAACGCTGACCCACGGCAAGCCCCGCGTAACTGATGTTCAGGTGCTTGTGGGAAATGAAGCCGATCTTCTGGCCCTCGCCGCTGGAGTTGAGAACGGTGCGAGCCACCCGCTCGGCCAAGCGATTTGCGGTGCGGCTGAGGCACGCGACATCGACCCCGCCGCAGCGACACAGTCCCGCGCCTTGCCCGGCAAAGGGGCCGAGGCGGTGATCGCGGGGGCAACCATCTGCGTCGGCTCGCCGCGTTTGGCGGCAGAACGCGGGGCGCTGTCAGAGACTTTGCGCGCCCAGGTCGAGACGCTCGAAGCGCAGGGCAAGACCGTGGTGATTGTCTTGCGCGATAACGAGGCCCAAGGCCTCATTGCTCTTCGCGATGAACCCCGCGCCGATGCGGCAGAAGCAGTGGCGCAATTGAACGCTTTGGGTATTTCATCGGTGATGCTCACCGGGGACAACCGGCGCACCGCTGCGGCCATTGCAGAGGGGCTGGGCATCGACCACCGCGCTGAATTGATGCCGGAGGATAAGGTTGCGGCCATTCAAAACCTCACGGCTGAGGCGAAGGTCATGATGATCGGCGACGGCATCAATGATGCCCCTGCATTGGCCGCAGCGCACGTGGGCGTCGCAATGGGCTCCGGCACCGATGTGGCGCTCGAGACTGCCGATGCCGCGATCTTGCGTGACCGGGTGACAGATGTGCCCGGCCAGATCCGTCTCGCCCGCGCCGCGATGGGCAATATCCGGCAGAACATCGCCATCGCGCTTGGGCTGAAAGCCGTGTTCCTTGTCACCACGGTGCTTGGCATCACCGGCCTCTGGATTGCGATCCTGGCGGATACTGGCGCGACTGTTCTGGTAACGCTCAACGCCCTGCGGCTGCTGTTTTTCCGGTCAACTACCGCCGAGCGGTTGGCCGAGCCCGGTTGCCGCCCTACAACCCATGCAACCAACGAAACGACAGTCTGAACCTTTGGAAGGATTTTACATGACCCTCACACGACGCAGCCTGCTGGCCTGTTCCGCAAGCTTTGCCGCCGCCGCACCATTTGCGGCATGGGCCGAAGACAAGCCCGCCATCCACGTGATGAAAGACCCCAACTGCGGCTGCTGTTCGGCGTGGATCGAGATTCTGGAGAACGAGGGTTTTGCCGTGACGACCGAGCGCAGCTTGGGAACGCTCTTGATCAAATACAAGCAAGACAACGGCATCCCGCAGGACATGGCCTCTTGTCACACCGGAAAGATTGACGGCTATATGATCGAAGGGCACGTCCCGCCCGCCGACATCCGTAAATTGCTTGCCGAGCGCCCGGATGCCATCGGCCTTGCCGTGCCGGGGATGCCCTATGGTTCGCCGGGGATGGGGCCGGAGAGTGAGCGCGACGCCTATGATGTCTATCTGATTGCTCGCGATGGCAACAGCGAGGTGTTCACAAGCTACGAGGCTGCCTAAATCGCAGCGGACTTGGACCAAACAAGCAGGAAGCGCGCATGGCACA
Organism: Sulfitobacter sp. 1A12056; assembly: GCF_043558125.1. Classification (NCBI taxonomy): domain Bacteria; kingdom Pseudomonadati; phylum Pseudomonadota; class Alphaproteobacteria; order Rhodobacterales; family Roseobacteraceae; genus Sulfitobacter; species Sulfitobacter sp. 1A12056. Next base: position 25,146 of record NZ_JBIFFY010000011.1, on the reverse strand, counting down.
TGATCACGCCCATATTGACCCCGAAAGCGGGGACCGCAGAGTATCACTGGCCATCTGGGCGAATGCCCTTCTGACTGTGGCGCAGATCGTGGGCGGTGTCTTTGCGGGGTCGCTCGCCCTTATCGCGGACGCGCTTCACAATTTTTCAGACATGGCCTCCTTGGTGATCGCCTTTGTGGCTCGCAAAATCGCACGGCGTCCGGCAGATGCGCGGATGACCTTTGGCTATGGCCGGATCGAAATCGTTGCCGCGCTGATCAACTACACCACGCTTATTCTTGTCGGGGTCTATCTGATCTACGAGGGCGGGATGCGCATGATTGATCCGCCGCAAGTGGCGGGCTGGACGATGGTCATTCTGGGCGGGGTCGCGCTGGTGGTTGATACGATGACGGCGCTGCTGACCTATTCGATGCAAAGGGGTAGCGTGAACATCAGGGCATTGTTCTTGCATAACCTGTCAGACGCTCTGGCCTCGGTCGCGGTGATTATCGGCGGCACGCTCATCATCCTTTACGACCTGCGTTGGGTTGATCCCGCGATCACCATCGGTATCGCGCTTTATATCCTTTATCTGGCACTCACTGAAATCGGCGGTCCGATCCGTATGCTGATGCTGGGTAGCCCGCCTGACATGGATGCAGGCGCAGTGGTCGACGCGATGACTGATGTCGATGGGGTCCGGGATGTGCATCACGTCCATCTCTGGCAGATGCAGGAGCATGAGGTGGCGCTTGATTGTCATGTAGTGTTGATGGGGCGAGATTGGACGGACCTTGAAGCTGTAAAGCAGGCGGTCAAGAAAAAGCTCGCGGATGACTTCGGCATCACCCACTCGAGCCTTGAGTTTGAAACCTCAGATAATGCCCATCAGGGTGCCGCGTTGTTTGGCCATAAAGACGGTGGAAACAACGCCGGCGAAGAACCTGGTGCATAAACATCTTGAGATGCCGAACAGCGTGGCAGCACGTTTCACTTGGCCAGTTTCCGACCTTTAATGCATTTCGGTAGACGCTACGGTTTCTATAACTTCTCAATAATGGGTGTGGGCAATGTCCGGTTTGGCGTGCCGCACCGTATCATAAGGTATAATCGGTGAAGATCTGCTAAGGGTCGACCGTGCCGGCCAAGCTTTTGGCGCAACCGCGAAGAACTCCGTCCCTCATGCGGTCAGCTGGGGCTCGAAGCCGTCATTCGCTGCAGACATCATCAAGGTCGGCTAAGGTGAAGGTTTTCTGATGCGGGTCGCGGCGTGAGGTTCGCGTCTTGTTGGGCGGACGACCCGCGTTGGAAAACCTCCCAAGGTCGAAGCCGCGAGGGTCTTGGTGATGCTATGGGTAAAGTTCGCTGACGATCGAGACGACGGCTGTTTCAGCGGGCCGTTTGGCCTTTTGCACGAGGCTGCAGATGCGGACTTCCCAGCCCAGTCGCCAAGCGCTGCCCGCCGGGCTGGGTGGATTTGTGGTTTGGGAACCTGCTGATACCTGATCGGCGCAGGTGGCTTGGTCCGGTTCTGCACGGAGCAGCCAGCGTGGGTTGATGATCTGTGACAGGCGGTCGGTCATGCGGCCTGCTCCCGTGGTGGCGCGCGTGACATCGGTTTCTGCCCGCGACGAAAGATCTCGATGATGCGCATGGGTCCCCCGCAGCATGGGCATGGTTCACGCAGCGTGAGCGGGGTGACGTCTGGCTCAGCGTCTTGGACATCTGCCTGATCTGGTGGTTGGACGCAGAGCAGTTTGCGGATTTTTGTGAGATTAGCTTTGCGAGCGCTGCTGGCCAGCAGGCCGTAGTGGCGGATCCGGTGGAACCCGTCAGGAAGGACGTGGATCAAAAAGCGTCGGATGAACTCAGGCGTGGCTAAGCGCATTATCTTCTGGCGGTCCCCATTTTTGAGGCGGTAGTCTTTCCAACGGAAGGCGACGGTGTCGGCATCAGCGCTGACCAAGCGGTGGTTTGAGATGGCGACGCGGTGAGTATAGCGGCTCAGGTAGGCAAGCACGGCCTCTGGGCCGCCAAAGGGCGGCTTGGAATAGACCACCCATTCGGATTTGCGGAAAGGGGTGAGCCAGGTGGTGAAGGCGTCCGTCAGCGCCAGCCGCTCCAAGTCCCCATAGAAAGCCAGGTCTCCGGCTTGGTGCAGCGCCACGAGCCCGTCCAGAAAGAGGCGGCGGAACAGGCGCGACAGCACGCGCACATGCAAGAAGAACCCAGGCTTGCTGGCGACCCATTTGGTGCCGTCCGGCGACAGGCCGCCGCCGGGGACGATCATATGGATATGCGGATGATGGGTCAGTGCCGATCCCCATGTGTGCAGCACGCTGGTCATGCCCACTCGCACGCCCATGCGCTTGCGGTCGGCCGCGATGTTCATGATGGTCTTGGCCGACGCCTTGAACAGCAAGCCATAGATCGCCTTCTTGTTCCAATAGGCGATCTGCGCGATCTCAGCTGGCAGGGTGAAGACGACGTGGAAATATTCCACGGGCAGCAGATCCTCGGCCCGTGCCTCCATCCAGTCGCGCGCGGCCGGTCCCTGGCACTTCGGGCAGTGTCGGTTCTTGCAGGAGTTATAAGCGATGTGATGGTGGCCGCATGTGGCACAGCCAGCCACATGCCCGCCAAGAGCCTCAGTCCGGCAGGCCTCGATCGACGACATCACCTTCAACTGGGAGAGGCTGACATGCCCCGCATTGGCCAGCCGCCACGCAGGACCATGGGTGCGGAAGATATCAGCAATCTCCAGTTCGGTCCGGGGCACCCCGGCGCCCGGTCACTCCAGACTTCGCTTCACCGTCTGATCCTGCAATTTGGCCAGCATCTCGTAGGGGCTGACAGTGTCGCGGATCGTCTTGGTGGCCACATGAGTGTATCGCGCAGTGGTCGTCAGCTTGGCGTGGCCGAGCAGCACCTGAATAACCCGCACGTCGGTGTTTGCCTCCAAAAGGTGGGTGGCAAAACTGTGTCGCAACGTGTGCAATGTCGCCGGCTTCTTGACCCCTGCCATACATTCATGAACTCACTCTGCGAAAGATTGAGCGCAGCCTCCCGCCACGCGTAATGCTTCAGAGTGATCGACAGGGGGCACGCGTTTCATGCCAGTCCCCGACGATGCCCCCCCGTGAGGCTGGGACCGGCGCACCCCGGGGGTCGGAACTTCCACCCGCCTGACGCGTTCCAGCCCTATACAGTTTTTCAGAGATCGGCTCGGCCGGAGGGGGAGTTTCTCATGGCGGAGAACAAAAGCTCAACTTGGGATGTAAAGACAATCGGGATCGCGGCGGCGGCAGTCGTTGGGTGGGGGGCTGCCTTATATGCATTCACCGACACTGCAGAACTTCAGAAGCAGACCGACCGCACTATCTCGCGCTTGCAAAGCGCTATCAGCACGCAGCAGGAAGCAGCCGGAAGCGTCGAGGAATTGCAGGCGGAGCTCGCATCGCTGGAAACGGAGACCCAGTCCCTGCAGGAGCAGCGCGACGGCATCCAGTCGGACATCGACACCTTGCAGCCGAAGCTTGACGAATTGATCGTACAGCAGACCTCCATTGACGAAACGGTGGCGCAGAAGCAGCAGCAAAACAATGAGCTGGAGCAGCAGATCTCGTCGATGCGTGAAGAAATGACCAGCTTTGAAACCCGCAAGGCAGACATCCAAAGTCAAATTGTCTCCCAGACGCAGGAGTTGACCGACATAAATACCCGGGTCGAAGAAGCTCGGGCGCGTGAGGCCGAAGTTCAGGAAAGCCTCGCAACACTTAGTGAGGACAACGCGCGGCTCGCCGAAGAAGTCTCCACCGGCGAAAGCGAGCTCCAGTCTCTGAGGGCGCAGGAAACGAATTTGAGAGACGAGGTCGCAACCCTGGAAAGCAGCCTGAACGACATGCAGGCCCGGCAAGCGGAGCTTGAGCATAGCTTCGCCAGCATGACCGAGCGGAAGACCGCCCTGGAAACCGATGTCGCTGACGCCCAAGAGCAGCGAAACGAAATCCAGAAAATTGTAACGGACCTTACCAGCAATGTAGAAGAACGCTCCAACAAGCTGTTGGAGATTGAGGAGCGGATCTCAGCCGCGGAAAACGGTCAGGGGTCTTCTGCGGGCGGCAACAACAGCAACGGGTCGGAAGACAGTCATTCGGAGGCCGAATCAACCGCCACGCGCGAGATGCAAGGCACGCAGGAAAATACTGGCAACGGCGATGATCCGGTCGCTTCCCAAGCGGAAACTTCAAATTCAAACTCCTCCGGGCAGCCCGCCGAAGAGAATGAACGAGGCGACATGTCGTCCGACGCCGAAGATGAGGGCGTAACCGAGATCGACAGCGACATTAACGACAGCGCCGACTTGGTGGATTCGTTGCAGGAATCTGGCGGCCTCCCGCCCGAAGACCTGTCAGAAGCGGGTAGTCAGAATGCCGGATCCTCCGGCACATCATCGAAAGATGAGATGCAGAGCCCGACATCGAGCAGCGATCAGAAGACTGACACAGCGACCGATGGCGCATCGGGTGATACGTCCTTGATCGAGGGCAACGCGTCTGACACGTCATCGTCGGCGGAGGCGGAAAACCAGAACACCGAAGGCGAATCTGCTGGTTCTGATACCGAAACCGAAAGTGAGAACGCCGCCGAACCAACTCAGAAGCCACAGAAAGCCGGTAACTAAGCAAAGATACTCACGCTTTCGGCGATCCGAGGGCTCGTGAGACGATACTTGCGCTAATTTACCGGCAAGACACAGCCTCCCAAGCAAAAAAATGCCGATTGATAGGCGCGGAAAATATTGCGAACATCGCCGTCGTTTAGCAGCAATGGCACTGGGCCCAAGGTCAGCTTTGGCGAGTGCAGTGCCGCTACAATAGATAGACCCCGAAAGGCAGCTTTGGGAATGACTGGCGTGCGAACCATGTTTAGGGACAATCGCTGCCCCTTTGTATGACGTCTCCAGATCCCGAAACGGACATGGCTTATGATTTGAATCAAAGCTGGGCGACCCCTTGGTCCTATACTGATCTCTCAGGAGGTTCGAATTGTCTGAGCACGGCCATAGCCAGCAAGAAATCGCAAAGCGAATCGGAGCCCCCCCGGGTAGGGGTGTGCTGCGCGACGCTGTTTACGGCGCAATTGACGGAGCGGTGACGACGTTTGCCATCGTCGCGGGTGTTGCTGGAGCCGGGCTCTCGCCTTTCATTATCATTGCGCTGGGAATAGCGAACGTCCTGGCCGACGGGTTTTCCATGGCGGCGGCCAATTATTCAGGCACCAAAGCCGAACTCGACAACATGCGTCGCATCCGCAAAATCGAGGAGCTTCACATACAAAACTACCCCGAAGGCGAACGTCTTGAGGTTCGAGAAATCTTGGCCCAAAAGGGCCTGAGGGGCGATGTTCTGAACCAGGCTACCGATGCGATCACGAAAGATCGCGAGAGCTGGATCGACTTGATGATGGAAGGGGAATACGGGCTAAGCGGTGTCGATCCACATCCTGTGAAATCCGCCGTAACCACCTTTCTGGCCTTCCTGGCGGCCGGAATCGTGCCGTTATTCCCGTTCATTCTCGGACTGGGCAACGCATTTTCTGTCTCGGCCGCGCTGACCATGATGACCTTTTTCGCGATCGGCGCGCTGAAAAGCGTCTGGTCTCTCAGCCCCTGGTGGCAATCTGCGGGCGAGACTGTGGTGATTGGGGGGATGGCCGCCGCAATTGCGTTTTTTGTAGGAACGTTGTTCCATGCGTAGAGGGCGTCTCATGCGCCTATGACCGCTTCGTCCGCACTTTCCCAGTTCGTTGACGGCGCGGCGAATGACCGGATCTAATCCGGGGCAGGTGGGCAATTCTACGACCAGTTTAACGAACTTTGAGAGGATTTCTTTACGGTGACAACGCATGACGTCTTTTCCGACAGCGGGAACCAAACAGAAAAGTTGCGCCGGGCACTGACCACCCCCTTGCTCACCCTTTATGGGCTCGGCGTCACAGTCGGGGCAGGCATCTATGTACTCGTGGGAACAACAGCAGCGGAAGCCGGTGCCTACGCCCCAGTTTCTTTCTTGATCGCTGCTGTAGTTGTCGCTTTTACCGCTTTTTCGTACGCAGAGCTCTCAACCCGATACCCCGTTAGTGCAGGTGAAGCGGCTTACGTCGAAGCTGGCTTCCGCTCGGGGGCGATGGCGACTTTGGTGGGTCTGGCAGTTGCGTTGTCAGGGATGGTTTCTGCAGCAGCTGTCGCCATTGGGGCTGCGTCATACCTTCAGGGGTTGTTTGCAGCGCCACAGTGGGTGCTGACGGTAGTGGTCGTAGTGTTGATGGGGCTTATTGCGTTGTGGGGCATTACTCAGTCGGTCACTGTCGCTGCGATTATCACTCTGATCGAAATCGGCGGCCTAATTTTTGTGGCTGTTTGGGGTTTCGGAATCTCTGAACCTCTCGGGGTCGATCTTGTTGATATGCTGCCGCCCCTTGTTGGACCACATTGGATAGGAATCGGCGCAGCCTCTCTACTGGCGTTTTTCGCTTTTGTGGGCTTTGAGGATATGGCGAACGTTGCGGAAGAGGTTAAAGACCCCGTTTCGACCATGCCTAAGGCTATTGTTCTGACCCTGACCATCGCAACCTTGCTATATCTCGCGACAACAACCGCGGTACTTACAGCCGTGCCGCTCAGCAGGTTGGCGTCATCTTCCGCCCCGCTTGCTCTCGTTTTTGAGGCCGCCCCAAAAGGTGTCCAGCAGAGCTTTGCCATTGTTGCAATTGTTGCCACCGTCAACGGTGTCTTAATCCAAATGATCATGGCGTCGCGGGTGCTCTACGGTCTGGCGGATCGCGGGCACCTGATTGCTGCCTTGGCCACGGTCTGGCCAAGAACCCAAACTCCGGTTTCTGCAACGGTCGTGGTGATGTGCATCATCATGCTATTGACCTTAGCATTGCCGATCGAAGCACTGGCCGAACGCACGTCGCAGATCGTTCTCTTGGTCTTCGTTCTCGTGAATTCTGCATTGATAAGGCTGAAGATGCGGGGTGGCACTGTACCGCAGCATTTCAATGTGCCTATCATTATTCCCGTCCTGGGCGTGCTAACCAGTTTGCTCCTGTTCGGAACGGCATGGCTCTAAAATAGGAGTCAGCAGCCGTACTTCCTACCTCGATCCTCATACCGAAAGAGAACTCAATTGCGCAGGGTATTGTTTGCCAAAAAGGGCGGACTGGGGTGATCGGAATAAAAGGTGACGAGCCTTGCAGCGCCAGCTGCAGGCGTTGCTAAGGATCCCGAGAGGTCCGCCGATGTCGCCGGTCATGCGTCGCTTCAGGGTTAGGTCAGATTTCGCCAGCAAGCTTTTCGCGCAGGTCGAGAAAACCTTGCTGAAAGTGGTTCTTTTATCAGCGCTGTACGCTTTCCAGATACGCCAGAAGTCCTGCCAAGACTCTTGGCGTCGGGGTCATCACACCATCCACCGCAATTGGCACAGTATCATTTGCCATAGCACCTCCGAATTGAGGCATCACCCGGGCGAGATGCCCTTGTTCAGGGTCACCATAAATATAGCTCAATGCACGGGCGCGGGGAAAAGAGCCTCCGTTTTCACGGGCCAACAACGTGAGATCCGTCGGTTTTGGATCGAGCCCTGCCGAGGAAGGACCGTCGCCACGGCCCGACATTCCATGGCAGGAAACACAGTTCTTCGCAAAAAACCTCGCGCCATCAGGTGCTTCGGGCATCGAAGGTACTGTGCAGGCGGCTAAACCAGCGCTGGTGATTGCGAATGTGAACAGCAATGATTTCGGGATGGGCATAGGAACTCCTTCAGTTCGTAGACACGGCTAAGCTTAGCACACCCTGTAGGAATAGGCGCAAGCCTCAGATGCTAAGAGTGAGTATATGCTGCCACTGGGAATAGCTTCGAGCTCGGCACGGTCACTAACGGCTCGAAGCTGACCTTTGCTACGCAAGGCGTGAAGGTCGGCTTAGGGCCGGGGAGCGAGAGGCACGCCCATGCTGCGGCTGCAAAGCATATTACGTCCAGCGTAGTCAGTTTGGGCTCACACCGGGATTTCGCTGCGCTCTCCACGAATGTCTCCTGTTGGACAAAAACATATGGTCACAACACACGGGACAAATACGGTGGTAAGCGCCGGTGACAAAAATGTACGGATTTGGGCCCATACTGCGCTGCGGAGAACGTCCGGAAGGAGCCCAAACCGTCTATCACAGATGGTTATGGCTTGCCCTCGAATGCCAGAGCATTTGATTTCAGATCGTCCGGCGTAAACCTGAAAATCGTCATCTCGTCTACGCTATAGGCGCCAAGGCTTCTGTAGAATTCTATGGTGGGTTTGTTCCAGTCCAGAACCCCCCATTCCATCATCTCGCAGTTTCTCTCGAGGGCAAGAGAGCAAAGATACCCCATAATGATCTTGCCAAGACCCTGATGGCGGACTTTCGTATCCACGAAGAATCCATCGATATAGATTCCTGACCGTCCAGTAAATGCAGATGACTTCTGGCAAAAATAGGCAAAGCCCGCAATTTCGCCCTTGTAGTATCCAAACAGCGCCTCGCCCAGTTTTTCATTCAGAAGCCGTTTGATCTGAGCCTCAGTTGCCGTGATCTTGTCCGACATCTTTTGATAGGCGCCCAGTTTTTTCATGTATTCGACAACAAGCCCCGCATCATCCGGAGAAGCGTGTTGGATCATGAAATTCGGATTGGATGTCGCTATTTTCTGCACAGTTTCATTCTCCCATACCTGTGTTTGCGAAGGTAAATGTCCTGCTGGTCACAGCAAGTCAGAAGATGTCTGCTTTTCCGCCAAGCCGACGTTGGCCTGCAAACCTCAGCGCCGTTTGGGTGGGCGACCGCAGCGAATGGCAGGAACGAGCCCAACCTACCAGACTGAAGAATGGTGGTTAATGCGACCGCGACGATCAGTACAAGGTTTCTCTGTACCGCTGTTCAGAATAAGACTGTTCAGTAGAGGCAACTTCCATTTTGGAGTGGTCTCTGATCATTTCATAGAGCGGAGCGATGGGGCGGCTTTCCGACCAGGTCGTAGGTTTCCATAAGCCACCCCGCATAGGTGCTTTGCCGCAATGAGTGAAAACCTCGTCAGCAAAAACACGCAGGACCGTCTTAGGGCTTCTTCCGTTGATTTCGAACCTGTCGCAGAGTTCTGGGGCATCGCTTATTTCAGCTGTACCATTCACCCGAAGGGTCTCCGTAACTCCCGGAATCATGAACAAAAGTGCTACTTTGGGATGTGCTAAAATGTTCAAGAGACCATCAATCCGATTGTTGCCTGGGCGGTCAGGGATCAAAAGCGTCTTTTCGCTTTCTACTTCAACAAACCCAGCAGGATCACCTTTTGGCGACACGTCAAGATTTGTACCATCCGAGGTCGCAAGTACGAGGAAAGTCGCGTGTTCTATGAATTTTCTACAATGCTTATCGAATTGCGAAATAACCTTCGCCGCTGCATGTGGCGAAGCGCTGCCATAAATTTCTCTTAGTTTTTCAGGTGTCATAATTCAAACCTCCGATTGCTACCTGATAGCACTAAGGCCAAAGGCAGCAAAGTCCGCTCAGCCGACGTCGGCCGTCGGAAAATGCTGCGCGACGCATGAAAGACCGCTTCGGTGAAACTGCGCCGCAGCGAGACCGCTCTGTCTCAAGGTCGGCAATGGGCCGAAAGCACCAATAAGTGCCAACTCAAAAGTTTCCGCGATTCCCGTTGCTAAGGGTTTTGATAGATTGATTGACCCGATTTACTCCGGTCTTTTTACGCACTTAGACTTTAATCCTTTCAAGATTCTTCAGCACTGCATGCACGGCAAGGCCTGTTTCAGTCAGCCCATAGGTCACCTTGGGCGGAATGGTATTCTCCTGTTCGCGCCAAACCAGCCCATCGGCTTCCAACTCCCGCAGGCGGGTGGTCAGCACCTTGGGAGAGATGTCGGTGATCTGGCGTCGCAACACACCGAAGCGGCAGGCACGCTGATCGCCTAACACGTAGATCACATGGGTTTTCCATTGTCCCCAGAGCTTGCGCAGCAGCGTGTCCGCCGCGCAGGGGATATCAACTGCGTCCCGGTCCCCGGGGCCGGGTGCCTTTTTCTGGGTGGTTTCCATTTGGTAACGACTTTCACTTGGTAACTCTCGCCTTACATAAGTTCCCAACCGACCGACACAATAAGCCGGAAGCGTTTCACGCCGCTGGCATCGAAAGGAGAGCACCATGTCCCAAGGCACTTCCCGAGCCATCCCCGGCCTGCACCACGTCACCGCTATCTCCGGCCCGCCGCAGGACAACCTTGACTTCTGGGTGCGCACCCTCGGGCAGCGGCTGGTCAAACGCACCGTGAACTTCGACGATCCCGGCACCTATCACCTCTACTACGGGGATAAGGACGCGGCGCCCGGGTCGATCATGACATTCTTTCCATTCGTAGATGCAGGCCCAGGCCGCGCGGGGCCCGGCATGACGTCGGCGGTGGCCTATGCGATCCCCGACTTGGACCGGCGCATGGGGGAACTGGCGGAGGCCACCATCGACTTCGAAGGACCTTTCGATCGCTTCGGCGAACGCGCCATCGCGCTGCGTGACCCCGACGGGCTGCGGGTCGAGGTGATCGAAGGCGGCGCGCGGGACGAGGGGTTTCACAGCGTGACCCTTTGGCTTGAAGAGGTCGCGGCCACCGCCGCTGTGCTTGAGGCAATGGGCTACGTGCGCGAGGGCGAGGAGGCCGCCGCCACGGGCGGCACCGGCGGGACGGAGACCCGTATTCGCTACCGCTCGACCGAACCCGAGCGTGGTTCGGCCGTGGACCTAATGACCTCGGACGCTCGTTCAATCGGGCGCTCAGGCGCAGGCACTATCCACCATGTCGCCTTCCGTGCGCGCAACGAGGAAGAGCAGCTGGCATGGCGGGCGCGGCTCTCTGCCGCGGGCCAACAGGTCACCCCGGTCATCGACCGGCAGTATTTCGACGCGATCTACTTCCGCACGTCCGGCGGGGTGCTCTTCGAGATCGCCACTGATCCACCGGGATTCGCCGTTGACGAAGACCCAGCCCACCTGGGCGAGGCGCTGAAACTGCCCGAGAAATTTGAGCCTCACCGCGCTCAGATCGAGCAGGTGCTGCCGCAGATCCGGGTGCCGTCGTGAGCGGCCTCGGGGCGGTGACGCGCGGCACCGGTCCGCACGCGGGACAATGGCTGGTCAGCGCTGGTGCTCCGGTGGAACGCGCACGGCTGGCTCTGGTGATGATCCACGGCCGCGGCGGCGCGCCGGAGGATATGTTCGGTCTGGCCAAACACCTTGCCCTGCCGGATCTCGCCGTGCTGGCCCCGCAGGCAGCCGGGCAGTCTTGGTGGCCGGGCAGTTTCCTGGCGCCGCTCACGGCCAATGAGCCGGGGCTCGGCAGCGGGCTGAGCGTCATCTCCTCGCTGCTGGATGACCTGTCTGAGCAGGGTTTCGATCCAACACGCGTGGCGCTGATCGGCTTTTCGCAGGGGGCTTGTCTGGCGTTGGAGGCGGCGGCGCGGCTGGCCCGTCCGTTCCGCGCTGTGGCCGCGCTCTCCGGCGGGCTGGTCGGCACGGGCGAGGCGGGCGGCGTTCCGCGGGCCGACCTCTACGACCGTCCGGCCAAGACCTTCGACTATGCGGGCCGGCTGGCCGATGTGCCGGTGCTGCTCGGTTGTCACGAACGCGATCCGCATATTCCGCTGGCGCGGGTGCAGAAGAGCGCCGATGTGCTGCAGAACATGGGGGCCAAGGTCGAGACGCTGATCCTGCCCGGCGCCGGACATGGTATCGTCGCCGAAGAGGCCGCCTGGCTGCGCAGGCAGCTGAACACCGAAAGGTAAAGAGAGCGCCCATGGACAGCGAGATCGAGATTACCCGCGAAGAGGGCGACAGCAAGGGCCGCTACCTGGCGGTGGTCGACGGCTACGAGGCCGAGATGACCTACTCCCGCCTCGGCGCCCGCGCGATCATCATCGACCATACCGGCGTGCCGGAGGCCCTGCGGGGTCGCGGCGTCGGCGAAGCGATGGTACGCCGCGGCGTGGAGGACGCCCGCGCCGAGGGCCGCAAGATCGTGCCGCTTTGCCCCTTCGCCAAGGCACAGATCGACCGTCATCCCGAATGGCAGGACGTCCTGCAACGAAAAAGCTGAAAGGAGACACGTCATGAGCTGGAGCCCCTGTCCCGACCCAATCCCCGGGGACGCGAAGAGCGTCGATGCGGTGGAGACGTTGATCGTCCCGCGCGCCGTCGATATCGGCGAAATGGAAGTCCGCCGCGCGCTGCCTTCGGACAAGCGCCAGATGGTCGGCCCGTTCATCTTCTTCGACCAGATGGGGCCGGCGGAATTCCTGACCGATCAGGGCATCGACGTGCGCCCGCATCCGCATATCAACCTCGCTACGCTGACCTATCTCTTTGAGGGACAGATCCATCACCGCGACAGCCTCGGCACCGATCTGGCGATCGAACCCGGCGCGGTAAACTGGATGAAGGCGGGCAGGGGAATCGTCCATTCCGAGCGCACCGCGCCCGAGCGCCGCAAGACCGGCCAGCGCTTGTTCGGCCTCCAAACATGGATGGCGCTGCCCGAGGCGGAGGAGGAAAGCGACCCCGCCTTCCTGCACTACGGCAAGACCGACCTGCCCACGGTTGAGGCCGAGGGACTGACCGCCCGGCTGATCGCCGGATCAGCCTTCGGCGTCGCCTCACCGCTCAAGACGGCGTCGGACACGCTTTACGTCGACGTGACCCTTGCGCCGGGGGCGAAGGCACCGATCGTGGCGAATACCGAGGAACGCGCCCTCTATACCATCCACGGCGGGATCGACGTGGCTGGGGATACCTTTGCGCCGGGGCAGCTACTGGTCCTCCGCCCCGGGGACGAGGTCACCGTAACGGGCGTCGATGACGGCACCGGCGCACATGCGCGCTTCATGCTCTTCGGCGGCGCGCCGATGGAGGGGCCGCGCTACATCTGGTGGAATTTCGTCTCCTCGCGCCGCGAGCGCATCGAAGAGGCGCGCGAGGAATGGCGGCAGGGTAAGTTCTCGACGGTGCCGGGGGACGAGGCCGATTTCATCCCGGCGCCGGAGGGCAAGCCCAAGATCAAACGGGCGCAGGGAGGCGTCTTCTACCCATGACGTTGCCTCCTGCACCGGCGGTCGACGTTCACGAACAAGGACTTACATGTCTATCATGACCGAACTTTCTAATCAGCCACTGGATCAACTCAGCCTCGACGAGGCTGCCCGCCCGACAGCGCCGCCGGTGCCGGAGGCGACGGATAGGCACCGTGCTCAGGGGCGGCAGCTGGCGGCCATTCATCGGCACTATCTGATGGAGATGGCCCAAATCGGAGCGGTTCTGGCGCGGATCGAAGCGGGGGACAGCCCGCCCGATGACCTCAAGCGGATCGTGCTTTCGCTCGATATGGCAGAGAATTTCCGCGCCTTCGGTTCGCTTTGCGGACGCGAATGCCAAATTCTGAAGTTCCACCACGACATCGAGAGCGCCGACATGTTCCCTCGGATCGAGGCGGCGGGTAAAGGCAAGTTCCGTGAGGTCGTCGCCAAATTGAAGGCGGAGCACGCGGTGGTGCATGAGTTGATCCTCCGCCTCGACCGCGCGGCGGATGTATTGACGGAAGATCCGAACGATGCGAATTTCCTTCATGCCGCCACCGCCTTCAGAAAGTTGGAGGAGGTCGTGCGATCTCATTTCAGATACGAGGAAACTGAACTGGCAGAGGCCATCGGTTATTATCTCGGATCGGTCTAACTATTCCTATTGGCCATCACTGCATTATTGAGATCGAAAAGCCTTTCGACAACTTGGAAGGGGCAAGCAATCTTCAAATCAAAAAGACCCTTCGTTTCGCAGCGAACGGCGGCTCCTAATCTACACCAAGGGCGTATTTTGTTGAAAAACTCGCCCTTGATCGACGGTCCGTCGGCTGATTCAATTCCTGTAGGGGATAGGAGGATCGGCGATGATGGGACCGAGGCAGGAGGCGCAGCCGGCGCTGTTCTATGAGTTCTCGCTTGAGGAGCATGTCCCACAGAACCACCTGTTGCGCTTCATAGATCGGTTCGTGGACCTGTCCGGCATCCGCAGCTACCTCGCCGATTTCTACAGCCATACGGGGCGGCCGTCGGTCGACCCTGAACTCCTCATCCGGATGCTGCTGGTGGGTTATTGCTTCGGCATCCGGTCAGAGCGGCGGCTTTGTGAGGAGGTGCATTTGAACTTGGCGTATCGCTGGTTTTGCCGTCTCGATTTCAGCGACCGCGTTCCTGACCATTCCACGTTTTCGAAGAACCGGCACGGCCGTTTCCGCGACAGCGAATTGCTGCGGCACCTGTTCGAAGCGACTGTCGCACGGTGCATCGAGGAGGGCTTGGTCAGCGGCCAGCGCATGGCGGTTGATGCCAGCCTCATTGAGGCGGATGCCAACAAGCAGAACTCGACTCCAAAGGAGGATTGGGACCCGGCGCAGGTCGATCCGGCAAATGCGCCCCGCGCGGTTCGCGAGTATCTCGCCACCCTGGATGAGGCGGCGTTCGGTGCCGCCAGCGAGGTTCAACCCAAGTTCACGTCGCATTCCGACCCGGCCAGTCAATGGACGGCCGCCCGTAAAGGTCCGGCTTTTTTCAGCTATTCCGACAATTACCTGATCGACACCGACCATGGCGTCATCGTGGACGTGGAGGCGACGAGATCCATCCGACAGGCTGAAGTCGGTTCGACCAAGACCATGCTGGAGCGGGTGAAGGCCAAGTTCGACTTGCATCCAGAGCGCCTGATCGCGGACACGGCTTACGGCACCGCGCCAATGTTAGGATGGTTGGTTGACCGCGGAATTTCTCCGCACATCCCCGTCTTCGACAAGTCGGGGCGCAGCGACGGAACATGGACCCGCGCCGACTTTGAATGGGATGCGGAGAACGACCAATACATCTGCCCCGAGGGGCACGAGCTGAAGCAGTTCCGCCGGAACTATTCCGACCCGAACCGGGGACCGACCGGCAAGGGGACGGCCCGGTATCGTGCCCTGAAAGAAGTCTGCCAGGCTTGCCCCTCCAAGGCAAAGTGCTGTCCGAACGCTGATGCCCGCAAGATCACCCGCGAGGAACATGAAGATGCGCGGCAGGTCGCCCGCGACATTGCGAAAACTGACCAATACGTGATCTCGATGAAGCTGAGGAAGAGGGTCGAGATGCTCTTTGCCCATCTCAAACGGATCCTTGGTCTGAATCGGCTCCGATTACGTGGGCCATGCGGTGCAAACGACGAATTCCTCCTCGCCGCCACTGCTCAGAACCTCCGGAAATTGGCCAGGATCCTTCCCGCACCGCAGCAACCGCGAAAAGCCTGACAACAAAGGCGCTCGCGTCCCATTCCGGGGTCAGTATTCTGCGCCAGCGAACGGGTGTTTTTCCACAGAATGGGCGGAAAGCCGCCGTTCGCCGCAAAACGCACGAACGGCAGCTATGCGAACAAAGCTAAGACAAACACTTGTGCCATGCACGTTTGCTTCAGTTGACCATTTCCGCCCTGCGAACTCGTGCTAAGCGCAAGATGCTGCGCCCGACCTTCAGGTAAACATCTTGGCCAACATCACGATGGCCATGCCCATCATCATTAGATTTTCGGACAGGCTCACAAATCCGAGCGGCACGTTCGAATTACCCCCAACGCAAGCGCATTTTAACTCGCGCCTGTCGATGTAGACGGCTTTGAACACGCTAATTGCGCCAACCGTGGCGATGAAGAGCGCAGCCGGAGCGGCAAATGGGGTAAGCAACATACCGGTCATCAACACGCCCGCCCCGGTTTCAACCCATGGATAAACGTAGGCATATGGCACCCATTTACGTGCCAGCAGGTCGTAGTTGAGGAACATCGTCGTGAAGCTTTCGATATTGCTCAGCTTCTGCATCCCCAGCAGGATCATCGAGACCGAAATGAACCAACCGAGCGTCTGCCACGTGATCGCGCCAAGAAAGCCGATGGACAGAGCAAGCGCTGTGGTCGCAGCAACGGCGAAGAGATAGATCACCGGTTTGTAAGTGGTCGCCGTAGGGTCATAGTCGGTAAGTTCCTGGCGCAGGGCGTCATAGCCGCCAACGCGCTTCCCTTCGATCCAGACTTGCGGGGTCGTGGGAACATCGTATTGCGCCTTGAACGCGTCGACTTCAGACCGCGCGCGGAACAGGCGGTCATCGACCTCGTAGCCTTTGCGCTCCAAAAGCCATCGCGCCTTCTGCCCCGCAGGACACAGATGGTTTGGCAGGGCCATGCGGTAAAGCACGGCGGTTTTCCCTGTCGCGGAGGAGGCCGGATCAGTTGTTACGTCTGCAACATCACGGGTGTCTCTGGGCATGATATGCTCCTTGATCTCAGGGTTTGGTGCGGGAAGTGCCAGGCGCTGCATCCCCGTTTGCTTCGATGTCTTCGATATAGAGCTTCATCTCTTCGATCTCGCTGCGCTGCGCCTCGATGATCGCGTCGGCCAGTTCGCGCACGCGCGGATCGGACAGGTTTGCCCGTTCGCTGGTCAGGATCGCGATTGAATGGTGCGGGATCATAGCTTTCATCCAAGCGGTGTCGCCTACCGTATCTTGCGACCGGACCAAGTAGACACCAGCCGCAAAGGCGATGGCGGCACCAGTGAAGATCGCAAAATTCGTCTTTCGATTGGAATACATGCCGAGCATGAAGGCGAGCATAATGATTGCCATTACCCCGCCCATATAGAGCGCCATCCACATCCGCGTCTGGGAGAAGAAGACATGGTCAAGCGCATAAGTGTTGAGATACATCAGGCCATACATCACGACCGTCGAGGTGCCGATCATCGCAAAGAACCGGCCATAGCCGCTGCTTGTGCGATCGTCGTGCTTATTCTTTGAATCCATTGTATTGTCCTCCTAAATTGCCAATGTGTGCCATCGTCTTATACCCATATGGGGTATATTATCCGATCGGCAACAAATCCCGAATGGAGCGACGCCTCATGAAGGCTAACAAGGAAAAGACGCTGGATCGCCTGGCGCGGCTCGAAGGACAAGTGCGCGGCATCGCGAAAATGGTTGAGGCCGACCGCTACTGCATGGACATCTTAGCACAGACTGCGGCAATCCGATCCGCCGTTCTGGGGGTCGAAAAGCTTGTGCTGGAGAACCACGCTCAGCATTGCGTCGAGGCTGCGATTGCCAGCGGCGACCCGGAAGAACAACGCGCCAAGTTTGACGAGTTGATTGGTCTTTTGCAAAAGGCGTCGAAGTAGGCGTTTCGGACCGAATGCCCATCGCGCTCTGGCACCGTAGCCAGCGCCTCTGACCTCTTCTCTGGGTCGGAACGCCAATCCGCCGCCCCGCACTTTAGGCCGGTTTCCGCCAGAAAACCGCAATCCTTCCAGCGCTGGACGCGTTGACAGGCTCTGCGACTTACGACACTGCTAACACCTATGCGTGCTCTGGAAGACATATCCAACCTCTGTCGCGTCCTTCTCGGCGTGGTTTTGGCCTGTGGTCTGTTGCTGCTGCCGCCCTCGTCGGTTCATGCCGAAAGCGGGATGCATGACAGCGCGCAGGCGGCGCATCACGCGGGTCATCAGATGACCACAGAGTCCGAACTGCATCCGGACGCAGCGGCCATGCCCGACCAAACAGAAATATCTGACAGTTTCGAAGGCGAGCCTTGCTGTGGTGGAATTTGCCTGACGGGAGCGCTGACCTCCTCGCAGGACGCCAAAATGACGGCTGTGCGATCCGTTGAATACACCAGCGTGTCCCATTCTGTCGCCTCTGGCCAATCCGCTGGTCAATTGCGTCCGCCTCGAGCCTGAGTTGATCCCGGCCGACTAACGGCCTTTGCATCCGCGGCGTCTGGCTGCGGGAAAGATCACCTTATTCTCAGGCAAAAAACCAATGAAATTACCACTGATTGCAGGGGCGATGTCCCTGACCCTTGGGGCTTGCGCCACGACGCTCCCCCCATTTCCAGACGTCACTGCCGCCTATGTGCAGCAGCCCACGCCTCTGCCCGAAGTCGCCGCGATGACCGCCGCCGACAACAGCACGCGCGGCAGTGCCACGACCGCCGAAGAGCAACCCTTTGCAGGCTACCGGCGTCGCGGCGTGGTGGAGCCGCTCGATTGGCGACGGTTGAACGCTGAACAGGCACCTATGCAAGGGATGGATATGCAGGGGATGAACCACTGATGCGTTGGAAATTGAAAACCGCCGCCGTCATTACACCACTGATCTTGGGCGCCTGCACGGCAACGGACCTGCCGGTGAGTTTCTCGGCCCGTGATGCTGGCTTTGCCACCGTGGAGGCACGCACCTCCAAGGCCATCGGCAAGCGCACCGTCTGGGCGCAGTCGCAGGCCGAGACCGTCGCGGCCTCCAAACAGGTCCGCGCCATGGTGCAGGGTAAAACGATCAGTGCCGAAACCGCTGTGCAGGTCGCGCTTTTGAACAACAAGGGGCTTCAGGCGTCCTATGCGCAGATCGGCCTCTCGGCGGCCGAAGCATGGCAGCAGTCCACGCCAGAAAACCCCGTCGTCTCCATCGGCTTGCTGGGCATCGGCGCGCCCGAGGTCGGGCTTTACCGTGCCTTGGAAAGCATGATCGCCGTGAACCTGCTGGACGCTCGCACCCGCAAACAGCGCATCGCCGCTGCCGAGGCGGAATTCCAGCACGCGCAGATGCAGGCGGTGAGCGACACGCTGGCACTGGCCAATGAAACGCGCGAGGCATGGATCAACGCGGTCGCCGCCTTTGAGGCGGTGGGCTACCTTAAACGTGCTGCCGTCACCACCGATGCGGCGGCGGAACTGGCGCAGCAGCTGGGCAAGACCGGCGCGCTCAACAAGGCCGCACAGGCCCGCGAGCAGGCGTTCAATGCCGAGATGGCCGGACAGCTGGCGCAGGCGCGGCTGGATGCGCAATTGGCCAAGGAACAGCTGACCCGGCTCATGGGGCTCTGGGGGCAGGACGTGGCCTATTATGTGCCCGATGCTCTGCCCCGCGTGCCCAATACGGTCAGCAGCCACAAGGGCATCGAACGGCTGGCGCTCGCCAATCGTGTTGATTTGGAAGTCGCCCGGCTGGGGTTGGCAGCAACGGCCAAGGCCTATGGTCTGACCGATGCCACCCGCACCCTGACCGACCTCGAAGTCATCGCTGGTGCCGAGATCGAGCGTGAGGAAGAGGACGGGGAAGTCGAGACCAGTATCTCACCTCAGGTCGAGTTCGAGTTCGTCATCCCAATTTTCGACAGCGGCAAGGCGCGAATGCGCAAGGCCGAGCTTAGCTATCTTCAAGCCGCCAATGTGCTGGCCGAACGGGCGGTGAACGTCCGCTCCGAAGCCCGGGCGGCGGCCACGGCCTACCGCTCAAGCCACCAGATCGCACGGCACTACTCAGACGTGGTGCTGCCTTTGCGCCGCACCATCGATGAAGAGGCTCTGCTCAGCAACAACGGCATGATCACCAGCACCTTCGATCTGTTGAACGACGCCCGCGAAAAGATCGGAAGCCAGCTTGAGGCAGCCAATGCCAAGCGTGAGTTCTGGCTGGCCTCTGCCGGTCTGACCGCCGCGATCTACGGCGGTGGGAGCGGCGGCGGCGGTGCCGGCGGAGAGACACAGATCGCCGCCGGTGGCGGCGCAGGACATTGAGACAAGGAAGCAACCAGATGATTAACAGACGTCAACTCCTGGGGGCCGGCGCTGCGGGTGCAACGCTCGTGTCCTCCAAAGCATGGGGCCAGACCATGAATATGGGCCTGCCCGAGGCCGCCGAGATGGATTCGGCCCTCACCCAAGCGCCGACCCGTCCCACCAGTGGGCCGGACTATAACCCCGTGGTCACGCTCAACGGCTGGACCCTGCCGCACCGGATGAACAATGGCGTGAAGGAATTTCACCTCGTTGCCGAGCCGGTCGAGCGTGAACTTGCTGATGGTATGGTCGCGCGCCTCTGGGGCTACAACGGTCAGTCCACCGGTCCGACCATCGAAGCCGTCGAGGGCGACCGGGTGCGCATCTATGTTACCAACCGCCTGCCGGAACATACGACGGTGCATTGGCACGGGCTGATCCTGCCCTCGGGCATGGACGGTGTCGGCGGGCTGAGCCATCCGGGCATCCCGCCGGGCAAGACATTTATCTACGAGTTCGACCTGACCAAATCCGGCACCTTCATGTATCACCCGCATGGGGATGAGATGGTGCAGATGGCGATGGGCATGATGGGCATGTTCGTGGTCCATCCCAAAGACCCCGATTTCATGCGCGTTGATCGGGATTTCCTGATTATGCTGAACGCTTTCGACATCGATCCGGGCAGCTACATCCCGAAAATCATGACGATGACGGATTTTAACCTCTGGACATGGAACAGCCGCATCTTCCCGGACATTGACCCCCTGGTCGTCAACCATGGCGACAAGGTTCGCGTGCGCGTCGGCAATCTCACGATGACCAACCACCCGATCCACATGCATGGCTATGACTTCAAGGTCACCTGCACGGATGGCGGCTGGGTGCCGGAATCGGCGCAGTGGCCCGAGGTCTCCATCGACATTCCCGTCGGCGCCATGCGCGCCTATGAGTTCGTGGCCGAGCATCTGGGCGACTGGGCGATCCACTGTCACAAGTCGCACCACACGATGAACGCTATGGGCCACGACGTGCCCACGCTGATCGGCACCAACAGTTCCAACATGACACGTCAGGTCCGCCGCGTGCAGCCTGAGTTCATGCCCATGGGCACGGCGGGCATGGCGGATATGGGCGAAATGTCGATGCCGCTGCCCGACAACACCGTGCCGATGATGGCCGGCTGGGGGCCGCATGGACCCCTTGAAATGGGCGGCATGTTTTCGGTCGTGAAGGTGCGCGAAGGCATCGACGCGGACGACTACGAAGATCCCGGCTGGTATGAAAATCCTCCGGGCACCGAGGCGTATGAATGGACGGGAGAGCTGCCGGACTTTGCGCAGAACCACAGTCCGAAAACCCAGATCACGCCGAAACCAACCTCCAAGGGCTAAGCGCCCCTCAGACCATAATCACCTCTACAACCATACAGGAAACACCATGAATAAACTTCTTCTCTCGACCGCCCTCAGCCTTCTAATCACCTCCCCGGCCTTTGCCGCAGGCACCCATGGGGGCGGCCATGACGATGACGGCCACGGTGACATGCACAAGGAAATGATGGCCGGCATGCCGGGCAAATCCGCCAATGTGGATCGCACCATTGATGTAACTATGCGCGAAACCGACGATGGCGAGATGATTTTTGAGCCCGCAGAATTCGACATCAAGAAAGGCGAGACCATCCGCTTCAACGTCACTAACAAAGGCGAGATCGAGCATGAGTTCGTGGTCGACACGATGGAGGGCAATGCAGAGCACAAGGAAGCCATGGCCAAGATGGACATGGAGCATGATGACCCGAACTCGGTCCGTCTCGACTCTGGCATGGAAGGCGAGGTGATCTGGACCTTCGCCAATGAAGGCAGCTTTGAGTTCGCCTGCCTGATCCCCGGCCACTACGAATCCGGCATGCATGGGCCGATCACCGTCGCTCAGTCTGATGAGGCTCCCGCGGCACCTGCCGTCTACTCATCCGGGAAGATCAAGAAGGTCGACGCTAAGGGCAATAAGGTCACCATCATCCACGGCCCGCTCGAAAACCTCGATATGCCGTCGATGACTATGGTGTTCAAAGCCGATGAAGCGCTGATTGCTAAAATGAAAGAAGGCCAGAACATCGAGTTCGTAGCCGACCGTGTCAAAGGCAAATTGACTGTGACTGAGATGAAGTAAGCGCCAATCGCATGGCTGGCTGAACGAGCCGGCCATGCACTTTTCATAATAATAAGGCACTTCGAGCTATGAAAACGCGTGGAACCATCGCCCTCTGGGCCATCGCAGCACTGCAGGCCATTGTGGCGATCTTCTTTACCGTCTGCTTCTTGTTGGACGCTATGGGAATGGAGCCTGATTTTCTGATCTGGCAGAGCCATGAGTATCAGCAAACGATCTTGGCCATCGGGTTGAACCTCGGCGTGGCGCTTGGCTGGATCGCCCTCAGGACCAGTCTGCAACGGGCCCGGCTCGCCGAAGAGAAGATGCGCCGATGCACCTCGGAGTTCTCGATGGTAATGACGCAGCACTTCACCGACTGGCGTCTGACACCCGCAGAGCGGGACGTCGCTGTTTTTCTGGTCAAGGGCCTGAGCACCCGCGACATTGCGGAGCTGCGCGGCACCTCTGAAGGGACGATCAAGGCGCAGACAAACGCGATTTATCGCAAGGCTGCCGTCACCGGGCGCACGCAGTTGCTCAGCACATTCATTGAGGATTTGATGGATGACGCATGGGTGCCGGCGGACGCCCCGCAAACTGCGGCTGAGCGTTCGCATGTGGCTGCCCACAAATCAACAGCCGCCCCGGCATAACCGCCTGAGGGGAAGCTCCCGCAAACAAAACAGGTAGCTCGTCATGATCCAAGCAATACTTCTATCAATTCTGGTTATCGGCATCTGCACGACAATCCATTATTTCGTCCTTAAATGGGTGTCGGATACCATCGCGCAACGCAAAAGAACTGCGCATGGCCAGAACCTTGGCTTGGCGGTCGGCGCCATTACTTTTGCCCATGTGATTGAGGCTTTCATCTATACGCTGTTCTTCCTCTGGGCGGTGCAGGGTTTGCAGATTGGCGCGCTAAACGCTTCCGGAACAACGGATGAGCCAATCACGATGATGGACTATTTCTATTTCTCACTGGTCAACTTCACCACCTTGGGACGCGGCGACCTGACCCCCGTGGGGCACCTGCGCTTCACTACCGGGATAGAGGCATTTCACGGCTTTCTTATGATCACGGCGTCAGGAAGCTTCGTGCTGCAGATCATGGGGGGACGCGCCCCCTTGTCAGAGAAGGGATGACCCAAGTGGTTCGACACATTCTATTTCCCGATAGAGAGCGCATAGGCGCTCCACCCCCAACCCGTCATCGACAGTTGGAATTGGCCCCTGCAGGACATACCTACACGCCTCGGACATCGGCGCGCCCTGTGCCCCGTGGCAGCATTAATCGCAAATCACCCCGATAAGGCATGACATGAACAGAAGACAATTCCTCGCCAGTGTTTCCGCCACTGCGGTTCTGCCCCTTCCAAGCTTTGCTGGCGTGACGCCACTGAAGTTGAAGGCAGAAACAGTAAGTCAGCAGATCCTTCCCGAAGGCGAAGGCACCACCGCAATGCTGGGGTTCAACGGCTCGATGCCGGGACCAGAGATCAGGCTTAGACGGGGTGCGCGGGCATCGATTGAGGTCAAGAATGCCATGCAAGAGGGCACCGCCGTTCACTGGCACGGCATCCGACTGGAAAACCGGATGGACGGTGTCCCGGTGCTGACGCAAGATCTGATCGACCCCTATGACAGCAAAACTTACAGCTTCGTGCCACCCGATGCGGGGACCTATTGGTATCATTCGCATTATATCTCGCAAGAGCAGGTGGCGCGCGGCTTGATGGGGCCGCTGATCGTCGAAGACGACGCCCCTCTCGATCTGGATCATGACATCACCGTGATCCTGTCCGATTGGATCATCAACGAAGATGGCAGCCTTGTTGATGAATTCACCGATATGCATAGCGTCGCCCATGCGGGCTATATGGGCAATTTTGCCCGCGGTTTCCTATCGCGGAGCGAGGTGAAGCAAGGTGATCGCATCCGCCTGCGGCTGATCAATGCGGCGACCAATCGTATTTTCCCCCTGAGCATCTCTGGCGTCTCTGGTTCGGTTGTCGCCTTGGACGGCATGGCACTGCGCCAACCTCGCGCGTTCTCTGACCTCGTTCTGGCGCCGGCCCAGCGGGCCGATCTGATCGTCGATGTCACCGGCCCGGTCGGCTTTGACATGCCCACGCGACAGGCGCCTTACCGTCTGGCCGAATTGTCCATCTCTGGCGAGAATACGGATCGGCAGTCGGGGCCTCTGCCGACCTTGGCGGCACCGGACCTCCCGGCACCGGGCGCCCCCTCCCAGCACCTGACGCTGACCATGATGGGCGGTGCCATGGGCGGTCGGCACGGCGGTGCCAATATCTGGTCCTTCAACGATGTCTCGGACCTGCCACAGGACCCCTTTGCCATCATCGAACGCGGCGAAACGGTGCGGATCACCTTG
Source organism: Sulfitobacter sp. 1A12056 (assembly GCF_043558125.1). NCBI lineage: Bacteria > Pseudomonadati > Pseudomonadota > Alphaproteobacteria > Rhodobacterales > Roseobacteraceae > Sulfitobacter > Sulfitobacter sp. 1A12056. The sequence goes on along the minus strand of NZ_JBIFFY010000011.1, from coordinate 896 downwards.
GTTAATGATACCGCTTTTCCACATGGCATTCATTTGCATGGGCACCACTTCTATGAGGTGGCCCCAGACGGGAGCATCGGCGATCTGCGTGATACAACCTTGGTCGCTGCCGGGGAAAGCCGCGATGTTCTCTGCGTTTTCGACAATCCGGGGCGCTGGTTGATCCATTGTCATATGTTGAGCCACGCGATCGGAGGGATGCGCACATGGGTAGAAGTTGCATGAAACGGGCTGCTTTGTTTTTCTGTGCGGCCGCATCAGCAGCGCAGGCCGATCACGAACTCGACGGCCGCGATCCCGTCGCGGGGCGCTCGCTCTACGCCGAGCACTGCGCCGCCTGTCATGGCGCAGACCTCGAAGGACAGCCCGACTGGCGCACCCCAGACGAAGATGGTGTGCTGCCCGCGCCGCCGCATGATGCAACGGGGCATACTTGGCACCATGATAATACGCTGCTGTTCGACTACACCAAACTCGGGGGCGAGGTTGCGCTGGCGGCCCGGGGCGTGAAGGGTTTCAACAGCGGCATGCCCGCCTTCGGTGAGGTAATCTCAGACGAAGATATTTGGACCATACTTGCTTATATCAGGTCGACCTGGCCACCGCGCTCAAAAGCTGCTCAGGCCAGCCGAAATCGACCACATTGAGAGCCGGCAGCTTTTCTGGAGCTGGGCCCTAAACTGACATCGAGGCAGTAGGGGCTTAGATGAGCGACCTAAATGACCAGAGAATGCGACCAGTCGTCCAAGCCTCGGCTTCGGTCGATAGAGGGTGTTTCGGTCATTCGCTGAAACTTGATCGAACGACCGCTAAGGGCCGAAAGTTCCGGACTCGCTGCGCAGTGGCGAATGTCGGTTTCCGGTTCGCACGTCAGCTTTTCCGCCAGATCACTCGGT
>NZ_JBIFFY010000010.1:0-129192 GCF_043558125.1 Sulfitobacter sp. 1A12056 | reverse complement strand
TCTTCATCGGAATCTCCTCGTTCATCCTGCCGAGAAAATTCTACTTCCGCATCCCCTTAAGATCGGGGGGGATTACCTCAGCAGCGCGCCGATGGGCCTGAAATCTTCTCGGAAATGCCGCGCGAGATGCAGCGCCGCGGCTAAAAAGGCGGCCAAAGCGGCGAAAATACGCGCGCTTTGGCCTGGAGGGAGACGGAGAGAGAGAGAGAGAGAAGAGAGTGGGGCGCGCGGTCAGGAGGTACCGCGTGCCGTGTTTTCAAAAATGCTTTTCATATGGCTGTCGAATTCGTTCCAAGTGATGACAGCCCGGTTGCCCGCATGGCCGTGATAATAGGACCGGCCCGTCGAAGTGGGCAGCCCGGCCCAGATCCGGGCGAGGTTTTCCATGAAACGATGGCGGCTGATCTTGCCCTTCATAAAGGGGGTAAATCCCGCATCTTCGAGCAATAGATCGGCCAGCAGGTCTTGGACCTGTGGGGTGAACCGGTCACTCTTGCTTAGCCCCGCTTCGGCGACGAGCGTTTTCAAGGTGTTGGGGATGAACTGGTAGCGCCCGATGGCATGGGGCTGGCCGGGGGTGGCCTTGATCCAGCGATAGATTTCGCCGATGGTCATGCTTGTGGGGCGCTTGGGCGGCTTGATCCGCGCCCCATGCTGCACCGCGTCATAGCCTTTCGCGCCCGCCTCGGCAGAGGCGATGACATGACGCACCGCCGCCGATGGGCCACCGCGCGGGGGCAGGGTCAGTTTGCGGGGGGCCTGTGCATGTTTGACAGGCGTCTGGATCATGGCCCGGTTGAGGTGGATCCGTGCATCCGAGGCGGAAGGCGACAGGGCGAAGTTCAGGCCGGTGACGGCGATCTTGCGGCTGTCGAAACGGGCGAAATCATTAGCATTTGCCGCGCCGGAGAGGGTGGCGGCGATCAGGCAAAAGGCAGTGCTGGCAGCGAGCTTTTTCATCGGAGTTTCCCATCGGGCTGGAGGTTTGCATTGTCCCTGATCATGCGCCTCTAAAATCGATATTTCATTAATGCGGACAGCTAGTTAGCGTCTCGAAAGGATAGTCGGCCCGGCACTTGGAATAGGCCGGGTCGACTTTGGAGCGACGCCGCGCTCTGAAAGAGAAATGAGCCACGTTCCAGATGCGCTTGGAACGTGGCTCTCCCTCGAGGCTGAGTCTCCCGGTCAGCTTCCGAGGAACTGGTCGAACTGGGTCCAGAGTGAGTTGTCCAACAGCAGGTTGAACCGGAAATAGAACCCTTCGTCATAGAGGCTGCTTTGCCCTGCCACCCGGCCACGGGCCTTGTTGTAGCCGAGCGCCAGAAGGACACCTTCGCGCGGGGTGAAGCCAAATTCGGCGCCGATCCCGTTGGAAGAATTGCCCTCGCTGTCCCACAGATGCGTGGCGTTGAGGCCGAGTTGGAAACGGTCGTCGCCGAATTCGTAGTTCAGACCGCCTTGGATCAACTGCGTGGTGGTATTGGCCCGCGCGCCGGCATTGGTGCCGATCTTCTGGTACTGGCCGGCATATTTGCCGTTGATCCGCAGGTCGGCGTCGATCTCGTAATTCGCGTCGATCGACCACAGATGCGTTTCCGTGCTGGCGTGTTTCTCTTCCAGCCGATGCTCATACCAAGCCAGCACATCCAGGCGCGCGTTATCCTTGGGGCGATAGGCGGCCCCGATACGGGTGCGCATGCGGCGGGAGTCCTCGCCCTCGCGGCGGTCGAGCGCGGCACGGCTGCGGGCCAGAACGGTCAGCTCAGGGGTGACTTTGCCCGCGATGCCGAAGCTGGCGTAATGGGTCTTGCCGCTCTCTTCCCAAGTGGTTTCCAGCTCGGCATCACCGACCCAGTCACCATCCGCCGATTCCCAGCTTGTGCCGATGGCAAAGGAGGTGAGCTCTCCGTCATTGGTTTCAAGGTTGCGTGAATGCTCAAGGTCGGCGCGCAGGTTGGTGCTTTCGTTGAGGTCCCAATCGACCGACAGACCCTGCACCATGGTGGTGTCGCTGGTGCCGCTGGTTTTGGTCATCTCGGTACGGCCAGTGACCCATTCGTTCATCGTATAGGTGAAGCCATAGGCCGCGCGGGTGACCAGAGCGTCGCTGCCGAACTGAAGCTCGATCTCGTTATAGACGCGCCAGCCGTTCTTGGGCTCGTCGTAAAGGCCGAGGGTCAGTTCGGTGGGGGCGTCGCCGCTGAGCGGGGCGCGCAGCTTGGCCTCGATCACGGTGCCGGGGCGGGCCGCTGGGGTCCAATGTGCGCCGAGGATCAGGGCGGTGTCGCTCTCGCTGCCGCTGGCGGTGCGGTCCCGGCTGTACTCAAGGCCGATCTCGCCGCGCAGGGTCTTGCTCAGATGCCGGGAATAGATCGCATCCACGGTCAGCCGCGTGCTGTCGTTGATCCGGTCGCGGGTGTATTCCGCGCCGAAGTCGATGTCGCTGCGCCGGTCGATCTCTTCGCCATAGCTCAGGCGGACCTGCGTGGTGCCGGGGCGCGCCAACCCGCCTTGAGCGTAGAAGTCGCGGCCCGTGTGGATCGCCTCGAAAGCGAAGTGGCGGGTTTCGGTCTTCAGCTCATAGGACAGGCGCGCAGCGTTGCCCTTGTCGCCCATGGCGTTCTCCGACCGGGCCACCTCGGCCTCCCACAGACCGCCTTGGCGGTCTTCGTGCTGGAGATAGGCAGAGTGCATCCGCTGGCGGGCCGCGTTGCCCAAGGGGGCGTCGGCATGGACCGCACGGGCGCCGAGAGAGGTCCGCTCGGACAGGGCATAGTTCACCTCACCGCCATAGAGCCAATAGGCTTCGGCGCTCTCGGCCTCGACCTCATAGGTCACGCGGATCGACACGGGGTTGCCGTCGAGGTCGAACTGGCGCACCGGGCTGTCGAAGGTGATGGTGTTGCGAAAGAAGTCGAGCAGATAGTCGGTGCCGCGCAGCAGGGGCGTGGCCGACAGGATATCGCCGCCGTCTTCGTCCCGCACGAGGATCTCCACCCGCTCGGACCCTTGCACATAGCCGCTCAGGTCAAGGTCATAGGGGCCAGAGACACCGCGCCCGCGGATTTCCTGAATCTGCTGCTCCTGCGCTGTCCGGGCGGCGAAGACGGTGACCGAAACGCGGTCGTTCTCCCAATGGCCCTTGGCGCCGGTGGCGACACGTTGCAATCCGCCCAGTTTCAGCGCGCTGGCCTCGGGCGCGATGGCGATATCGCCGTAGAGCACATAGGAGCGGCCTTTCTCTACCTTCACGAAGAGGTTGGACGAAGATTGCGCATCGGCCCCGCGTTCGGAATTGTCGCCGTAGACGGGGTAGTATTCCTCACCCCGGATGTCGCGGAACAGGCTGTCTTCGGTGTCCCGGTCCGAGCTGTAGCGCAGGGTCAGCAGGGCATCGCCACGGATCACCCCTTTGAGGTAAAGCTCACCTCGGATCCCGGTGGTGGTGTCCTCGAAGGCGCTGATGCGGTCTTCTTCGATAACATTCCCCGCATCGCCGCTCAGCGAAACCGCGCCTTCGATCACACCGATCAGCACACGTTCGTTCAGGTCGGGGGTGAAGGTCACCCGCGCCTCGGCCTCGCCAAAGGAGGAGCGCACGGTGATCAGGTCGGGGCCGGAGGCCTGCGGTGGGATCAGGTTGAAGGTCGCCTCGCCATTGTCGAGATAGGCCTGCACGCCGGGCGCGCTGCTGCGGATGTCGGTCACATCCCAAAGCGACCGGCGAGCGGCGAGGGTCACGGTGCCCGATGCGGGCACCGGGCGGCCCCCGGCGTCAAGCACGCGCACCACGACCGGCACCACCGAGGCGGGATTGGCCGAAGCGGTTTCCGGCATCAGGATCTCGATCCGGGCGGGTTTGCCGGGGGCGGTCAGGCGCAGCTCTTTGCGGACGCGTTCGATGCCGAAACCATCACGGCCCACCAGTGTCAGGACGTTCTCGCCCGAGGCCAGTTTCACGGCCACATATTCCAGCGCCTGCACATTGTTTTTCGCCAGATTGGTGCGTTCGCCCACCCGGTCGCCGCCCAGCTCGCGCCCGTTCACCAGAAGCGACAGCGTGAGATCGGCCTTGCCCTTGATCCGGATGTTCTGCGTGGCGCGGGTGACGGCGGTGTCTTCGGCAAAGTCGACAAAGCCCGGCGCGCTATCGAGGTTCTGGATCATACTGTCGAGTGATTGACGCTGCGCCGAGGCACGGGCGGCTTGCGCGACAGAGGAGGCGTCACGCCCGGCCTCTTCGTTCTGCGCCGCAATCATGCCGGGGGTCAGCTGTGTGGTGGTGGCGATGCCCGCCTCACCGCGCACCGAGCGGGTGCTGCTGCGCTGGCCGTCGATCGGCAGATCGGTTGCGTTCATGCCGGGGGTTTGACTTTTCCCGGCGAAATGGTCGCGGCGTTTGCCAACTTCCTCAAGCGCTTCGGGAGTGCATTGGGCCACGGCGAAGTTCTCGGTCCGCAACTCGCCCTTCTTCAGCGGCACGATGCGCGAGCCACCCCGGCGCAGATCGTTGGTGCGGGTCACCTGCACCGCGGTTCCGGCGGGAAGGGTTTCGGGCTGCACGAGGAAGGCATGGGTCACCGGACGCATGCCGTTGAGCGAATAGGCGCCATTGATATCGGTCACCACGAAGAGCCCTTCCTGGGTCACGATGCGCACGCCGGGAATGCCGGGCTCATCCTCAACGCGGTCGCGCAGACCGTTGCCGTTGCAATCCATGAACACGGCGCCCAGCACGGTGCCTTGGCGTGCAAAGACACCCCCCGAATTGTCGAGCCGGACCATGGCGCGCGCGGTCTGCGATTGTTGCAGCGTCCCGGTGCCCGCTTGGCGGCCCGACAGGATCGCGCTGTTCTCGTTGCGGCCTTCGCGGGCGGCGGCAGAGAATTGCATCACATAGGACAGCTCATGGCTCGACAGCGGCTCAAGCATGCCCAGGTCAAAGCGCAGATCGCCATTGCCGATCTCTTGCGGGTCGTCCAGCGGCTCTCCGTTGAGGGTCACCGTGCCGGGCACGAAGTTCACACCATAGGCGGGCCGGTCGAGGATTTCGCCGCCGATCAGCGCTTGATGCATGTTGTTGGTGAAGCTCAGCGTGTAGGTGACGAATTCACCGTGACCCACGCGGTCGAGGTCGGCGGCTTTGTCCAGCGCCAGCGGCGTGCCATAATTCGGATCAACCGGGATGTCGGAGACGAACAATGCGCCGCCTGCGTGTCTGAACGCGCGGCCCCAACCGGCATCCATCACATTGCGGCCCATACCGGCATAGTCCAGACGCGCGGAGGGGAAGATCCATGCGGGCGCGTCCATCACGGCATAGCGGTAGTCGCCTTCGGGCATTTCGGAGAAGGTGAAAAAGCCGCGCTGGTCGGTCTGGGTGCGGGCCATTTCGTTGCCCGAACGGGCATCGACAAGCGCCACGGCCACGCCGTCAATCGGGGCGTTGGTGACGGAGTTGAACAGGAAGTTGCCGGGGTTGATCATCAGATCGTCCTCAAGCACCGCACTGTCGCAAGACGCCGTCGCGATGAAGCTATCGCCAAAATCGGTGGCCATGACCTGATCCCCGGCAACGGCGGGCGACATTTGCGCCATCGGGAGGGCGGGGGTGAGGAAGACACCGGTGTTGGCCCCGGTCTCGGTCGCGATGATGGTTTCCACATCGCCGGTCAGCATGCTGCGGATGGTCACCGTCGTGCTGTCGACTTCGGCGCTGATGTTGCAGGCGCCCGAGGTGAGGCGCAGGCGGGTGTCGCTGCCCGGCGTGCCATAGGGCTGGTCCGCGCCGGTCTCGGGGTGTTCAAAGACCAAGGTGCCGACCGTCTCTGTATCGCGGTCATAGACCACGGTGTTGGAGGTCAGCAGCAGGGTGCTTTCTTGGTTGTTGTAAAAGGCCGAGGCGGTGTTCTGCACCTCTACCTTGCCCAAGTCGGCAGGCACCCGCACCGAGAAGCTGGGATCGGTCGCATGGCCGACGGCGTAGTCGCCCTCATGAAAGAAGGCCACCGCATCCACGTCATGGGAAAGCCCGGCCGGGGCGACGCTGACGTAGTGGTGGTCAGGCGCGCCGCGCATGTGAACCAGCGCGGTCATGGTGCCCGAATCCTGCACCGCGTGGAACACGGTGTTCAGCGGGATCGCATCGCGCAGCAAGACGCCGGTCCGGGGCGTGCCGTCGATCACGATCGGCTGGCCCTCAATCTCAGGGTAGCCAAAGGCGTCCCGCTCGGAGTCGTTCCGCAGCCGCAGGGTGTAGGTGATGAGCGCGCCCTCGTCATTCTCGGCGACGACCTGCTCTTTCGAGACTTCGAGCCCGCCTTCCTCAACCCGCGAGACGCCCATGGCGTCTTCGGTCAGGCGTTGGCCATCTTCGGTCACGGCAGAGGCGGTCAACATGCTGGCGAATTGGGTGCTTACGGGCGTCTCTGCTGAGATGCGGAACTCATAGATCAGTTGCAGCCGTTCGCCAGCCGCGAGCATGATGGGCGCGGACATGTCGACCGCGCGGTCCTCGGCATCGATCAGGCCGTTGCCATTGAGATCGGGGAAAAGCGATTGGCGCGACATCATTCTGGCGCTGCCTTGCTCGCCGATGCTGACCGATGTGGAAAGCGGCACGTTGCCGCTGTTGATGACGTCGAAATGGTAACGGCCAAAGGCACCGCGGGTCAGCAGAAGGTCGGAGTAGCCGGTCACTTCCAGCCCGGGAACCGCGGCGACTTCGGCCCGTACCGGGTTCGAGAAGACGCGTTCCATGATGCCAAGGGAGGTGTTGAAATAGCTGACTTCTGCCACGTTGCGGATGAAAGACCCACCGGGGGCCGGGGCGGCGGTGGCGGTCTGGGGCAGAAGGCTCAGGCCCAGTGCGGAGGCGCTGATCAGGGCCAGAGCCGAGCGGGCTTTAGACATAAGGAAACTGCGCATCAGCTTGCTCCTGTTGCGATCCCTGGGAAGGGAGTGAAAAATGGGGGAGACGGAAACGGGGGGAGGAGGGGGCGCCCCCGGGAGAGCATCGCTCAGCCCGGGGGCGCCCGAGAGGTTGCTTAGTCGTCGACCCGCACGGTGAACTCTACCCGGGCAAAGCCGCCGGGAAGGATCGTGCCATGCGTGCTCGATACGTTGGTCGAGGTGACGGTGGCCGTGCTGGTGCCCGGGAACAGGCTTTCAGGGCAGGCGCCGCCACAGTCCGTGATCGCGGTATAGGCCGGGGCCGCGTCCGTGATGATCACATTGTCCGCCGCAGAGGCACCTGTGTTCTCGGCTTCGACCATGTAGCGGATGCACTGGCCGGGCTCGACATCAAGACGTGTCTTGGTGAAGGTGCCCACGGTGCCATCGCAGCTCGCGTCGATGTACTGATACTTGCTCAGTGTGACATCGCCCGAGATGATGACCACGCGGTCTTCGACGGCGTTGTTGGTCTGGTCGATATCGGTCCCGACACCGTTCAACGTGTTGTTGATGGTGATGGTGCCGACTTCGGACACACCTTGGGTGGCTGTCGAAGGCGTCTGCACACGGTAGATCAGCGAGATGCTGTCGCCCGGGGCAAGGCCGTTGACACCCGGCGAGACACCGTCGGTCAGGTCATCGAAGTTGTCGATCACCGGTTCGGACGGATCGATCACGCCGTTGCCGTTCTGATCCCAGAAGATCGCACCGGAGAAGTTGGTCAGACCCGATTGCGTGATCGACGCCTCGGTGATGGCCACGTTCCCTTCGTTCGAGATGGTGTGGAGGATGTCCACGATACCACCCGGCGAAGCCTGCGCGCTTTGGTCTTCGATGATCTTCACGTCATAGATTTCATTGACCGTGACTTGGTTGACGATCCGGTCACCTTGGCCCGAGACGGAAGAGACGACCGCGACGTCGACCAGCGTGTCACCCGGCAGGGCGCCATCGGCTGGCGTGATCACGGCGCGGATGGCCTGCGATGCGCCTGCGGGGATGGTGCCGGTGTTCGACACGATCGAGCCGTCGGGCAGCTGGAACTCAACCGTCCAGCCTGCGGGCAGGGCCTGATCCAGCGACAGGTTGAAGCTGTCCGAGGTGGGGCCGTTGTTTTCGACCAGCATCTCGAAGACAACCGGTGCGCCCGGGTCTGTCGACTGGGTGACCCATGGGTTGCCACCGTTCGTCGGTGCCGCGCCATCGCCTTCGGAACCGACGACGGCGTTCTCAAGATCGACCGAAGCCGCAAGAACCGCGCCGGTGAATTCGGCGGTCGACACATCGCTGACGCCGGAGTTGTCCGAGGTCGTTGTGATGACGGCGGTGTAGTTGGTGGTGGCTGTCGGTGCGACATCGGTTGGCAATGTGGCGATCAAGGTCACCTTTGCGCTGTCACCGATACCCAAGGGACCGACAGAGCCGACCACCGGTGTGATACCGTCGGCGCCCACAAAGCGGAAGGTGGTGCCAGCCGGGAAGTCGCCATTGGTCACGTCGAGGGTCAGGCTGTCCGGGCTGTTGGAGAGGTTGGTCAGCACGAATTCCTGACGGATCGTGCCGCCCTGATAGACATCACCGGATTCCGTGACGACATCGTTGTTGGCCGCGTCATCGTCGGTGGCCGAGGCAATCGCCGGGTTGGCCGTGCCGTTGGAGTTGATCGCCGTATCGGCAACCGCAACCGCATATTGGTTGTCCACGGTGACAGAGGCGGTGTTCGATGGCGGGAAGGCCACGCCGTCAACGTCCTGGGTCGCCACGTTGGTAATGATGCCCGCGTTGGCGGTATCCGCGATCACGGCACGGAACGTCACCTCACCCGAGCGGCCAGAACCGACAGAGGAGATCAGGAAGTTGACGTTCTGCGCGTCGTCATAGTCCCAAGCGATGGTCTCGCCAGAGCCGTTTGTCGTGTCGACCACGGTGGAGCCGTTGTTATCGTCCAGCGGTGTGGCGGAGTCAGACCAACGGGCCGAGCCGGGCACATAGGTCAGGCGGCCATCAAGCACGTCCTGCACAGAGTAGTTGTTGGCCGCGGCCAGACCGGTGCTGGAGTAGGTCAGCGTGATCGTTACCGTATCGCCTGCGTCGATGATATTGGGGTTGCCGCCCGAAGCCGGGTCCGCGGTCATCGATTTGACCAACTCGACAATCGCGTCGTTGGAGATTGTCAGCGTGTCTGTGTTGGTGCTCAGCACGGTGCCGTCGAGGGTCGAGGCCGCCGTCACGGTGATCGTGTCGGAACCGGTGGCCGTGGAGGCGACGGAGGCTTCGATCACGATGCCGAACTGCTCACCGGGGGCGAGGGTCGGTGTCTCGGTCAGCGGGGTGACGCTATCGGCCACGCCGTCCATGTTGGCGTCGGGGTAGAAGACCAGCTGCGAGGTGTCGAGCGTGCCGCTGTTGGTCTCAACCGCGGTCAGTGCGAAGGCATCCGGGCCGTTACCATCGTTGGTGATGATGTGCGGCAGGAACGCCTTACCGCCGGGGGCGATGGTTTCGGTGTTGTCGGAGGTCAGGGTGACGCCGGCAACTTGCTGAACGACTGTCTCAACGGTGTTGGAGGTTACCGTGATCGTGTCGCCCGCGGCGTTGGTATAAGTCGCCACGGCTTGGTTGCCGATGACAGAGCCCGCTTCGGGTGCCGCGAAAGCGACAGTGCCGATCACGGCGGTCAGAGCAACGGCGCTTACGGAGCGCAGGAAGGTTGTTTGGTGTTTCACGTTAATATTCCCTAGTTCTATAGTAGTTGGAGAGAGAGTGGAGAGAGAGGCGCCGGGATTAGTTCAGGCGCACGCGGTAGCTGTTGAAGGCGGAATCGCCTGCTTCGAGCGGTTCGGAGAGGGTCCAGCGCACGGCGGCGACAGCCTCTTCAGGAAGCGGCTCTTCGGTCATGTTGCCATCGGCATCGACGACCTTGCGGATGGCGGGAACGGTGGACCATTCCAGCCCTTCCTGTTCGGGGTCCATCTCGGCCTGGACTTCAAAGACCGCGGCGACAGAGGTCACTTCGGCACCCAATGTGATAGAGACGCCCTCAGGGACCGGCGCGGCGATGACGAGCCCTTCCATGGCGCCGTCGGTCATGTTCTGGTGACGCAGCTCATAAGAGATGACTTCGCCCGGGCGGACCGTCTCACGCTCTACGAGGACTTCTTCGCCCTCGGCATTGGTTTCCACCACGCGGAAGGAGAATTCGCTCGTGAGCGCGTCGGCGGCAGCCGCGAAACCAGCGAGCGACAAAGCCGTACTCGTGATGAGTGTCTTGGACAATTGGGAGATATGGATACGCATCTAGTAGTTCCCTTGTTGGCCGGTGAAGAGCCGGCGATTGCAATGAACGGACACGCTCATTGCGTTGTCCTGTTCTCATCTTCGGGGAACCGGATACCGATATCATCTGAGCGAACGGTTAACTCGCTGAGCCTGTGGTCAGGCGCTTAGCCGAAAGGATAGGTGACCCTATCAGGTCGCGCCGCGGCCTATCATTTGGCGCGGAAATCGGGCCGGGCGCGGGCTCCGCAGATGGTTAATTTTGCTGGGAAAAATGGGGCTCCCGAATCTTTGATTCGTCGCGGGCCGCTATAGGCCGAACGCAAAAACGCCCGCACGAGGCGGGCGATTATGGTTTACGCTCAGGGGGAAATCGGGGCGCTACAGCGCACGCGCTGGGCCGATGCCGGGGATGGTTCATGGGTGTGAAACGGGCCTCAAACGAAGCCCGCGTCGCGCGCAATGATCGCCGCATCGGTACGATTCTTTGCGTCCAGTTTTCGGCAAAGTGTTTTGACATGCAGTTTGATCGTCACTTCCTGCAGATCGAGGTCGCGGGCGATCTCTTTGTTGGACTGCGCGTTCATCAATCCGCGCAGCACCTGGCGCTCTCGCTCGGACAGGGATTTCTCGAAATCCGTTTCTTCGGGATTGTCCTTGCCCGACATGAAGGTGACCGGGGCATAGGTCTCTCCCGCCGCCATGAAACGCACCGCGTTGACCAGTGACTTGGCGGGCAGCGTCTTGGGCAGAAAGCCGATCGCCCCCATTTCGAGCGCCTGTTCGGCAATGAGCCGAGTGGCGGTGCCGGAGATGAGCCCGACCGGGCGACCCTCATTGATATCAAGAACGGTTTGCAGACCCTGCAAGCCCTTCATGCCGGGCATCGTATAATCCAGCAGCACCAGGTCGTAGGGCGGCTCTGATTTGATCTTGTCCAGCGCTCCGGCCAGATCGCTTGCCGCTTCGGTGACGGTGGCCCCATCCGCATCAAGAAACATGGCGATGGTCTCTCGGACCATGTCGTGATCATCGGCAATTAAAATACGCAAAGACATAATAGATCTCCTGAAGCCAAAATGGCCGGCGTTCTCTAATTGGTAGAGTGTGCCCGTTTCAAAGGAAAGATGAAAGCCCAAGGGGAAAGGGGGGCAAAGGCATGCGCCGCTATCCTTTGGTATGGCAATGCGGGGCGCGCGGGGACAGGCGCACCTATCCTTTGGTATAGGGGGGATGCGCTTCTGCGCCTTCGCGCCTGTCATTCGGGCAGGGTATGGTCAGGTCACAACGCCAGATAAGGAAATTTGACATGACCTTTCAGTACCTCAGCAAGACCATCACCGCGGCTGCCCTCTCTCTGGGCCTTGCGTCGGCGGTTGCCGCCCAAGACGAAGAGGCCGTGCTCGAAGTGACGCTGGCCGAGGAAACCCATAGCTTCACCCTCTCGGATCTCAAATCGATGCCTGTCTCAAGCTTTGAAACAACGACGATCTGGACCGATGGCACGCAGGCATTCGAAGGCGTGTCGTTGAAAGACCTCTTTGAGACGCTGAACGTCGAAGAAGGCACCATCACCGCGACGGCGATCAATGACTATGCGGTGGAAATCCCCATGTCCGACGCGGTCGAAGACGGGCCGATCATCGCCTACCATACCAATGGCGAGGAGATGTCGCGCCGGGACAAGGGGCCGCTTTGGGTGGTCTACCCCTATGACAGCGACATCGCCTATCAGACGGAACTGGTCTACAGCCGGTCGATCTGGCAGCTTGACCGAATTAGTGTCGAGTAACTGACAATGGCGCAGAGGGCTTGGATGAACGACGCAGGAAAATTCGGGCCCGCGCGCGCAAGAAGCCGACAGGTCTTGATGCTTATCCTCGTGCTGGGGATGAGCATCGCCGCCTATCTGGCCTATAACGTCTGGGATCGGATTCAAGCGCTCGACAGTGCGCAGCAAGACCATGCTGAATGGGTCTTTACGCAGATCGAGATCGAATTCCTCAAGACCGACCGCGCCTTGGCTGAGGCGAAATCCGCCACGCCCGAAGCGTTGGACGAGTTCCGCAAAAGGTTCGACATCTTCTATAGCCGCGTTCTGTTGGCCGAACGGGTGCGCAACAACGCAAAGGCCAAACCGAAAATCCGTGAGTTGCGGGCCCAGCTGGACGGGTTCCTGCCCGCGATTGACGGGTCCGACGCCGAACTGATCGCGGCATTGGACGATATCGACGCCATGTTGCGCAGCATCGAAGACGTGCCCCGCGAGATTGCCCTCGCCTCCATCGCCATTGCCAGCGAGCTGTCCCAAAACGAACGCCATGAGATCGTGCGGCTGATCGAGGTGATGGCGGCGATCGTCTTGATCGTCACCCTTGCCTTGGTCGGGGCGGTCTACCGCCTCTCGCGGCAGGCCAGCCGGTTGAACCGCACATCGCAACTGGTCGAAGAAAACCACCTGCGCCTTGCGACCACCCTTCAGGCATCGCTCGACGCCATCGTCGTCATCAATGAGCGTGGGGAGATCGAAGATTTCAACGGTTCCGCCGAAGAGATCTTTGGCATCACCCATGAGGCGGCGAAGGGCAGGGACTATATCAGCCTTTTGATCCCCCCGGCCGACCGCAGGATGCACCGCGAGCGGCTTGAGAGGTTCCGCATCACCGGCGAGACGGAGGTCGCCGACAAGGGCCGCCGCGAGTTTGAGATGATCGACCACGCCGGGCGCATTTTCCCGGTCGAGATGTCCGTGTCGCAATCGCCGATGGGGCAGGGGTCGCTCTTTATCGCCTATATTCGGGACATCACCGAAAAACGCCTTCGCGAGGCCGAGATCATTGCCGCGCGGGACGAAGCCCTTGACGCCTATCAAGAAAAATCGCGTTTCTTCGCCATGATGAGCCATGAGATGCGTACGCCGCTCAATGGTGTGATCTCGGCCCTGCAACTGCTGCAAGATGACCGGCTTGATGATGAGCAAAAGCGCTATCTCGATGCGGCGATGACCTCGGGCGAGATTTTGTTGGGCCATATCAATGACGTGCTGGCCATTGAACGCAGTGAGGCGGGAACCTATGAACAGGTGCGTCAGACCTGTGACATGACCGTGCTGATGGCGGGAATCATCAATACGATGGACCCTCTGGCAGAGGCCGGGGGCACCCGGCTGCATCTTGATCTGACACAGCTAGACGACAAGGCCATCGTCACGGACCCGCGGGCGATCCAGCAGATTTTGGTGAACCTTTTAAGCAACGCGATCAAGTTCAGCCCCGGCGGCGATGTGACCTTGCGCGGGTGGTTCGCCAAATCCGCCACGGAGGGGGAAGAATTTCACCTTCAGGTCGAAGATGACGGCTCTGGCATTCCGGCGGGGGATATCGACCGTATTTTCGAAGATTTCGTCTCGCTCGACAGCCGCTATGAGCGCCGCACCGGGGGCACCGGTCTGGGGCTTGGGATCGTGCGCCGTCTGGTCAAACGTCTGGGGGGTGAGATCACCTGCGAGTCAACCGTGGGGGAGGGGACATGTTTCACCCTGCGCCTGCCGGTAGAGCTTGCCGATCTGGCCGAGATCAACAGCGATGCGGCCCCCGACCCGCAAAAGCGCGCCGAACCCGCGGCGGCTCAGCGGCTCAACCTTCTGCTGGTGGACGACAATGAGATCAACCGCGAGCTGATCAAGGCGATGCTTGAGAAGATTGGCCATGACGTCACCCTCGCCACCGGCGGGCGCGAGGCGATCGAACTGGCCGGAGACGCGCCCTTCGATGCGATCCTCATGGATATCTCCATGCCCGAGGTGAATGGCATTCAGGCGACCAAGGCGATTCTTTCCGGCGAGGGCCCCAACCGCGAAACGCCGATCATCGCCGTGACCGCCCATGCCATGCCGAAAGAACGGGCGGAGTTCAGCGCCGTCGGGATGTCGGGGTTCATGCAAAAGCCGTTGGATATGAAGGTACTGCGCGCCAAGCTGCGCGAACTTTCGGGGCGCGCGGTAATGCCCGAACAGGCTCTGCCCGAGCGTTTGGCCAGCGCCCAGTCATCGGTACAGGCGAAATCCGCGAAACGGCCCCTGTTGAACGAACAACAAATCGCAGATCTGCTCGACCTGCTGGGCGCGGATAAGCTGCGCGAGCGGGTGGAAAAGCTCGACCAACAAGTCGCGACCGATCTGCCCGACCTGATGGCAGCCGATGCTCTGCCTGACCTACAGGCCCGCGCCCATGCCATGGCCGGGATGTGCGGCATGCTCGGCGCCGACCGGCTGCACGGGCTGCTCAAAGAGATCGAGACCGCCTGCAAGACCGACAAGGGCGAAGAGGCCCGCGCGCTGGCTGAGGCTTTGCCCGCCACCTGCGACGCGACGCTGGCGGCGATGAAGGCGCAGCTTGACCTCTGACAAATCTGCTTGGACGGGGCGGCGGAAACCTATCCTTAAGACTAGTCCGATTATACCCCCGCCCAGATGCAACGATGCGAGGCGCGACCTATAGTTAGTTATGCCCGCCGATAGACGGGTCTGCACGAAGGCGTCATTGACCACACCAATGACCGCGTCCAAGCTGGCAACCGGTTCATTTCGACCGTTTCGCCTGAAAATATGCTTCACGACGCGGGCCTTCTCGGGAGCTGCTGCCCGTTCCCCTACCCCAGGGAGCGGCTCCCTGATAGCTTTGCAGCGATGCGCCCCACCGGTTTTCCCCGTCCCTCCCCTCGGGGGGAAGACCGGGGGCGCATTTGGCGATCTGGCCAGAGCTGTTTCACCTATCCGTAAGTATATCGCGCTATCCGCAGCGGCATCTGCTTTGACCGGACGCACCTTCGCTTTGAGACCGACAATTCGCGATAAATGTCCGGTAGATATTTGTTCGTATTCTCGCTGGGGGCCTCGTTGCGCGGGCTCTCCGGTTCGGACCGAAAGGTGAATTGTGAAACGTCTCTCCAACCGAAAAGCGCTGCGCGGTGTCTCCCTCGCCGTTTGCGCCGCGCTTACCGTCTCCTCCTCTCCCGCGGATGCCGGGGATTTCTCGATCGATTGGTCCACTTTCGATTGGCCCGCAGGCTTTGCCGGGCCTTTGTTGCGGACTCTGTCGGACCAATATGGTTTCGAGATCGACACAACGGTCGAGATCACCGGCAATCTGCGCCCCTATAGCACTGATGCGCAGGGCAATCCGATCTTTACGCCCGACGATGTGAATGTTCTGGGCGGCGGTGTCGATTCGCTTGTCATCGTGGGCGATGCCGCGCCGAATGCGGGGCGGCGCGGCGATGACCGGATCACCGCCAGCGTCTCGGCCAGTTCCGGCGGCGTCGCGTTTCAGGTCGACAACCTTACCGTCGACATCCTCGACATTGACCCCACCGACAACCACAGCACCGGGGACCGCTGCGATTTTGTGACGGCCTTTGGCGATAACGGCAACCCAAGTATCACCACATTGGGGCCGGCACCCACCGTCGTGGTCGGCCCCGGGCCGGGGTCCGGCGACACCGGCCTGCTGAACGGGAACGAGGCGCAATGTCTTTTCATCGACGGCAGCGCCTTCCTCTCCCCTGGCTCGGGCGATGATACCAATGGGTCGATCCGGCTGAGCTACCCCAATGCGACCTCACGGATTGAGCTTTGGTACGACGAAAGTATTGGCGAGGTCCGCAGCTACTACAATCCGGTGACCCTGCCCTATGATGCGGGGGCGCGGGGGATCGGCATCTTCGCCGATGTGAACTTTACCACCGAACAGACAATCAGCCTTGCACGGTTTACCAGCCCGCTCTCCGCGCTTCAGGGCACGACGGTCACCTTTATCTATGAGGTGACCAATACAGGGGAGCTGCCCTTCAACCCGAACCAAGACGTGGTGATCGAAGACAGCCTTGTCGGCACGGTCACCTGTCCGGCCATCACCGCACCTGTGGCCCCGGGCGGCAAGGTGACCTGTACGGCGGAATATACCGTGACGGCGGCGGATGCCCTGTCGGGCGCGGTCGACAGTACGGCCACGGCGGGGATCGGCGCGATCGGCACGCCTTTCGTGTCGCGCCTGCAGTCCAATCCGCAAAACGCCAGCATCGTCGCCAATGTCCTGTCCACCGACACCGGCCCGCAAACCTGTACGCCGCGGTCGGTTTTCGCGCAGCCGCGCACGCAGCTGGCCGGAGCGGGCAGCGCGGCGGCGCTGACGACCTCGGACATCTTCGTCTTTGATAATGTCACCACCGACATCAATGGCAACGATCTGGATGTCGTGTTTCAAGCGACCCAGATCAGCAACGCCACTGCGGTCAATATCGACGGCTCGCTCGAAGCGCGGATGACACCCGCTGACAACGGCTTCGTCACCTACCGTTTGCGCCTGGTCGAAGACGGCAGCGCCACCCCCTCGAACCCCCAAGGGCGGGCGGTCGAGCAAAGCCGTATCAACGGCGTGATCGTTCAACAGACGGATGTGGACAGCCGTGGGACATCGGATGATAGTTCGGATGTGGTCGGCCCGCTGCTCGCGCCCGATGGCATTTCCTATTTCCACACCGCCCCGCTCGCCGGTTTTCCCGCCGGGGGGCAGGCGATCACGATGGACCCCGCCAAGGTGGGTGACCCGACCAATTGGACGGAAGAGCCGAACGAGACCGGTTTCGACAACTATGCCACCTATGAATACGGCACCTTCACCGAGGGGGAGTTCATCCACGGCTATACCGGCAGCTCGCTGAACAACGCGCGGCGCGGCTCGTCGATCCGGCTTTGCGCGGTTGCGAATACCTCGGCCAGCGTGGTGGCGGGCGACGATGACTATACCGCGACGCCGCTCAACAGCCTGCTTGGCGGTACGGCGGGAGAGGTCATGTCCAACGACACGATCAACGGCTTGCCTGCCGCCTTCCCCACCGCGACGCTTGCGGTGCTGACCGAAGCCATACCCCAGAACAGCGGTGATCCGGTGCCCGTGCTGGAAACCCAAGGCGCCGATGCGGGCCGGGTGATCGTCCCGCCGGGGGTGCCCTCGGGCACCTATCTGATCGACTATGAGCTTTGCGACAGCATTGACCCCACGCAATGCGACCGGGCGCAGGTCACGGTCGCTGTTTTCGACGGGCTCGGGGTCGACTTTGGCGATGCGCCGATCTCTTACCTGACCGCCTCGCATGGGGTCAGCGATACGCCGCAGGTCTATCTTGGCGACGTGCCGCCCGATATCGAACTGGTGGCGCAGTCCGATGCTTCGGCCACGGCGGACGACCTGTTGGACAGCAATGACGAAGACGCGGTGGTCTTTCCGGTGATGACCCAAGGGATGATCAGCACGCTCAACATTCCGGTCAAAGGGGCGGGCTACCTTCAGGCGTGGATCGACTTTAATGGCGACGGGGTCTTCGAAGGGTCTTTCGGCGAAAACATCGCCCGCGACCTGCGTGACGACGGCACAGGCTTTGACGATGTGGCAGGCGACGGCGTGATCCAGATCGACGTGACCGTGCCCAGCGATGCCACCACCTCCACCACCTTTGCACGGTTCCGCTACTCCTCCGAAGCCGGGCTGCCGGTGGCGAGCTTTGCCGTCGATGGCGAGATCGAGGATTACTCCCTCATCATCGCCGCCGCCGATCTGGTGGACCGGGGCGACGCGCCTGCCAGCTATGGTGAGCCGCGCCATATCATCGTGCCGGACATCTACCTTGGCGGTGGCCTCCCCGATTCCGAGACCGAGAGCATGTTCAGCGCCAATGCCGATGGTGACGACCTCGACGGGATCGACGACGAGGATTCCATTGCCGAGTTCCCGGTGCTTGAGGCGGGCACCATCGTGCCGCTGACCATTCAGACCCATGAGACCCTCAGCGTGCAACTGGCCCTTGGTCTGCCGGTGACCGAAGGCATTACCAATCTTCAGCTCTGGATCGACTTCAACCAGAACAATGTCTTCGACCCGACCGAACAGGTGGCCATCAACTTTCGCGACGGCGGCTTGGGCGATACGGATGGCGCGTTCAACAACCAGATCAGCCTGAACATTCCCGTGCCGGTCGATGTGGGCAATGGCACCACCTATGCCCGCATCCGCTGGTCGACCTCTAGCGCGCTGACCCAAGACCCCTTCAGCGGTCTGAACTTCGATGGGGAAGTTGAGGATTACCTCGTGACCCTCGTCAATCTGTTGCCGCAGGGCCGGATCGGCGGAACGCTTTATGAGGACGCCGACAGTTCCGGCAGCCGCGACGGGGCCGAAGCCACGCTGCCCGCGGGCATCACCGTGACGCTTTTCGACGATGCAGGCACGCCCGGCGACCGGGCCGATGATACGCAGGTGGCGGTGACCGAAACCGATGCGGCGGGGGCCTATTCCTTCAGCAACCTCGACCCGGCACATGCCTATCTGGTCGAAGTGGATGAGGCCGACCCTGAGATACCGGCGGGCCTCACCCTGACCACGGGAAACCCGATCGCGAGCCTTGCTGTTGATGCGGGCAGCGGCAGCCCGGTAAGTTCTGATTTCGGTTTTGAAACCCTGCCGACTGAGGCCGATTTGGCCCTGACCCAAACCATCCTACGCGCGGCGGACGCCAGCCCCGCGACAGAGGCCACGGTGGAAGAGGCGCTCGACCTCGTGCTGACGGTGACCAACACCGGCCCCGGCAGCCCCTCGGATGTGCGGGTGCTCGATCTCATCCCCGATGGCTTCGCCTATGTCTCGGACGACGCGGCGGCGCAGGGCGATAGCTATGACGCTTCGACCGGTCTGTGGCTGCTTGGCGACGTGCCCTCGGGCAGCAGCCACAGCCTGACCATCCGCGTCACGATGCAGAGCGAAGGCGCCACGGAAAATCAGGCAGAGATCATCGGCGCGTCGCTTTCTGACCCCGACAGCGACCCCGGCACCGGCGCGCTGGTGGATGACCTCGGCGATGGGCTGGTCGATGATGACGAGGCGCTCGCCCGCGTGACCCGGCGTTCCAACGGTCCGGTGCTTTCTGGCGTGGTGTTCTTTGACATCGGCGCGGGGAGCGACGCCTATGACGGGGCCCAGCAGACTGGCGAGGCGGGCACGGACCGCGCCGTGGTCGAGATTTTGGATGCGGGCGGCGCTTTGCTAGTCACGCCCGATCTGGCGGCGGACGGCACATGGCGCGCGGCCTTGCCTGAGGGGTATAGCGGCGCGGTCACCGTGGTGGCCCAGCCCGGCGCGGGTCTGCTCAACGTGTCCGAGGGCGGCGCGGCCTTGCCCGGCGTGGTGAACGGCGATCCCCATGACGGGCGCTTCACCTTCACCCCCGCGGCGGGCACCGCCTACGCCGGGCTCGGCTTCGGCCTTATCGAAGCGGCGCGGCTGAACCAATCGCAGGACAAGACGATCCGGGCCGGGCAGGTCTTGGCGCTGCGGCATGAGTATATCGCCTCGGCCCCCGGAAGCGTGACCTTCAGCGTCACCGCCGAAGCCTCGACTCCCGAAGGGGCCTTCTCGACCGCCCTTTACGAGGATACGGATTGCGACGGTACGCCGGACCAAGCGATCTCCGGTGCGCTGCCCACCGAGGCGGGCGATCTGATCTGTGTCCTTGCACGGGTCACCGTCTCGGGCGCGGCAACGCAGGGATCGACCTATCGCTTCGATCTGGTCGCCGACACCAGCTATGGCTCCAGCGGCCTCGCCCAGCGAAACGTCAACACCGATCGGCTGGTGGTTGAGGCGGCGCAGGGCACGTTGAAACTGACCAAAACCGTCCGCAACGTGACGCGCGGCACGCCCGAAGGGGTCAGCAACGGCGCCGCTGCCGGGGATGTGTTGGAATACCGCATCTATGTCGAAACCGTGGGCACCGTGCCCGCGCGCGACATCGTCGTCTACGACAAGACACCGCCCTACACGGCTTTGGCCGCAGCGGTGCCCAGCCCGGTCACCCTGGCCGATGGGGTGACCTGCACCTTGGACGCGCCATTGGCAAATGCGCCGGGCTACGACGGGGCGCTGCGCTGGTCCTGTACGGGGGCGCTGCAACCCGGCGCGCAGGGCTTCGTCTCCTTCGAGGTCAGCATCCAATAACCACACCCGGGGCCGCTTCGCAGGCGGCCCCGGCGCAGTCCCAACCCATGATCCGATGAACTGACCTGTTGCATCCCCGCCCGCAGCGGCATAACAGGCAATAGTTTACTAAAAGAATCGGATTAAGGGGGCCGCGGTGCTCAGAACGTTGTCATTCATTTGCTTGGCCTTCGGCGCGACCGCCGCCATGGCGCAGGACTTTCCCGTCACCGTTGAACACGCCTTTGGCGAAACCACCATCGAAGAGCGCCCCGAGCGGGTTGCCTCGGTCGGTTGGGCCAATCACGAAGTGCCCTTGGCGCTTGGCATCGTGCCGGTCGGCTTCGCCCGCGCCTCATGGGGGGACGACGATGGCGATGGGCTGCTGCCTTGGGTGATCGAACGGTTGGACGAATTGAACGCCGAGGTGCCCACGCTCTTTGACGAGGGCGATGGCATCGATTTCGAGGCCGTGGCCAGCACCCAGCCCGATGTGATCCTCGCCGCCTATTCCGGCCTGTCGCAGTCGGACTATGAAACGCTCAGCCGCATCGCCCCGGTCGTCGCCTATCCCGAAGCGGCATGGACAACGACATGGCGCGAGATGATCCGCCAGAATGCGGCGGGCCTTGGCATGGCCGAGGAGGGCGAGGCGATGGTCGCCGAGATCGAAGAGCGGATCGCGACCGCCCGCGCGGCGCATCCCGAACTGGCGGGCAAGACCGGTATGTTCGTGACCCACCTTGATCCGCGTGACCTCAGCACCATCGGTTTCTACGCCGCCGCCGACCAGCGGGTGCAATTCCTGACCGACCTCGGCATGGCGACGCCGCAGGCGGTGCGCGAGGCGAGCGAGGCCGGGAAATACTCGGGCCGTGTCAGTGCAGAACGGATCGACCTGTTTGACGATGTAGACGTTGTGGTGACCTATGGCGATCAGGCGCGCTTGGATGAGCTGGCCAAGAACCCGCTGATCGCGCGTTTCCCGGCGGTCGCCCGCGGCTCGGTCGTGCTTTTGGCGAATGATCCGATGGGCACTGCCGCGAACCCGACGCCGCTGTCGATCGACTATGTGCTCGACGATTATCTTGCACGGCTGAGCGCGGCCGCCACACGCGGCGAATAATGCAGGTGCAGCGCCCCCAACGGCTGGCCGGTCTCGCGCTTTTGCTGGGCCTGCTGCTGCTGATGACCGGCCTGTCGCTGACCGTGGGCGCGCGTTCGGTGCCTTGGGCCGAGATCTGGGCGGGCATGACTGGCCGGATCGAGTCCATCGGCGCTGCGGCGGTCGCGGTGCGGATGCCGCGCACGGCGCTGGCCGTTTTGGCGGGCGCGGCGCTTGGCCTTGCGGGGGCGGTGATGCAGGGCATCAGCCGCAATCCGCTGGCCGATCCGGGTATTCTGGGCGTCAATGCGGGCGCGGCGCTTTTCGTCGTGGTGGGCATCGCTTGGTTCGACATCAGCGGCGCGCAGAGTTTTCTGTGGCTCGGCATCGCCGGGGCGGGGTTGACCGCGATTTTCGTCTATCTGATCGGCTCCGCTGGGCAGGGCGGGGCGACACCGCTGAAGCTTACCCTTGCTGGCACAGCAACTTCTGTGGCGGTGTCGGCCTTCATCATCGCGGTGGTCTTGCCGCGCAATGATATCGCGGGCTCTGTGCAATCTTGGCAGGTGGGCGGCATCGGCGGCGCGAGCTTTGAGACGCTTTTGCCCGCCATGCCCTTCGCGCTGGTGGGGCTGGCGCTGAGCCTCGCCTCGGCCCGGGTTCTCAACGCATTGGCCCTGGGCGAAGAACTGGCCACCGGCCTTGGCCAAAGCGTCGCCTTGGGCCGGGTCATGGCGGCGGCGGGGGCGGTGATCCTTTGCGGCACGGCGACGGCGCTTTGCGGGCCAATCGGCTTTGTCGGGCTGGTCGTGCCGCATCTGTGCCGGATGATCGCGGGTGTCGATTACCGGCTGGTGCTGCCGCTCTCGGCCTTGGCGGGGGCCTCCATGCTGGGGCTGTCGGACGTGCTGGGCCGCGTCATCGCCCGCCCGAATGAGTTGGACGTGGGCATCGTCACGGCCTTTGTCGGCGCGCCCTTCTTTATCTGGACGGTGCGCAATCACAGGATGCGTGGGCTATGAGCGATGTGACCATTACCGCACCCCGCCGTTTCCGCCCTGCCGCGACGCGGCGTGTTCAGGTGCTGGTCGCACTGGCCGCGTTCGTTTCCGCGCTTATGCTCCTGACGCTCAGCTGTGGGCGCGGTTGCCTGCCACCGGGCGATGTCTGGGCCGCGCTGACGGGGGCGCCGGGGGCCAATGCCTCATTCGTGGTGACGGATTTACGCCTGCCGCGCGCGGTCATGGGGCTCTTGGCCGGGGCCAGCTTTGGCTTGGGCGGGGTGGCGTTTCAGATCATGCTGCGCAACCCGCTGGCCAGCCCCGATATCATCGGCATCAGCGCCAGCGCAGGTGCGGCGGCGGTCTTTGCCATCGTTATTCTGGCCCTCGACGGTTGGCTGGTGTCGCTTGTGGCGGTCGTGGCGGGGCTTGGGGTCGCGGCGATGATCTGGGCGCTGTCCTCGCGCCGCGGTGCCGCCGGGGCGCGGCTGATCCTGATCGGCATCGGCGTCTCTGCCATGCTCGACAGTGTGACGGCCTATGTCTTGCTTGAAGCGCCCGCATGGGACCGGGCCGAGGCGATGCGCTGGCTGACTGGCAGCCTCAACGGCATGCAGCTTGTCCAAGCGCTGCCCGTGGCGGGGGCGCTGTTGGTCTTCGGCGGGCTCTTGGCCGTTACCGCCCGCGATCTGGAGGTGCTGCGCCTTGGCGATGACACCGCCGAAGCGCTTGGCGTGCGTGCTGACGCCACGCGGCTGCGCGTGACACTGGCCGCCGTCGGCCTTGTGGCCATCGCCACGGCAGCGACCGGGCCGATTGCCTTTGTTGCCTTCCTTGCGGGGCCCATTGCGGCGCGGCTTTTGCCGGGCACGACCGGGTTGCTGTTGGGGGCAGGGCTTGTGGGTGCTTTGCTGGTCATCGCGGGCGATTTCGTGGGGCAGTTCCTGCTGCCCGCCCGCTTGCCCGTGGGGGTCGTCACCGGCGCGGTCGGCGCGCCCTTCCTTTTGTATCTCATCGTTCGCGCCAATAGAAATGGGGGCACGCTATGACCCACGACCACCGTCTTGAAACGCGCGATCTGGGCGCGGGCTATGAAAAGCGCGTGATTTTGGAGGGGGTAACGCTCACCGTCCCGGCGGGGAAGATCACGGCCATCGTGGGCGGGAACGCCTCGGGGAAGTCAACGCTTTTGCGGACGCTGGCGCGGATTTTGCAGCCCAAGTCCGGCGCGGTTCTGCTGGATGGCGAAGCGGTGCACCAAATGAAGTCGCGCAAGCTGGCGCAGGTCATGGGGCTGCTGCCGCAATCGCCCATCGCGCCTGAGGGGATTGCCGTGGCCGATCTTGTCGGGCGTGGGCGGCATCCGCATCAGGGGCTGTTCTCGCGCTGGTCGGCAGAGGATGACCGCGCCGTGGCCCGCGCGCTGGCCGCGACAGGGACCGAGGAACTGGCCGAGCGTGATCTCGACACGCTGTCGGGCGGTCAACGCCAGCGTGTCTGGATCGCCATGGCCTTAGCACAAGAGACCGACCTGTTGCTGCTGGACGAGCCAACGACCTTTCTGGACGTGGCGCATCAGGTCGAGGTGCTGGACCTGCTGGTCGATCTCAACATGGCGCAGGGGACGACGATCGTCATGGTGCTGCATGATCTGAACCTCGCCGCGCGCTATGCCGATCACCTGATCGCCGTGGGCGATGGCGGCATCCGCGCCGAGGGGCCGCCCGCCGAGGTCCTGACCGAGGAATTGGTGAAAACCGTCTTTGGCCTGTCGTGCCGTATCGTCAACGATCCGGTCTCGCAGACCCCCTGCATGGTGCCAATTGGGCGTCACAAGATCGGGCCGCCACGCAAGAATGCCGCGGCCTGAAAATAACTGACTAATTCAGTCAGATTGACTCTGGTCTCCTCCGTATCATAGGGGTAAGGGAATCCCGACAGATTCACTAGGTTATTACGGAGACCGCCATGTCCTCTTCCAAACTCATCCCCCTGCAAATGGGGCGCGGCTCTCTCAAGACGGCGCTGCTGTGCTGCACGGCGCTGGTGCCGGGCACGCTTTACGCGCAAGAAACTTACCAGCTGGATGACGTGATCCTCGAAGCCAGTTCCGAGACGTCCGGCGCGGCGGATGCCGAAACGGTTGTCGCCAGCGAGATCAGCAGCGGCGGCAAACTGTCGGGTGAGATCATCGACATCCCGGCCAGCGTCTCGGTCATCACCAGCCGCGAGATCGAAGCCCGCGGCGCGGATAGCGTGGAGCAGGTGTTGAACTACACAGCCGGTGCCAGCACCGACAGCTATGGCGCAGATGATCGGTTCGACTATTTCATCCTGCGCGGGTTCGAAGCCTATACCTACCGCGATGGGCTGACATTGGGCGCGAACTTCGGATCGGTCCGCGAAGAACCCTTCGCCTATGAGCGGGTCGAAGTGATCCGGGGCGCGTCGTCTTCGACCTTTGGCCTTTCCGATCCCGGTGGCTCGGTCAACTATGTCAGTAAACGCCCCCGCGACGAACGTTTTGGCAGTGTCTACACCTCGGTCGACTCCTATGGCAGCTTGGAAACCGGTGTGGATTTCGGCGACAAGCTGGATGAGGAAGGCACGCTCAGCTACCGTTTCACCGGCCTGCTGCGCAATGGCGAGCTTGAGTATCCCTATTCCGAGAACGATGAGATCTTCGCGATGGGCGGCCTGACATGGCGCTCCTCCGATGCGTCTGAGCTGACCGTGATCGTCGATCACCTCAACCGCGATTCCGTACCCGGCAGCGGCGGTTTCCCGGCGGGCGGCGATTTTGACCGCAGCGATGTGTTCTACGGCGAGCCTGACTACAACTACCGCGGCACCGAGCGGACGACCGTATCGGTTCTGGGCGCGCATGATTTTGGCAACGGGCTGAGCTTTGGCGGCACCCTGCGCTACAGCGACAGCGCCGATGACTTCGGCTATGCCTATGTCAGCGATGGAACCCCGAATGACAGCACGGTGGACCGCGCCTTTTTTGCCAGCGATGGCACGAGCGAGAGCATGATCTCCGATCTGCATCTGACCTATGAGGGGTTCCTCGGCGGGGCCGCCAGCACCACCACGGCGGGGGTCGAATTCTCTTGGTCCGACGAGTCTGACCAACGCTTCTATGGCCCGGCACCGTCGGTTGACCGCGACAACCCGACCTATACGGGCCGTCCGACCAGTGTGCCGATGTTTGCCGATCTTGACACCGAGACGGAGGGCAAGGCGATCTACGCTCAGCAAGAGCTGAACTGGAACGAGCGTTTCATCGCCTCCTTCGGGCTGCGGCACGACTGGATCGACGTGACTGAGACCAACAACCTTGCCGGCACGGTTCAAACCAACGACATCAGCGAGACGACGGGCCGCCTGGGTCTGACCTATAAGATCAAACCCAACCTCTCGGTCTTTGGGAACTACGCACAGTCGGTCGTGCCCGCAGGCTTTGGCGTCGAGCCGGAAGAGGGCGAGCAGTTCGAGCTGGGCACCAAATGGCAGCCCATGGGCACAAACGCGCTGTTGACGGCCTCGGTCTATGACCTGTCGAAAAGCAACATCACCCGCACCAACCCTGCGACCAACCTGCCGGAAACCATTGGTGAGATCGGCGTGCGTGGTATCGATCTGGAAGCCAAGGCCGAGATGGGCGCCTATACTCTCACCGCCGCCTACAGCTATCTGGATGCCGAGATCAAAGAGAACGGCACGGCGGGCAATGTCGGCAACCGCCCCGGACTGGTGCCTGAAAGCGTCGCTTCGATCTGGGCCAGCCGGACTTGGGAAAACCTTGGCCGTGGTGATCTGACAGTCGGTTTGGGCGCACGGTTCAACAGCGGCTACTACTACAGCGACAGCAACGCCACGGGTGAGACAGGCAGTTTTGTCGTGGTCGACGCCGCGGTCAGCTATGATCTGTCCGAGCAGACCACCCTGTCGGCCAATGTCACTAACCTGTTCGACGAAAAGCACACCTCCTTCGGCGGCTCTTACGCTGACTTCTACAGCCCCGGCCGTGAAGTCACCGTGAAGCTGGCCCATAGCTGGTGAGCCTAGAGCGCGGCACTCCCCTCGTGTGCCGCGCTTTTCTTTGCCTCGGGAGGAGCCGCAGATGACCATCGCCAAAGCCAAGACCACCATCCCCATGGATGCCCCGCAGGAGATGCTCTCGCAAATCCTGTCGCATCTTGTCGATGACCACGGCATGGCGTTTCGCGCCAAGGGGCCGACGGGTCATGTGTTTGAGCAAGACGGCTACCGGGTAGAGTTCGATCTTTGCCCGCGTGGGCTGGAGGTCAGCCTGCAAGCCCCCGGCGAAAACGCCATGCAATTCTCGAAAGAGGGCATGGTCCATCATGTGGCGGAGTTTGACCCCGCGCTGGCCGATCGCATCCGCTGGCAGGGTGTGGCGCAAGAGGCCGGAGAAACGCCGCAGAACTTCCGTTTGTTGGAGGTGCTGAACAGCGAAATCCTCTTCGAAGGGATGCAGCGTGTTACCCTGCATTACCCCGACATTGCCGAACTTGCCCCGCAGGGCATCCACCTGCGTCTGATCCTGCCGCGCGATGCCAGCCGCACGCCGGTCTGGCCGGTGATGGGCGCCAATGGGGCGCCGGTTTGGCCCAAGGGTGCGGATGAGTTGCATGCCCGCTATGTCACGCTCAAGAACATCCGCCCCGAGCGCGAAGAGGTCGATATCGACGTGGTTCGCCACGGCTCCGGCCTGATCTCGCAATGGGCCCAGAACGCCCAAGCTGGGCAACGGATCGGCGCAATGGGGCCGGTGGGCATCAGCGCCTTGCCGAAAGCCTCTTCCTATTTCCTTGCCGCCGATGGCACGGGGCTGCCCGCCGTAGCGCAGCTTTTGGCGCGGCTGCCGGAGGATGCGGTGGGCGATGTGGTGGCGGCCCTGCCGCAAGGCGTGTCGTATCGCGACTACCTGCCCAAGACCAAGCTGCGCGTCCATGCCCTGCCGCCCGCCACCTTCGAGGCCGAAGTGCTTGGCCATGCGCAGGCGCTGACGGATGACGGTTTGGGCTATGCCTTTTTCGCCGGAGAGTTCCAGAACGCGCAGCAATTGCGCGGACATTTCAAAACCCATCTCGGCATGGATAAAACCCGCCAGATTTGTACCGCCTACTGGCGGCGGGGCTAAGCGCGGCCTAGTGCCATGGCCCCGCGTCGCGGCGTCTGCCGGTTTTCGGGATGCGGCTGCTGCTGGTTGGGCGGGCGCTGTGTGTTCGCACTGGCGCGGCGTCAGGTGTCATCGCACGCAGGGCCGCGATGCGGTTCTCCGTCGCCGGGTGCGTGGCGAAAAGACTGTCATGTTTATGCGCGTGTAGCGGGTTGATGATGAACATATGCGCCGTGGCCGGGTTGCGCTCTGCCGCGTGATTGTCGATCCGCGCGGCCCCCAAGGCGATCTTCTCAAGCGCCGAGGCGAGCCAGAGCGGATGGCCGCAGATCTCGGCCCCGGCCTTATCGGCGGCATATTCCCGCGTCCGGCTGATCGCCATCTGCACCAGCGCGGCGGCCATGGGGGCGAGGAACATCATCATCAACGTCCCGATCATCCCCATCCGCTCACGCGCGCCGCCGAAGAATAGCGCGAAATTCGCCAGCATCGAAATCGCACCGGCGAAAGTCGCGGTCACGGTCATGATCGCCGTGTCGTGGTTGCGGATATGCGCCAACTCATGCGCTATGACGCCCGCCAGTTCCTCGCGGCTGAGGCTTTGCATCAGCCCTTTCGTCACCGCCACGGCAGCGTTGGCCGGATTGCGCCCGGTGGCGAAGGCGTTGGGCTGGGGCGTGTCGATCAGATAGACTTTGGGCTCGGGGAGGCCCGCATTCCGCGCAAGCTCTGCCGTCATGGCGTAGAGCCCCGCGCGGTCCCCCGGCGAGACGGGCTGCGCATTGTGCATCTTGAGCACCATGCGGTCGGAGTTCCACCAGGTGAAGGCGTTCATCCCCGCCGCCACCACCAGCGCGATCAGCGCACCGCCCGATCCGCCGATCAGATAGCCGACCCCCATGAAAAGCGCGGTCATCGCCGCCATCAGCATCGCTGTCTTTACATAGCCCATCTTGGTCTCTCGCGGTTGTCCTTTGCAAAGAGATATGGGGCAGGTTCAGCGTCGTGCAAGGCAGGCGGGGGGAGGGGACACGGTTCCCCCGCCGGATGTTATGCGGGGATACGGGGGGCCATCACGCAGGCGACGCCCCTCGACACACCGCCACTACTGGCTGGCCATCCCCGCAAGCATCGCCCCCATAGCAACAAGGTGAACCAGCGTGATCGCCCGGTCATTCCAAAGCAGCCCGACGATCAGCCAGCCCAGAACCCCCACCACGAAGAGGTAGAGGTTCCACGGCGTCCAGCCGAAACCTGTGGCGGCATAGCCGAGTATTTGGATCACCGAGGCGATCCATTTGACCCAAAAGGCCAGCCGCTGCGGCGTGGCGGGCGCCAGCACTTCAGACGCCACGGGTCAGCCCGCCGTCGATGCACCAGTTCTGCCCGGTGACATAGGCCCCGCCCTCGGAAGCGAGCCAGCCGATCAGCGATGACACCTCGGCCTCGGTGCCGTAGCGCCCCATGGGAATGCGCACGCGCCGGTCCTCAGTCTCGGGCAGGCTGTCGATAAAGCCGGGCAAGACGTTGTTCATGCGGATGTTCTGGCCCGCATATTGATCGGCGTAGAGTTTGGTGAAACCCGCCAGCCCGGCGCGGAAGACGCCCGAGGTGGGAAAGAGCGGGTCCGGCTCGAAGGTGGCGAAGGTTGAGATATTGATGATCGCACCGCCGCCCTGCGCCGCCATGATCGGCGTTACCAAACGGGTGGGCCGGATCACGTTCATCAGATAGACGTCCATCCCATCGTGCCAATCTGCGTCGCTCATTTCCAGAATGTCGCCCTTCGGCCCATGCCCGGCGGAGTTCACCAGCACATCGACGCGGCCCCAACGGTCCATCGCGCCATCTACCAGCTGCGCCAGTGCGTCTGGCGATTGGTTCGAGCCGGTGATCCCAAAGCCACCCAGTTCGGTGCCGAGCGCCTCTCCCTTGCCGGAAGAAGACAAGACGCCGACCTTAAAGCCGTCTGCCGCCAGTTTGCGGGCCGCGCCCGCGCCCATGCCGCTGCCGCCTGCGGTGATAAGGGCTACTTTTTCTGCTGTCATCGGATATGCTCCATATACTAGGCAGCGATTGCGCTGCGCGGATATGCTGCGTCATTTAGGCGCTGTGATCCCGTGCAGCCAGCCAGATGCTTTGTTGTGTGACTGTAGGAATTCTATCATGTCGAATGAGATGCCTCTGCCGCCCTTGAACGGGCTTCGTGCCTTTGCTGCCGCGGGGCGTCACCTGAATTTCCGGGCCGCGGCGGATGAGTTGGGCGTGACTCAAGGCGCGGTCGCCCAGCAAGTGCGCGGGCTGGAGGATCATCTGGGGCTGCGTCTGTTCCTGCGCGAGCCGCGGGGGCTGGCCTTTACTGACGAGGGGCGCGCCTATCATCTGTCGGTGTCGCGTGCTTTCGAGCAATTGGCGGAGGCGACGGATGCCCTGCGCCACGCCCCGGCGCGGGTGACGATCAGCGTGACGCCGACCTTCGCATCCAAATGGCTGATCCCCCGGCTTTCGGACTTCACCCAAGCGCACCCCGGCATTGATTTGCGCATCACGGCGACAGAGCGGGTGGCGAGTTTTCATGCCGATGGGATCGACCTTGCCGTGCGACAGGCGCGTCCGCCCTTTGGGGCGAGCCTGAGGGCGAACTTGCTTTTCACGCAGGAGGTGGTGGCGGTGTGTTCTCCGGCGCTGCTTGCGGGGGAGGGGGCGGTCGATGCCGCCACACTGGCGCGCATGACCCTGCTTCACGATACCCATGACCTCTGGCCGCGCTTTGCCGAAGAGGCCGTTGGCAGCAGCGTCAAACCGGCCCGCACGCTGCGGTTCAATCAAACGACGCTGAGCCTTGATGCTGCATTGGCGGGGCAGGGGGTGGCGCTGGCAAGCCGCTTTCTGGTGCAGCGCGATCTTGAGGCGGGGCGGCTGCTGCGCCCGGTGCCGCATGTGATGGAAGGCGGGCTGGATTTCTACCTGCTTTCGCCCCGGCAGGGGGTGTCGAGCGCGGCGATCATCGTGCGCGATTGGCTCTGTACGGTGGCCAAGGGCGAGGCGGGTTAATCCTGCGCGCGGGCTTTCAGCCGCAGGAAGCTATCCTCTCCAGCCAGAACGTAGCGCAGCAGCAAAAGCTCCACCTTGGCCGCATCGCGGGCGGTAAAGGCGCGCAGCATGTCGCGGTGCAACTCCACGAGGGTTTCATGCGCGACGGCGTCGCGCAGCGTGGCCATGCGAACGGCCTGAATTTGGGCCATGTAGCGCAGGATCGTGTCGCGCAACTCGATGTTGGGCACCGCCATGATCCAAGTGCGGCGGATGTCTTCGGAGGCGGCATAGAGGCTTTCGATATCGCCGGTTTCCAACGTGCGCTCGGATTGTTCCACCGCGCGGGTCAGGGTGGCGATGTCCTCATCGGTCAGCTGATTGGTGGCCAGCGCCGCGGCGCGCGGTTCCAGCAGGCGGCGCAACTCGAAAATCTCGCAAATCTGGCGCATCGACAGGTTGGGCAGGGTGAAGCCCCGTGTCGTGCTGTCGAGGTAGCCCTCATGCGACAGGCGCATCAGCGCATCGCGTACCGGCATTCGCGAGACGTTGAACTCTTCGGCGACGGCGGTGTCGACAAAGCGGTCGCCATGGCTGATCTCGCCCCGCTGAATGCGCCCGAGGAAGATGTCGTAAATCTGATCTTTCATGTGGCGCTTGGCTGAGCGGGGCATTCCGACCTCTCTGAAAAGTATGCGATTGCAGGCCGAGCATGCGCAGGAAATACGCTTATGGCTAGGTATAAGTTTGCATACTCGTAAAATTCAATTGAATTCGTATACGAAAAATGGCAGCCAATAGGGGAAAGCTTGCCGCGCTGCGCGGGGGTGTTCACAGGGAGCAAAACATGAATCTGAAAAATAATCTGATCGTTGGCCTCACCGTCGCGGCGCTGACGACACTGTCGGGCGTCTCTGCCATGGCGCAGGACGTGCTGAAAATCGGCTCTTACCCGGCGAACCCGCCGTGGGAGTTCAAGAACGAAGCGGGCGCCTTCGAGGGGTTCGAGGTCGACATCATCAATGAGGTCGCCGCCCGGCTTGGCAAGACGACCGAAATCAGCGGCTACGACTTCCGCGCGCTTTTCGTGGCCACCGCCTCGGGCCGGGTGGATGCGGTGATCTCATCGCTCACCATCACCGATGAACGGCTTGAGGCGCAGTCTTTCACGCAGCCCTATTTCTCGGGCGCATTGGGGGTCGGCACCAAGACCGACGCCGGGATTGCCGATCTCGACGGGCTGGAGGGCAAGCGCATCGGTTCCATCGCCACCTCTTTCCCGGAGAACTGGTTGAAAGAACGGGAGGATGAGCTCGGCTTTAAATCCTATTCCAGCTATGACACCACCGCCAATATGCTGACCGATCTGCGCAGTGGCCGGATCGATGCCGCGGTGAATGATATCGTCAGCCTGCGCTACGCCTTTGCCCAGCCGACGATGCAGGGCTTGCAGGTCTCGGTCGAGATTCCGACGGGCGATAAATTCGCGATCATGATGCCCAAGGGCTCTGAGCATCTGGAGGCGGTCAACGGTGCGATCTCTTCGATGAAAGAGGACGGAACCATGGCGGCGCTCTATGAGAAATGGCTCGGCGTGGCCCCTGCCGAGGGTAGCCTTGCGGTGACCCCGCTGCCGGTGCCCACCTCGGCGGACTGATACCTTTGGGCCGCGGGCGGGGCGCTGCTCCGCCTGCGGCCTAAGGCTTGCCCCCTGCGATCAAACTGACGGAATGCGCAATGGAAATCATCGACATCTTCTTCAATCTCGACGTGATGCGCCGCGCTTTCCCGATCTTGATGCGCGGGCTGCTCAACACCATCCTGCTGGGCGCTTCGGCGATTTTCTTTGGCGGCATCCTTGGCGTGCTGGTCTG
This sequence comes from Sulfitobacter sp. 1A12056, assembly GCF_043558125.1. Taxonomy (NCBI): domain Bacteria; kingdom Pseudomonadati; phylum Pseudomonadota; class Alphaproteobacteria; order Rhodobacterales; family Roseobacteraceae; genus Sulfitobacter; species Sulfitobacter sp. 1A12056. The sequence goes on along the minus strand of NZ_JBIFFY010000010.1, from coordinate 96,775 downwards.
TCTGGTGCGGCTCTATGCGGCCAAGCCGTTCCGGCTGCTGGCGGTTCTGTATACGGATATCTTCCGCGCCATTCCGGTGCTGGTGGTGCTGATCCTCGTCTACTACGCGCTGCCCTTCGCGGGCATCGTCTTTTCCTCATTCGTGGGGGCGACCATTGCGCTGGCGCTGGTGCTGGCGGCCTATACGGCAGAGGTCGTGCGTGCCGGGATCGAAGCCGTACCGCGCGGGCAGTTCGAAGCCTGCGATGCGCTTGGCCTGTCCTTCTTTACCACCATGCGCAAGGTGATCCTGCCGCAGGCGTTTCGGATGATGATCCCGCCGCTTGCCTCCTATGCGGTGGCGATCATGAAAGACACTTCGCTCGCTTCGGTCGTGGCGATGGATGATTTGCTGAAACAGGCCACCGACGCGCAGGCGCTTTTCGCCAATCCGACGCCGCTGCTGCTGGCCGCGCTGATCTACATCGCGATCCTTTGGCCGATGGTCCGTTTCACCGGCTGGCTAGAGCAGCATTACAAGCGCGGCTACCGCTGAGCCGAAGCGGCCCCGTCCCCCACAAAATTACCGTCCCGCGCGCCTGCGCGGCCAACACCCTACGGAGATTACAATGTCCACAGAAACAGGAACGGGCGACGCCTATCTCCTCTATCACTCCATCGGGCAATACCCCGGCAAACATGCGGATATGCTGGCCGGGCTCACCGATTTCACCGATGCATGGGCCGCGCCCAACGGCGACCAATGGGCCGATGTCTTGCCCAAACGCCAGCAGTTCATTGACCTCTGGGCCGAGTTGATCGGCGCGCCGAAGGGCACCGTCACCACGACAGAGAGCGTCACCACCGGGCTGATGGCCGTCATCGGTGCGCTGCCCGAAGGCACCCTGCGCGGCAAGAAGGTCTTGGTGGCCGAGGATGGTTTCCCCTCTCTGCACTTCCTGCTTACCGGCCTGTCGAAGCGTTTTGGTTTCACGTTGAACACTGTGCCGATCCGGCAAGGGGGGCACTGGGTCGAGGCCGAAGACATCATCGCCCATTGGGACGAGGAGGTGGCGCTGGCCCTGCTGACTTGGGTCAGCTCGACGACGTCGCACCGGTTGGACATCCCGCAATTGGTGGCGCATGGCCGCAAGATGGGATCGCTCATCGGGGTGGATATGACGCAGGCCGTGGGGCTGCTGCCCTATGACGTGACCGCGCCGCGCGTCGATTTCGCCCTGTCGACCAGCCTCAAATGGATGTGCGGCACGCCGGGGGCGGGGATCGTCTATATGGATGCCGAACTGATCCCGCAGTGCCAGCCCGAGATGCGCGGCTGGTTCTCGCAAGGCAATCCGTTCTCATGGGATCTCGACGCTTTCGAATTCGCGCCTGACATTCGGCGGCTCGACAGTGGCACGCCCTCAACCGTTCCTGCGGTGGCCAGCCTGCCGGCGATGAAATGGCGCATGGGGCAGAACACCGAAGTCTTGGCGGCGCATAACCGCAAGCTGACCGCGCAGCTACAGGCGGGGCTTGAGGGGATGGGCCTGACCCTCGCCAGCCCGGCGGACCCGGACCAGCGGGGCGGCAGTCTCATGGTGGTTCTGCCCGATCACATCGACGCGGCGGATGTGGTGGCGCAATTGGCGGCGCTGGAGATTTACGTCGACAACCGCAGCCAGACCCTGCGCATGTCGCCGGGGGTGCTGACCACCGCCGCCGGGATTGACCGCACGCTGCACGCGCTTCGGGCTTTTCTGACCTGAAGCTCGCCGGGGCCGCGATGCGCCGTCAGGAGGCGGCCATCGCATCCGGCCGCCCTTCGAGCGGCGGGAAGTCTACGAAAAAGGTCGTGCCTTCGCCCTCGGCGGTTTCAAAGCGAATTTCCCCAAGGTGCTGGTCGACAATGGCTTTGACGATGCTCATCCCCAGCCCATGCCCCTCTTTGACCCGGTAGCTGGAGCCGCGGGAAAACCGTTCGAAAAGAACCGGTTGCAGTTCCAAAGGCAGGCCGCTTCCGTGGTCTTTGACCCAGAACCCGGTGCCATCTTCCGAAAGGCCAAGCTGAACCGTGCCGCCTTCGTCCGAGGCTTTGATCGCGTTGGACAGCAGGTTTGACAACAGCCGCGTGAGCCGCCCTTCGTGCAGCCGCAACAGCGGTGTGGGGGCCTCGGAGGGGGTCATTTCCAAGCCAACGCCGCGCTCTTTCGCGTAGGAGACCAAGGTCTCCGAGGCTTGGGCCAAGAGCGGTGCCAAGGCGCGCTCGGAAAACCCCGATTGATCCGGTCTGCGCAGGGTTTCGACATCCAGAATATCCCCCACCATCTGATCGATCGCCCGCGCGTTGCGCATCGCAAGCTGCAACAGTTTGCGCTTTTGCGGCGGCAGGTCGTCCGGGTTCAACTCAAGCAGGCGCAGCGCCCCGGTCAGCGCGGTCAGCGGGGTTTTCATCTCATGGCTGACGGTGGCGATAAGCTGGTCCTTGGCGCGTTCAAACTCGCGCTGCTCACTGACGTCGCGCACCACGCCGAGATAGCCCAGATGCTCACCGCGGTCAGTCTCGACCTTGGCGGTGGCGACTTGCCCCTCGAAAGTAGAGCCATCGGCGCGGCGGCAGGCGACGGTAAAGCCGCTTTCCTTGCTGGCCGTGCCAGCATTCGAAAGCTCTTCGCCCATTCGTTCGTAGCTGCCGAGGGTCTCGTAAAGAACCGCCGTCTGCCGCCCCAGAAGCGCGTCGGGGGTGTAGCCGAACAGTGTTTCAACCGCCGGGTTCACCAAGGCCACGCGGCGGTTGGGATCGGCCATGATGATGGCCTCGGGCACGGCATCGACCATCGCCTTGAGCAGCCCGCGCTGTTCGCGCAGCGCGCGGCGCTCGGATTGCCGCGAGAGCTCGCTGCTCAGCCAGCGGGCGAGGAACTGGACGAATTGGGTCTGCGCCTTGCTGAACGGGGCAGGGCGCGGGGCGGTGCCGGAAAAGTTCAACGTCCCAAAGAGCGCATCGCTGATTTTCAGCGGTGCCCCAATGTAGCTTTCCAGCCCAAAGTTCTCATAGCAGGGGTGGGCCGAAATCTCTTGCTGGCGCGCGTGGTGAAAAGAGGTCACATCGTCGTTGCCAAGCGTATGCAGGCAATAGGTGCCATTGATGTCGAAGGTGCTGCCGGGGGCGGGTGCCCAATCGGGCCCATGGACATAGACGCATTCATAGACCGGGTGATCCACGCGGGAGACGATGCCAAGTTCGAGGTCGAGCGCCTCTGTGCCCAGTTGCAAAAGCTTGGCGATCTTGTCTTCGACAGAGAGGTCAGGTTCGACAGCAAGCATATAGAGTTGCCGCAGCGGATCGTCGAAATCCGCCAGAGCGTTGTAAAAGTCGTTCATATTTGCCTCTGTCGTGGTCTTTGCATCTGTCTTGGCGCGTGGGCAGATGTTCACCCAAGGTATCCCCCTCGGGCACCGCTGCCAATGCCGCAACGACTAAATTGGGGCAAGAACAAGACTTTTCACCCCGGTAAGCAGACGGATGCCGATTGGCAGAGACGGCGTGCGCCACTTTGCAAAGCGGTGGCCATCGTAAATCCAGCAGCTATGGTACGGCCAACGAGGGTTGCGAAGAGGGGAGATTTGACCATGCGATTGATGCGATACGGGGCGCGGGACGGCGCGAAGACGCCGGTGGTGCTGGATGCGGGAGGGCAGCCGCGAGACGTCAGCGCCCTTGTGCCGGACTTCACACCCGAGACGATCCCGACGTTGCGCGACGTGTTGGAGGGCGTCGATCTGGAAGGGCTGCCGCTGGCCCAGATCCAAGGCCAGCGCATCGCCGCACCGGTCAGCCAGCCGCGCAACATCTGGGGCGTCGGGTTGAACTATTCCGACCATGCGGCGGAGTCGGGCATGGAGGTGCCGCGCGAGCCGATCCTGTTCAACAAGGCCAGCCGCACCTATTGTGGGCCGAACGATCCGCTTCTCTATTCTAAAAAGATGAGCAAACTTGATTGGGAGGTCGAGTTGGGCGTGGTAATCGGGCGTACCACCTTGAACGTCAGCCGCGATCAGGCGTTGGATCATGTGCTGGGCTATTGCGTCGTCAACGACGTGTCCGAGCGCGCGTGGCAGGCCGAGCGGGGCGGGCAATGGGTCAAGGGCAAGAGCTTTCCCAACTTTTGCCCGACAGGGCCAGTGCTCGTGACGGGGGATGAGCTGGGCGATCCGGGCAAGCTGTCCCTTTGGACCGAGATCAATGGCGAGCGGCTGCAAGACGGCTCTACCGAAAAGATGATCTTCGATGTGGCGACGATTGTCTCCTACATGTCCGAATTCATCCAGTTGGAGCCGGGCGACCTGATCTGCACGGGCACCCCGCCGGGCGTGGGCATGGGGCTGAAACCGCAACGCTATCTCAGCCCCGGCGACCGGGTTCGGCTGGGTGTGCAAGGGCTGGGTGAGCAGGAGCAAGTGGTGGAGCACCTGCCCGCGCGGTGAGCCGCGATATCGAAGAGCCGAGGCGCGGCGCTCAGGCCACTTCGGCCTCCCGCGCTTCGGCGGCGGCGAGGGCAATGGCAGGGCGCAGGGGCAGGGTCAGCAAAAAGCTACTGCCCTTGCCCATGATGCTGGTCGCGACAAGGCTGCCGCCATGGGCGGTGGCGATGTCGCGCGAAATGGCAAGGCCCAGCCCGGTGCCGCCAAAGCGGCGGGTGGCGGTGGAATCGACCTGATGGAAGGGTTCGAAAACGCGCTCTAGCTCATCTTCGGGGATGCCAATGCCGGAATCCGTCACGCGGAATTCCACCACCTCCCCCCGGATGCGGCAGGTCAGCGAAATGGTCCCTTCGTCGGAGAATTTCGTCGCATTGCTTAGCAGGTTGATCAACACTTGCTGAATGCGTTTGCCATCCGCCAGCATTACGCCGCTGGCCGATTTCACCTTTAACTCTAGCCCTTTGTCTTCGACCATCGGGCGCAGCTGATCTGCGGTCGGGGTGACGATATCGTCGATCTGCACCGGCTCCATCGCGATGGACAGGCTGCCCGCGTCGATCTTGGCAAAGTCGAGCACCTCGTTGATCAGGGTCAGCAGGTGATTGCCCGACCGCTCGACCGTTTGCATGATGTCGCCCAGTTTGGCCATCGTCGCCGAAAGCTTGGGAGAGAGCGTTTCGCGGGTCTGGGGGTCGGCCTCGATTGCGGTGCATAGGTCACGCGCCGCCGGGGTCCGGTCGAAATGCCGCGCAAGGCGGACATGGCCCAGAATGACGGTCAGCGGCGTGCGCAACTCATGGCTCAGCACGCCCATGAAATCGGTCTTGGCCTTGTTCGCGTCCTCGGCGGTCAAAAGCGCCTTCTTCAGGTCGGTCACGTCGATCCGTAGGCCCACGACGCTGCCGTCCTTCATCCGCCGGTCCGACGTGCGGATGATGCGGCCATCGGGCATGCGCTGCTCGGTCTCGAAGGCGCCGTTCTCCCGCTTTTCCAGCCAGATGCGGATCCATTCCTCTTCCTTGCCGATGGCATCGGGGACCATGCCGCGGCGAATGCTGTCCCGCACGATCTGTTCATAGGTCGAGCCGGGCTTCACCACTTCGCTATAGCCGTGAATCTCGCGGTATTTTTCGTTGCAAAGCACCAAGGTGCCTTTGGCGTCATACATGACAAAACCGTGGTCCAAGGCTTCGACACCGGTGCGCAGCCGTTCTTCGGCAAGTTTGCGGTTGTCGGCCAGACGCATGATGTACCACGCGAAAATCGTAACGCCGAGCGCGCCTTGCAGACGCAAGAGCCAGTTCAGCCAAAAATCCGGCCGGTGCTCTGGCCAGCCGCCTTTGACCGTGGCGGCCAGTTGCCAAGTGCCAAAGGCAAAGCTGAAGTCGAGCTTGATCGGGTCGATCAAGGTCAGTTCGGGGTCACCGATGATGGTCTGTTCGACCTCTCCCTCTGGCGTCAACTCGCGGATGGCCAGATCGTATTTTTCGGTCAGTTCGGGGATTTGCAACCGGGTGACGAGGGCGTCGTAATCCACCACCATCGAGAGGATGCCCCAAGGCGTGTCCGGCGCGGCATTGGTGCCGGTTGAATCAAAGATCGGATGTCGCAGGATCAACCCGCGCCCGCCCTGTACCAGATCGACCGGGCCGGTCACCAGCCCCTCGCCGCTTTGCAAAGCCTGTTCGACTTTCGGCAATTGTGCCGCGTTCTGGCGATAGTCCAGCCCCAGCACGCCGCGATTGGCCTCATAGGGGTGGACGATGGTAACAACGAGGTCCGGGGCCACGGCGAGGTTGATGACATCCGGGTTCTCGGCCATGAACTCTGCCGCGCGGGCGCTGAATTCGGACTGGGTGATCGTCGGATTCTCGCTGATGACGGTGGCCAATTCGCGCAGTTTCAGGATCTGCTCGAAGATATCCGCGCGGATCCGCTCGCGGACTTCGATCAGCTCCAAGGTGGTGTCGAGTTCCAGATCCTGCATGTAGGTCTGGTAGGACAGCGTCTCGATCCGATGGCCAAAGCCAAGGACAACGGCGCAGAGCGCGACCAGCACGACAATCCGTTTCGCACGCTGAGACAGCGCATTTCTGATCTTTTCCATGCCGGCTTTGCCCAAAATGGTCCCTGTCCTCCACGCTCCGGCCTTCTGAGGGCCGGATACGCCCCGGAGGCATTAGACCGCACAGTTCTTTGTTGACGCAAGGAAAATACCCGGATGCATGCAAATGTCGGGGCGGTAGCGTCAATTTTGCATAAATCGCGCCTATGAGGGTGCGGATTGTCCCAGCAATTCAACCAGAACGCGACGCAGCAGGGCAATATCTTGGGGGTTGGACATGCTGGGGGCATGGCCGCAGCCGGGGAATTCGGTCATGCCGGGGCGGGGGCCGCTTTGCGTCATGCGCCTTGCGGCCTCGGGTTGCAGCAGGTCCGACTGCGCGCCGCGCAGCAGATGGGTGGGCGTGCGGGTCCGTGACCAACGGTCCCATGTCGACAACTCATGCGCCGAGGCGGTGAATTGCACGGTGATGCGCGGATCATAATGCAGGGTCAGCCCTCCATCCCCACGGCGCCGCAGTGACGACCGCGCCATGCGCTGCCAATAGGCATCTGCCGCCGGGCCGAAGGGGGCGTAGGTCTGGCGCAGCCAGGCTTCTCCTTCCGCGAAACTGTCGAAGGCGGGCAGGCTGCCCACATAGGAGAGGATGCGCTGCACCGCCGCCTCGGGCAGTTCGGGGCTGATGTCGTTCACCACCAAGGCGTTGACCCGCTGCGCCTCGGGGCTTGAGGCCACATGCATCCCGATCATGCCGCCCAAAGAGGTGCCGAACCACGCGGCGCGGTCGATCTGAAAGTGATCCAAAAGCCCCGTCGCGATTTGCGCGTAATGTTCGACGGAATATTCCACCTCAGGGTCTCGCGCCCAACTCGACCTTCCGCGCCCGATCATATCGGGACAGAGCACATGGAAATCCCGCGACAGGGCGGCGGCGGCCTCATCGAAATCGCGCCCGGTGCGGGCCAGACCGTGCAGCATTAGCACTGCAGGCTTCTTACGATCACCCCATTCGGCGACATGCACCTCATGGCCCATTACGGGGACAAAGTGGAACTGGGGGGCGGTCATTGGCGCGTGCCTTTCCGGGTCAGCATGGGCATAGCGCGGGTGATGCCACCCGCGCCCTTGCCCCCTGCCAGCCGTACCCGCGCGACCGCGGCCCGCGCGATCATGGCGCGTCCGCCATGCGCTTGCGTGTTAGCATCGCGTCCTCCCTGCACGGGCCAGCGCCGTGTTGCGCCGCCTCCTCCCGTCGACTAGCTTGCGGTTTCAGCATCGGAAATAGAGTTAAACGGAGCAAGATGGTGGAAATACGTACCGACGATTGCTTTGCGCAGGGGCGCTTTGAAGAGCTTGCCTTTGTTCATGCGCCCGTCGGGCTTGTGGTGACCGAGAACCGCTGCATCCGCGACTGCAACAACGCCTTCGCGGCGATGTTCGGCTATGCGCGCGGCGATCTGCGCGACCAGCTTTTCGCCATTCTCTACCCCTCGGATGAAGAGTTCGTAAACATCCGCGACCGCGGCGTGGACCAGCTGCGCAAGACCAATACCTATTGGGACGAGCGCATCATGGCACGGCGGGACGGCAGCCTGTTCTGGTGCCGGGTGCGCGGCCATTCCTTCACCCCCGAACGCCCGCTCGACCGTGCGGTCTGGAGCTTTGCGGACCTTTCTGCCGAACGGCCCTATTTGCCCCTGACCCGGCGCGAGCGCGAGATCCTGAGCCATCTGGCAGAGGGGCTGACCAGCAAGCAAATCGCGCTCAACCTCGATATCTCGCACCGGACGGTAGAGGTCTATCGCGCGAAATTGCTCAAGAAATTCGGGGTCAGCAATACGTCGGGCCTGTTTCATTCGTTGGGCGGGATCGACAGTGACCATGTGGTGTCCAACAGTACGAAGTGAGCGGTCTCGGCGCTTAGCCCGCGTCATTCCATTCATCACCCTGTTCGGCGCTCTGTGGGGGCGGGGCCGCGGCAGGCTGCGCTTCACCGTCGGATTTGCCCGCTTTCTCAGCGGCTTCGGCCATCGCGTCGGCCCGAGCGTAGAGGCTGTGGATCTCCATCAGATCGGCCTGCGTGGGCGTCTTGCTTTCTGCCTTTGCGTCAGAGGGCTTCGAGGGTGGGGTTTCACTATCTGTCACTGCAAAATCCGCGTTTTGACCATGTATCACACGGCCAATTCCGTGGGGTGAGCACAAGCTACCGGCCTGAAATTGCGCCGCCAATTGGGCAAAGCCCCAGCGGGGTCAGGGTTCTCCCCTATAGGCAGGAACAAGCTGCTGAAATTAGGGCAGATATTTTCACGAATTTATGGCGCGCCGTCGTATACCCGTTTTGCGAGGCGGTTTAATCGGCCCTTGTCAGGGTTTCCCCCAATAGACAGGGGAGCCGAAAAAGCAGACCTTTTGAGGGAAAGTAGAGGTGCGCATGAGCTTGGTCGCGGCGTTCACATTGATCGCGCTGTGCGGGATCGTCTTGTCCGGCGTGATGATCGCCAAGCAGATCGGCGATGCGATCAACCGTTTCGCCGTGGGGGGCGCGGTTGCGGTCTTGGCGCTCTATATCGTCGTGGTATTGGCATCGGCCCCGCGCGGCGGCGCCTATGGCGACCCGATCGAACTGGTCTTTGCGGTGGCGGCGCTTGCGGTGCTGGTGGCACAGGTCTGGCGCGTGATGCGCAACCGGCGCAAGCTGCAAAACACCGCCAACACCGATGAGACACGGCGCAGATTGCCCGACTTCCTCGATCATTTGCCGGTGCAGGCGGCCTTTCTCACGCCCAATATGACCTATGCTTTCGTCAATGACGCCTATAGCGCGTCCTTCGGCAGGCCAGCGGATGAGATCGTGGGCAAACACCTGTCGCAGATCGTCCCGCCGGACCTGTTGGAGGAGATTTCGGACAACCTTGAGAAGGCCTTGGCCGGGCGGCAGGTCACATGGCATTTCGATTTCTCGCGCCCCGTGCTGGACCGCACCCAGGGGGCGGCGGTCTATCAGCCGCTGGCCGACCGGGGGCAGGTGGTGGGGGTGCTGGTCATGATCATGGACCGCTCCGCCGTGCAGGACGCAGTGCATGAGGCAGAGGTCAGCGCGGCGCAACATGCGCTTGCGGCAGAGGTGGCGGGGATCGGCTATCTGGAGTGGGATCAGCAGGGCGCGCTGGTCGATGCCTCGCCCGAGGTGGAAGCGCTTTTGGGTCGCGACGCGCAAGACCTGCGCGAGATGTGGCAGCAAGGGCAGAGTTTCGTGGAGCCGCGCAGCCGCGCCACGATCCGGAACAACCTGCATATGGTCCATATGGCAGGCAGCCGTCCGCGCGATGTGGTGGAGAACGTCAAGTTTCTTGCCGCCAGCGGACGCCAGATTGAAGCGCGCGCCTGCATTCGCCGTTTGGACCGGGGCCGTCATGTGCATCTGCTGGCCGCGATCCAAGATGTGACGGATCAGCAGAACGTGCTGACAGAACTGGTGGAAAGCGAAACCCGCTTTCGCGACTTCACCGAAAGCGCGACCGATTGGGTCTGGGAGATGGACGCCGAAGGGCGTTTCACCTTTCTGTCTGGCGGGGGCCGTCAGACCGACAGCGAAACCCCGATCTTCGATCTGGGCAAGACCCTTGCCGAAGCCGATGTGGCGAAAGACCAAGGGGATTACGACCTGCTGAAACAACGCTTCGCCGCGCGAGAAGCCTTTCGCGATCTGCGATTGTTCTTGCCCTTGGGCAAGGAGCGGACACGGCAGATCGACATGTCAGGCAAACCTTTCTTCGATGCCCAAGCGGAACTGGCAGGCTATCGCGGCACCTGTTTCGACATGACCGAAATCGCCACCGCCGAGACCGAGCGCAAAAGCGCATTGGAGGCTCTGGCGCTGGCTTTCGAGAATATCTCGACCATGGTGGCGCTCTTCGACAGCAGCGACCGTCTGGTCTATTGCAACGAGGAATATCGCGCGACCTATGCCGGGATGGAGGGCGATATCATCGGGAAACATTTCGATGAACTGCTCGCCCATTTCACCCAGACCGGCAAATTGGCGACGACCACCGAAGGCAAGTTCCGCTGGAGCGCGCAGCGGCGCGACCGGCGCAACGCCCCGGCCAAGTTCTTTCGCGCGCGGACATCGACGGGCCGTTGGCTAGAAGTGACGGATTACCCCGTGGCCGCGGGCGGGCTTTTGACCATCGCTTCCGACATCAGCGAAAAGGTCGAGCGCGAAGAGCGGCTGCACCGGCATGAAACGGCGCTGCAACTGCTCAACCGGCGCGAAACGCTGGGCCAGATGACCGCCGCCATCGCCCATGAATTGAACCAGCCTTTAGCCGCTATTCACAATTTTGCCGCAGGCTGCGTGCTGCGTGCCAAGAACGACCAGCTTGAGAGAGAGGATATGATCGCCGTGCTCAACAATATGCAAAGCCAATCTGAACGGGCCAGCGCCATCCTGCGCTCCATGTCGAACTATCTGCATAGCGACGATGCCGACCGCAATGCGGTCCGCTTTGACGAGATCCTCCGCTCGGTGCAACTGCTGATCCAGCCCGAAAGCTCGGCCACCGGGGTCGCCGTGACCATCGACGATCAATGTGGGGAGGTCACCCTGCATTGCGCGCGGATCGAAATCGAACAGCTGTTGATCAACCTGATCAAGAACGGCATCGACGCCTGTCGCGAGGCGGAGCGTGAGGATGCCGAAGTCTCGGTCACCGCGCGCTGCGAAGCCGGTGAGATCGTGATCGACGTGGCCGACGCGGGACGCGGCTTTGCCCCGGACATGCCCGCACAGACCGCTTTCAGCGCCTTCCGCTCGACCAAGGACAAGGGGCTTGGCGTGGGGCTGGCGATTTGCGAAACGATCGTTCTGTCCCATGGCGGAACGATCGCCGTGACGAAATCCGATGCCGAGGGCGCCTGCCTGACCGTGCGTCTGCCGTTGGAGGCGCAAAAGTAGAATGTCGGAAGAGGGGATCGTTTACGTCGTCGATGATGACGCCGCGGTGCGGGAGTCGCTGGTGTGGTTGCTGGGCTCTGTCGGGCTGCGCGCCATTCCCTTTGCATCGGCGGCAGCGTTCCTCGATAGCTATGAGGACAGCGGTTGCTGCTGCCTTGTGAGCGATGTGCGGATGCCGGGGATGAGCGGTTTGGAGTTGCAAAAGGCGCTGAACGCGCGGGGGATCAAACTGCCGCTGATCCTGATGACGGCCTTCGGCGATGTCTCTACCGCCGTGACGGCGATGAAGGCGGGGGCCGTGGATTTTATTGAAAAACCCTTCAACAACCAAAACATGCTCGACCTGATCAACGCCGCCCTTCAGTCCGATGCGGCCCGGCGCAGGAGCAAGGCGGCAGAGGTCGAAAATGCGCAGCTTCTGGCCCGGCTCACCCCGCAGGAGCACCGGGTATTCGAACGGGTGGCGGCGGGGCTTTCGAACCGCGAGATCGGCAGCGAGATGGACATCTCTATCAAGACGGTCGAGGTGCATCGCGCGCGGGTGATGCGCAAGCTTGAGGCGAATTCCGTGGCGGAACTGGTGCGGTTCCATATGCACAATGCACCATCAGGCGAAGGTGATGGCGGCGAGGGGACATAAAAAGCCCCGGCAGTGCAGGACCACCGGGGCAGGCTGCCCAGCCCCCGGCGAGGGCGAAGGGCTGGGGGCTTCCCGGCGGCATGAGGGGCGCCGGGAAGGCGTGGATCACGCCGGCTTGGGCTCCAGCGCGCCCACGGTCACGTCGAGGGTCTGTTCAGACCCTTTGCGCAGCACGACGACCTCTGCCGCGCTCTCGGGCGTGGTGGTGGCCACGGCGCGGGTGAGGTCGCGCAGATCGTCGACTTCCGTGTCGCCGAAGGACAGGATGATGTCGCCCTTCTTGAGGCCCGCTTTGGCGGCGGGGCTGTCTTCGGTAATCGCTTCGATCACCGCGCCGCGCGGCTCGTCATAGCCCAGCACATTGGCGACCTCGGGGGTCATGGGCCGGATTTGCACGCCCAGCCAGCCCCGCTCGACCGACCCGTCATCGGCCAGATCGGCGACGATGGTCTGCACCAGATCCGAGGGCACCGAGAAGCCGATGCCGACCGACCCGCCCCCGGGGCTCAGGATTGCGGTGTTCACACCCACGACCTCGCCCTCGTTGTTAAAGAGCGGCCCGCCCGAGTTGCCGCGGTTGATCGCCGCGTCGGTCTGGATGAAGTCATCGAAGGGGCCTGCCTGAATGTCGCGCGACAGGGCCGAGACGATGCCCGAAGTGACTGTGCCGCCAAGGCCGAAGGGGTTGCCCACGGCCACGACCTCATCCCCCACGCGCAGGGTTTTCGAGGTGCCGAAGTCCACTTTGGGCAGGTCCACATCCGCGGCAACCTTTAGCAGCGCGATGTCGGTCATCGCGTCACTGCCCACTACTTCGGCGTCGAACTTACGGCCATCGGCGAGTTTCACGGTCACTGTCTCGGCACCTGCGACGACGTGGTGGTTGGTCACGATCTGGCCGTCCTCGGAGATGATAAAGCCCGAACCCAGACCCTGACGCGGGGCGGGGGCGGCGCCATCCTGACCGGGCAGCATGTGCTCGAACCGGCGGCGCAGTTCCTCGGGCATGCCGGGGGGCAGCTGTTGCTGGGCCACGGCCTGCTGCTGCTTGCCGGTCACTTCGATGAAGACGACGGCCGGGGAGACGGCCTCGACCAGGTCGGCATAGCCGCCCGGCGGAACCGCAAGCGCGGCCGAGGGGGCCAGCGCCAGCATCGGCGTGGCGGCCATCGCGGCGCTCAGCGCAAGGGCGGCGGCGCGGGGGGCTTTTGAAAGAGTCTTGGTCATTGCATGCTCCTTGCTGTGCATTCGGTCGTTCCGGGAGCCTATCTGGACCTGCGGTTTTACAGTGCCTTGCCGTGCCCTATACAAATTTGTGAGATTGCCGCCTCTGGGCTGCACGGGCGGCGAATTTGGCATAATTCATCGGCAATCCTACATGAGGACACGATGAAACTGCTTGTTGTCGAAGACGATACCACCACCAGCACCTATATCGCGCGTGGCCTGCGCGAGGAGGGGCATGCGGTGGATGTGGTGGCCGATGGCCGCGACGGGTTGGTGCAGGCCACCACCGGGCAATATGACGTGCTGATCCTCGACCGGATGCTGCCTGAGTTGGATGGGCTGACGCTGCTGAAAACCCTACGCGGGGCGGGCAATACCACGCCGGTGCTGCTGCTGACGGCGATGGGCGCGGTGGAGGACCGGATCGACGGGCTCAATGCCGGGGCGGATGACTATCTGGTCAAACCCTTCGCCTTCGGAGAGCTTTCGGCGCGGGTCAACGCACTGGCCCGCCGCCCGCAGGCGCTGGAGCAGGAGACGGTCCTGCGCGCGGGCGACCTGACCATGGACCTCATCAGCCGCCGGGTGACGCGGGCGGGCCAAGAGATCGACCTGTTGCCGCGCGAGTTTGCCTTGCTCGAGCATCTCTTGCGCCGCAAGGGCAGGGTGCAGACCCGCACCATGCTCTTGGAGGCGGTCTGGGACATTTCCTTTGACCCGATGACCAACGTGGTGGAGACCCATATCAGCCGGTTGCGCGCCAAGGTCGACCGGCCCTTTGATAGCGAACTCATCCAGACCGTGCGTGGCGCTGGCTATAGGATCGACGCATGAGGGCGCGGCTGGCGGGGCTCTGGCGGTCGATGCCGCTGCGTCTGGCGCTTTTGCTGGTGCTTTTGTTCACCATCGTCAGCCTGCTCAGCCTCGCGGCCAGCTATGCGGTCACCCAACGGTCGTTCGAGCAAGCGATCCGCGCCGATCTAGCGCAGGACATGGCAGGCTTTCGTGCCGCCCCCGGCGCCGCCGCGCTCGCGCGGCTGGTCGAGGCGGAATCGCGGGAGACCGACCCGAACCGCCTGATCCTCAGCTACATCGGTCCCAACGGGCGCATTTACGGCAACGGGGCCATCGCGCGGGATAACGAGGGCTATCACATCGTCTCGATCGGTGCGGCGCGGGCGGAGTATCGGGGTGTTTACCTGACCCTGACCGACACGCTCTATGGCGGGCTTTTGACCATCGCGCGCAGCCGGGCCGAGATCACGGCCCTGCGCGAGGTTTTCGTCAATATTCTGCTGGTAAGCCTGCTGCCCACGGTCCTGATCGCGCTGTCGGGCGGGCTGATCCTTGCCCGCCGCTCCAAACGCCATGTGGAGGTGATCCGTGCCACGCTAGATCGGCTGACGACAGGGGATCTGGCCGCAAGGGTCGCGCCGGGGCCGCGCTGGTCGGATGACCTGCTGCGCATCGGTGAGGCGGTGAACCAGATGGCCCGGGCGCAGGAAACCTCTGTCGCGGCGCTGCGGCAGGTCTCTCTCGATATCGCGCATGATCTGAAGACCCCGATTCAGCGTGTCTCTGTCCATCTTGACGATCTGGACCGGGCCGAGGCTGCGGGCGCGGACCCCGCCGAACCGCTGGCCCGTGCCCGGGCCGAGTTGGAGGGCATTGCCGCGATCTTTCAATCGCTATTGCAATTGGCGCAGGTGGAGCAGGGCGAGGCCCGCGCCCATTTCGCCTCCGTCGACCTCACCGCGCTTTGCCGCACTATGGTCGAGCTTTACGAGCCTGCAGCAGGGGAGCAGGGCAAACGCCTGCTTTGCGATCTGCCCGAACCCCCTGTTCATGTCA
Source organism: Sulfitobacter sp. 1A12056 (assembly GCF_043558125.1). Lineage (NCBI taxonomy): Bacteria > Pseudomonadati > Pseudomonadota > Alphaproteobacteria > Rhodobacterales > Roseobacteraceae > Sulfitobacter > Sulfitobacter sp. 1A12056. The sequence continues at coordinate 81,571 of NZ_JBIFFY010000010.1, read as the reverse complement.
CCGGTGACCGCGCGCTTTTGGGGCAATTGCTGGCCAATCTGATCGAAAACGCCCTGCGCCATTCCGGGGATGCCGAGGCGGTAGAGGTCGCGCTGAAGCAGGCGGCGGGGCAGGTCACGCTCACGGTGGCGGACGGCGGTCCCGGCATTCCGGCAGAGGACCGCGACAAAGTGTTGCAGCGCCTCTACCGGCTTGATCGCAGCCGGGGCACGCCGGGTCATGGGCTGGGTCTGGCGCTGGTCGATGGGGTGGCGAAACTCCATGGGGCAAGGCTGGAGCTTGCCGACAACGCGCCGGGGCTGCGCGTCGTGGTGGCGTTCGACAGCTAGAACGCGGGCCAAGCACTGCGGCAATTTAGCCTGTGCCGCTCCCGCCGCCGGGTCCTATATAGGTCAGGAAACAATACGCGGGGGCTTCATATGCTCGACGGTTACACCGCCGAAATCCTAGCGCGGGTGCAGTTTGCATTCACGGTTTCGTTCCACATCATCTTCCCGGCTTTCTCGATCGGGTTGGCGAGCTTTCTGGCCGTGCTCAACGCGCTCTGGCTGTGGAAACGCGAAGAGACCTATCTGAAGCTCTTCAACTACTGGAAGAAAATCTTCGCGGTGGCCTTTGGCATGGGGGTCGTCTCGGGCATCGTCATGTCCTACCAGATCGGCACCAACTGGTCGGTCTTCTCTGACAAGGCGGGGCCTGTGGTCGGGCCGTTGATGGCCTATGAGGTGCTCTCGGCCTTTTTCCTTGAGGCGGGCTTTTTGGGCATCATGCTTTTTGGCCGCAAACGGGTGGGCGACGGGCTGCATATGTTCGCCACAGCGCTGGTCGCGCTTGGCACGCTGGCCTCGGCCACATGGATCCTGTCGGTGAACTCGTGGATGCAGACGCCTGCGGGCTTTGCCATCAATGACGTGGGCCAATTCGTGCCCGAGGATTGGTGGGCGATCGTGTTCAACCCGTCCTTCCCCTACCGTTTGCTGCATATGGTGCTTGCGGCCTATCTGACCACGGCGTTGGTCGTCGGCGGGGTCGGGGGCCTGCACCTGTTGCGCGACCGCGCGGATGCGGCGGCGCGGCGGATGTTCTCCATGGCGATGTGGATGCTCTTGCTGGTCACACCGCTCCAAATCCTTGCAGGCGATATGCACGGGCTGAACACGCTGGAGCATCAGCCCGCCAAGGTCATGGCGATGGAGGGGCATTACGACAGCCACCCAGAGGGCGCGCCGCTGATCCTCTTTGGTATCCCGAACCCCGAGGAAAAGCGCATCGACTACGCGGTAGAAATTCCCAAACTGTCGTCGCTGATCCTCAAGCACGATCTGAACGCGCCGCTCGACGGGCTGGATACGATCCCAGACGCGGATGAGCCGCCGGTGGCCATCGTCTTTTGGTCTTTCCGCATCATGATCGCGCTTGGCTTTGCGATGCTGGGGCTGGGGCTTTGGGCGGCCTTCGCGCGGCTGCGCGGGCGGCTTTACGATGCGCCGATGCTGCACCGGCTGGCGCTGCTGATGGGCCCCACCGGCTTTGTCGCGGTGCTGGCGGGCTGGATCACGACCGAGGTCGGGCGGCAGCCCTTCACCGTCTACGGGCTGTTGCGGACCTCGGAAAGCCTCGCCCCGATTGAGGCGCCGGCGGTCGCGACCTCCCTGATCGCTTTCATTGTGGTGTATTTCTTCGTCTTCGGCGCGGGCACTTGGTATATTCTGGCGATGATGCGCAAGCCGGTTGTCGGTCATGTGCTGGAGGATGAACGCGACGACGTTCAGGGGGACGACGCGCAAGACGGGGCGGCGCAGAACGACCCGGCGCGCGGCGAGGGGCCGATCCTTGCTGTCGGCGAAGAGGCGGCGGTCAGAGACAAGACCGCGCATAACAAGGGCGAGGAGAGCTGAGATGTTTGGACTTGAACTTTCGTTCATCTGGGCCGGGATCATCGCCGCAGCGGTGTTGATCTACGTCATCCTCGATGGCTTCGATCTGGGTGTTGGGCTGCTCTTTCCGATGACCAAGGATGAGGGCGAGCGCAATGTGATGATGAACTCGGTTGCGCCGATCTGGGACGGCAATGAGACGTGGCTAGTCTTGGGCGGCGGCGGGCTCTTCGCCGTTTTTCCGCTGGCCTATGCGGTGGTGATGCCCGCGCTTTACATGCCGATCATCCTGATGCTGCTGGGCCTCATCTTCCGCGGCGTTGCCTTCGAGTACCGCTGGCGCACGAAACGCTGGAAACCGCTGTGGGACATGGCGTTCTTCGGCGGCTCGCTGGTGGCTTCCTTCTGTCAGGGCATCGCCTTGGGCGCGCTGGTGCAGGGGATCGAGATCGAAGGCCGCGCCTATGCGGGCGGCTGGTGGGATTGGCTCACGCCCTTCTCGATCCTGACCGGTGTGGCGGTGACCACGGGCTATGCGCTCTTGGGCGCCACATGGCTCAACATGAAGCTTGAAGGCCGCATCCAAGCGCATATGCGCCGCCTTGCATGGCCGTTGGCGGTGGCGACACTGGTCTTCATGGGGCTGGTCAGCCTTTGGACGCCCTTCACCGATGCGGTCTATTTCGAACGCTGGTTCGCGTGGCCCACCGCGCTCTTCAGCGGCATCGTGCCTCTGCTGGTGGCGCTTGCGGCCTTCGGCATGCTGCGCGGGTTGCAACGCCGCGGCGACAAGCAGCCGTTCTTCTGCGCGCTGGCGCTTTTCGTGCTGGGCTTTATCGGCATCGGGATCAGTTTCTACCCCCATATGGTCCCGCCGAGCCTGACCATTGCAGAGGCTGCCGCCCCGGATGAGAGCCTGATGTTCGCGCTGGTCGGCACCTTGGTGCTGCTGCCACTGATCCTGAGCTACACCGCCTATGCCTATTGGGTGTTCCGCGGCAAAATCGACCCCGAGGAGGGCTATCACTGATGCGCCATTGGCTGAAACGCGCGGGCTGGTTCGTGGCGCTTTGGCTGGCCAGCGTCGCCCTGCTGGCGGTGGTGGCCTATGGCATCCGGCTGGTGATCATGCCCGGCTGACGCAGCGGCGCGGGCCACGGGTCTTGCCAAGCGCGCTGGCTTCTGGCCTCTTCGGGCCAAAGCAGCACGAAAGGACAGCCCGATGCGCGCCATGCAAGTCACCGCCTATGACGAACCGCTCACCCTGCAAGAGCTTGAGATGCCGATGCCGGGGCAGGGCGAGGTGCTGGTTCAGGTCGAGACCTGCGGGCTGAACTTTGGCGATCTGTTGATCATCAAAGGCACCTATCAGGAAAAACCGCCGCTGCCCTTCACGCTGGGGATGGAGATGGCGGGCAGGATCACCGCTCTGGGCGCGGGGGTGGATCACCTGAAGGTCGGCCAGCGCGTGGCGGCCTATACCGGGTTTGACGGTCTGGCCGAATATGCCGCCATTCCGGCAGCCGTCTGCGTGCCGATCCCCGAAGAGATGACAGCGGTCGATGCGGCGGCCTTTCTGATCGCCTATGGCACCAGCCATGTGGCGCTGGATTATAAGGCGCGGTTGCAGCCGGGCGAGCGGCTGCTGGTCTTGGGCGCGTCGGGCGGCATCGGGCTGACGGCGGTGGAACTGGGCAAGCTGATGGGGGCCGAGGTGATCGCCGTGGCGCGCGGCGAAGACAAGCTCGCCGTCTGCAAGAAGGCGGGCGCCGATCACCTGATTAATTCCGAGACCGACGACATCCGCGCCATCGTCAAGGAATTGGGCGGGGCCGATGTGGTCTATGATCCCGTCGGCGGCGATCAGTTCAAAGCCGCCATGCGCGCCTGCAACCCCGAAGCGCGGCTGATCCCCTTGGGCTTTGCCAGCGGCGAGGTGCCGCAGATCCCGGCCAATATCCTGCTGGTCAAGAACCTCACCGTTTTGGGCTTTTACTGGGGCGGCTATGCCAAGATCAAACCTTCGGTGCTGACCGACAGTTTCGCCGAGCTGATCAAATGGTATGTCGCGGGCAAGCTGAAACCCCATGTCAGCAACGTGATGCCGCTGGAACAGGCGAATGAGGCGCTGGCCCTGCTGCGCGACCGCAAGGCGACCGGCAAAGTGGTGGTCGAGGTGGCGGCTTAAGCCCGCCGCCCGCCCTGCAAACGGGTCACGCGCAGCGCCTTTTGGCGCTCGCGTAGATAGACGAACAGACCCGAGGCGAGGATCAGCGCGATCCCGACCCAGACCTCCCAGACCGGGAGGTCGCCAAAGATCACGAAACCCCAGAACACCGCCAGCGGCAGGCCGATATATTCGAACGGGGCGACGGTGGCGGCATCCCCCAGCCGGTAGGCTTGGCTCAGGCAATAGCCGATCAGCGCGATGTTCAACCCAATGCCGAGGAAGGTGAGGTAATCCTCACGGGCAGGCCAAATCCACGCGCGCAGCAGGAACTGGAGCGAGGCACTGCTGCCCTCATCCACGAACCGCCCATCGCCCGCGATCAGGAAAAACCCCAGCGACACGGCGACAAAGGCGGCTTGGATATAGACCATCAGCGCCGAGGCTTTGGAGTTCACCCCAAGCTTGCGGGTCATCAATTGGTTCAACGCATAGGTCAGCGCCGCCAGCACCGGCAGCAGCAGCACCCAGCGGGAGACTTCGAGCGTCGCGGTGCTGGCCCAAGGGCGCATCATGATCACAACGCCGATGAACCCCACGATCACCGCGCCAAGGCGCAGCGGGCCGACCTTTTCACCCAGAAGCGGGATCGACAGCACCGTGATGAAGAGGGGGGCTGCAAAGAACAGCGCCGTTGCCTCGGCCAACGGCAGGACCGAGAGCGCCAAAAAGAACGACATGTTCGAAATCACGATGAGCAGCCCGCGCAGCAGATGCAGCCCCGGCTGCTGCGTTTTAAGCAGGTGAAATCCGCCTTCGAGTTTGACCAGCACCAGCCCCAGCAGAATCCCAATGGCCGAGCGGGTAAAGACGATCTGATGCAGCGGATAGCCGCCCGACAGACGTTTGATCAGCATGTCATTGACCGAAATCGCGGCGACGCCGAGAAGGATCAGCCCGATCGCCAGTCCGGCGCGGTTATGGGAACTACTTGTCATGGCAAAGACCTATCAGCCCGGCGCGTAAGGTCCAGCGCTTTGACATTGGTTTGCGCAGAATTCCCCGCTAGACTGTTGCGATACGCCTAAGGGAGAGCCAGCCATGCAGATGTCCGACACCCGCCAGATCGCCGCCACCCCCGCCGAGGTTTACGCGGCATTGCTCGACCCGGATATGCTGCAAACCTGCGTGCCCGGCGCACAAGACGTCTCAGGCTCGGTCGAAGAGGGTTATGTCGCCACGGTGGTGCAAAAGGTCGGCCCGGTGAAGGCGACGTTCAAGGGCCATGTCACGCTCTCTGATTTGGTGCCGAATGAGGCGCTGACGATCACCGGCGAGGGCAAGGGCGGCGCCGCCGGTTTCGCCAAGGGCGGTGCTGAAGTGCGGCTGGTTGAGAAGGACGGCGGCACCGAGCTGAGCTATGATGTCGAGGCCAAGGTCGGTGGCAAGCTGGCGCAGCTTGGCAGCCGGATCATCGACGGTTTCGCCAAGAAAATGGCGGATCAGTTTTTCGACAACCTGCAATCCTCGCTCGAAGGTCCGGCAGAGGAGGGCACAGAGGCGTCGGCCACCGAAGAAGACGCGCCTGCCAAAAAGGGCTGGTTCGGTCGCGCCAAGACCTGAAGGCATCTGTTCAGCCGGTGCAAAGCCGGTTAGGTTGCGCGCCTTACCAAAGCGGAGACGACCATGCCGACAATCGTGGATATTCAGAACCTGCGTAAATCCTACGCGGGCGGTTTCGAGGCGCTCAAAGGGGTCAACTTGCAGATCGAGAAGGGCGAGATTCTCGCGCTTCTGGGTTCGAACGGGGCGGGGAAGACGACGCTCATTTCGACCATCTGCGGCATCACCACCGCGACCAGCGGCAAGGTGACCGTCGGCGGCCATGACATTCGGGATGATTTCCGCGCGGCCCGTTCCATGATCGGGCTGGTCCCGCAGGAGATCAATCTCGAACCCTTTGAGAAGGTCATCAACACCGTGCGCTTCTCGCGCGGGCTGTTTGGCCGTCCGGCGGATGAGGCGGTGCTGGAGAAAATCCTGCGGCAACTCTCGCTCTGGGATAAGAAAGACAGCCAAATCCGCGAGCTTTCGGGCGGGATGAAACGCCGCGTGCTGATCGCCAAGGCGCTGGCGCATGACCCGAAGGTGCTGTTTCTGGATGAGCCGACCGCAGGCGTCGATGTGGAACTGCGCAAGGACATGTGGGAGATCGTGGCGGGGCTGAAAGCCTCGGGCGTGACGATCATCCTGACCACCCATTATATCGAAGAGGCCGAGGCCATCGCCGACCGGATTGGCGTCATCGCCAAGGGCGAATTGCTGCTGGTCGAAGAGAAACACGCGCTGATGGCGCGCATGGGCAAGAAGCAACTCGAAGTCCAACTGACCGAGCCGATCACCGAAGTGCCGCCGGCGCTGCAATCGCCAGATGTGGAATTGTCCGCCGATGGGCAATCGCTGATCTACACCTATGACACCAATGCCGAGCGGACCGGCATCACCAAACTGCTCTCCAAGGTCGCGGAAAGCGGTCTGGTGCTGCAAGACGTGGCGACACGGCAAAGCAGTTTGGAAGATATCTTTGTCGATCTGCTCAAGGAGGATGCGGCATGAACTGGACCGCGATCAAAGCCATCTACGCTTTTGAAATGGCGCGTTTCTTTCGCACCATCACGCAAAGCATCATCTCGCCGGTGCTGTCGACCTCGCTTTACTTCGTGGTCTTCGGCGCCGCCATCGGCAGCCGCATCGATGAGGTCGAGGGCGTGAGCTACGGCGCCTTCATCGTGCCGGGGCTGATCATGCTCAGCGTCATCACGCAGTCGATCTCCAACGCCTCTTTCGGGATTTATTTCCCGAAGTTCATCGGCACGGTTTACGAGTTGCTTTCGGCGCCGATCAACTTCTTCGAGATCGTCATCGGCTATGTCGGCGCGGCGGCGACCAAGGCGCTCTTTATCGGCACGATCATCCTGATCACGGCCTTCTTCTTTGTCGACATCACGATCCAGCATCCCATCGCCATGGTGGCCTTCCTGATCCTGACCTGTATCAGCTTCGCGCTTATGGGCTTTATCATCGGCATCTGGGCGGGCAATTTCGAGCAGTTGCAACTGGTCCCGCTCTTGATCGTCACGCCGTTGGTCTTCCTTGGCGGGTCTTTCTACTCAATCTCGATGCTGCCGCCCGTCTGGCAGGTGATCTCGCACTTCAACCCGGTGGTCTATCTGATCTCGGGCTTCCGCTGGGCGTTTTTCGGCGCGGCGGATGTGCCGATCATCACCAGCCTTGCCGCCATCGCGCTGTTTACGGCGCTTTGCCTCGGCGTGATCTGGTGGATTTTCCGCACCGGCTGGCGTCTTCGGGCCTGAGCCTACGAAACTTGGGCGTCCGCCTTGTTTGCGCGGGGTGGGCGTTCTACATGAAGGGCATGAGAATTCGGCTGCCCTTCCTGAAATCCCCGCCCAGCGTTTCCGTAATCCGGCTTTCCGGCATGATCGGCGCGCAGGGCCGCGCGGTGTTGAACGATGCCACCATGGGTCCGGTCATCGAAAAGGCTTTTGCCAAGGGCAAGCCTGCCGCTGTCGCCTTAGAGATCAACTCCCCCGGTGGCAGCCCGGTGCAGTCGTCGTTGATCGGCGCGCGCATCCGGCGCCTGTCCGAAGAAAAGAACATTCCCGTCATCGCCTTCGTCGAAGATGTAGCCGCTTCGGGCGGCTATTGGCTGACGGCGGCGGCAGATGAGATCTACGCGGACCCAAGCTCGGTCGTCGGCTCCATCGGGGTGATCTCGGCCTCCTTCGGGGTGCATGAGTTCATCCGCGAGCATGGGGTCGAGCGGCGCGTTTATACGGCGGGGCAGAGCAAATCCATGCTCGATCCGTTCCGTCCCGAAAACCCTGAGGATGTTGCGCGGCTTAAAACCATGCTCGAAGATATCCACGAGAATTTCATCGACCATGTAAAGACCCGCCGCGCGGGCAAGCTGCCCGAGGGGCAAGACCTGTTTACCGGGGAAATCTGGCTGGCGAAACGCGCTGCCGAACTGGGGCTGATCGACGGGATCGGCCATCTGAAACCACTGCTGAAAAAGCGCTTTGGCGATAAGGTCAGGCTGCGCCGCTATGGCGTGAAACGCGGGCTGTTGTCGCGTTTTGGCGTTCAGATGATGCAGGACGCGGTGCAGGGCATAGAGGAACGCGCGGCCTTCGCGCGGTTTGGACTCTAGCCCATGGTTTTCAAGATCGTCCTGCTGTTTCTGGTGGCCATGGGCCTCATGGCTTGGTTTGGAAAAATGCATTGGCTGGGGGGCAGGCGCCTGACCCGGTCCAAATGCCGTGACTGCGGACGTTACCGCATTGGCAAAGGCGATTGTGCCTGTAAGGGAGGGCGTTGATGCTGATGCCATGGCTACTTTCGGGGCTTGGCCTCGTGATCCTGCTGTTTGCGGGGGATGCGCTGGTGAAAGGGGCGGTGAACCTGTCGCTGCGCCTTGGCGTGCCTGCGTTGATCGTCAGCCTGACCATCGTGGCCTTTGGCACTTCGGCGCCGGAGTTGCTGATCTCGGTCAAGGCGATTTTGGACGGGGTGCCGGGGCTGGCGCTTGGTAATGTCGTGGGGTCGAATACGGCCAATATCTTGATGGTGCTGGGCATTCCGGCGCTTTTGGCGACGATGCACACCTCGGAATGCAGCACCCGCAAGACCTATAACCAGATGATAGCGGCTTCGCTCTTGTTCATCGCGCTGGCCTTCCGCGGCGTCTTTGACTGGATCGCCGGGCTGATCCTGCTCGCCGGTCTGGCCTATATGCTTTTCGACGCTTTCCGCGATGCCAAGGACCACCGCCACGCCTGCCGCAGCGGCGCGGCAGAGGATGAGGAAGAGCCCGAAGGCGCGGACCCCGATATGGCGGGCTGGCAGATCGCGATGTTCCTGATCCTCGGGCTGATCGGCCTGCCCTTGGGGGCGAGCCTTTTGGTGGATAACGCTACGATCATCGCCCAGACCTATGGGGTCAGTGACACGGTGATCGGCCTGACGCTGGTGGCCGTGGGCACGTCGCTGCCTGAGCTTGCGACCACGGTGATGGCGGCGCTGCGCCGTCAGGCGGATGTAGCGCTTGGCAATGTGATCGGCTCCAACATGTTCAACCTGCTGGCGATCATCGGCATTGCGAGCCTTGTCGGTCCGATCTCGGTCGACGAAGCTTTCTTGCGGATCGACCTTTGGGTGATGTTGGGCGCGTCGCTTTTGCTGATCCCCTTCGTCTATCTGGGCCGCGATATCACCCGGCTTTGGGGCGTGGCGCTGAGCGCGCTTTATGGGCTTTATTTGTTTATCATCCTGATCTGAGGAGGGCGGCAGATGCGGCGGGCATTGGTGACCGGAGCCGGGCAACGTCTGGGCCGCGCCATGGCGCTCTACCTCGGGCAGCGCGGCTTTGATGTGGCGGTGCATTTTGCCACCTCGCAAAGCGGGGCTGAGGCGACCGTCGCCCAGATTGCGGCCTTGGGCCGCCGCGCTGTGGCCCTGCAAGCTGACCTTCTCGACGATGCCGAAGCCGAAGCGCTTTTGCCCCGCGCGGCGGATGCGCTCGGCGGGCCGATCACCTGCCTTGTGAACAACGCTTCGATTTTTGAGCAGGACGATATCACCAGCGCGACGCGCGAAAGCTGGGATCGCCATATGGGCAGCAACCTGCGCGCGCCCTTCGTTTTGACGCAGGCGATGGCAGGGCAGGGGCTGACCCCCGATGCCGACGCCGGCGGAGAGCCGCGTGCCAGCGGTTTGATCGTCAATATGCTGGACCAGCGGGTGCGCAACCTGACGCCGGAATTCACCACCTATACGATCGCCAAAATGGGCCTTTGGGCGATGACGCGCACCAGTGCGCAGGCGCTGGCCCCCGCGATCCGCGTGAATGGCATCGGGCCCGGCCCGACCCTGCAAGGCCCGCATCAAGACCCCGATGACTTTGCCGCGCAGCGCCGCGGCACGGTTCTTGGCCGCGGCGCGAACCCCGAGGATATCACGGCGGCACTGGGGTATTTCATCGATTCGCCGGGGGTCACGGGGCAGCTTATCTGCACCGATGGCGGAGAGCATTTGCAATGGGAAACAAGCCCTAAAAGCCCCCGAAACTGACGCGCATGCGGGAAGTTTTGCACGTCCTTAACCTATGTAACCAAAGTGTTACCGAAACCCTTTTGTTTTCAGAGGCTTGTTTCATGGTAAACAAAAGAATGAACGAAATCAGGATATTATGGGCGCGCCTAAAAAATAGGCAAATCAGCGAACCATGTTAAAAACAAAGAGAAATCCAAGATGCCCAGAAGTTATCGGCAGAGTTATCCACATGTTTGGTGGACATGTTAAAGCTTGCCCCCATTGCCGTCCTATTGCAGCGAAGCACGAGAATCAGCGCCTGAGATGACCACGCCCAACGACAGCCCTCCGCCGCAAGGCCGCAAGGTGATTCAGGCCTATCTGAAGTCGCTCGATTCCTCGCCTGGCGTCTACCGGATGCTCGATGCGGAGAGCCGCGTGCTTTACGTCGGCAAGGCGCGGAACCTGCGGGCGCGGGTGTCATCCTACGCGCGGCCAACGGGGCATTCGGCGCGGATCTCGCGGATGATCGCGAACACCGCCTCGATGATGTTTCTGACCACCAAGACAGAGACCGAGGCGCTGCTGCTTGAACAGAACCTGATCAAGCAGCTTAAGCCCAAGTTCAACGTGCTCCTGCGCGACGACAAGAGCTTTCCCAATATCCTTGTCACCGCCGATCACGACTACCCGCAGATCAAGAAACACCGCGGCGCGAAAAAGGAGAAGGGCAGCTACTACGGCCCCTTTGCCAGCGCGGGCGCGGTGAACCGGACGCTGAACCAATTGCAACGGGTGTTCCTGTTGCGGGACTGTTCCAACGCGATGTTCGACAGCCGCACGCGGCCCTGTTTGCAGCATCAGATCAAACGCTGCTCCGCCCCCTGTGTCGGCAAAATCTCGGCCGAGGATTATCGCGAGACCGTGCGCGATGCGGAGCGGTTTCTCAGCGGCAAATCGACGGATATTCAGGGCCGTTTGGCGCGGGACATGGAAGAGGCGTCAGAGGCGATGGAGTTCGAACGCGCCGCCGCCCTGCGCGACCGGATCAAGGCGCTGACGCAGGTTCAGACCGCCCAAGGCATCAACCCGCAGGGGGTGAACGAGGCCGACATTATCGCGCTGCACATGGAAAGCGGTCAGGCCTGCGTGCAGGTCTTCTTTATCCGCGCCAACCAGAACTGGGGCAACCATGACTACTACCCTCGGATCGGCAGCGAGATCGACGCCGCCGAGGTGCTGGAGGCCTTCATCGGCCAGTTCTACGACACCCGAGAGCCGCCCCGGCAGTTGATCCTCAGCAATGAGATCGAGAACCCAGATCTGATGGCCGAGGCGCTGAGCGGCAAGCTGGGCCGTAAGGTCGAACTGTTGGTGCCGAAACGGGGTGAGAAGGCCGAACTGGTCGACGGTGCCCTGCGCAACGCCCGCGAAAGCCTCGCCCGCAAGATGGCTGAGACGGCCACGCAGACCAAGCTGTTGCAGGGGCTGGCCGATGCCTTCGACCTGCCCAAGCCGCCGCAGCGGATCGAGGTTTACGACAACTCGCATATCCAAGGCACCAATGCCGTCGGCGCGATGATCGTGGCGGGGCCGGAAGGCATGATGAAAAACCAGTACCGCAAGTTCAACATCCGCGGCGATGACCTGACCCCGGGCGATGACTTCGGCATGATGAAAGAGGTGCTGCACCGCCGCTTCAAACGGCTCATCAAAGAGGACCCGGACCGCAGCCGCGGCCTTTGGCCCGATCTGCTGCTGATCGACGGCGGCGCGGGGCAGGTGAGCGCCGTGGCCTCCATCATGGCGCAGCATGGGGTTGAGGATATTCCCATGGTCGGCGTGGCCAAGGGCATTGACCGCGACGCGGGCAAGGAAGAGTTCCACCGCGTCGGCAAGCGCCCCATGGCGCTGCGCCACAACGATCCGGTGCTTTATTTCGTGCAGCGCCTGCGGGATGAGGCGCACCGTTTCGCCATCGGCACCCACCGTGCCAAACGGGCCAAGGGGGTCAGCGCCACACCGCTCGACGATGTGCCGGGCGTCGGCGCTGCGCGCAAGCGTGCGCTGCTGGCGCATTTCGGTTCGGCCAAGGCGGTAAGCCGCGCGAACCTCAGCGATCTCAAGGCGGTTGAGGGCGTATCGGATGCGCTGGCCGAGACGATCTACGGCTATTTCCATGAAAAAGGATAGGGCGGGCGGCCCCGTGCTGCCGACAGCTCGTGGACGGGGCGGTTTCGTCCTTTCAGCCACGAACGGCGCAAGATAGGATAACGTCATGAAATGGAATTTGCCCAATATCCTGACCCTGCTCAGGCTGGTCGCGGCCCCCGGTGTGGCGGTCATGTTTCTCTATTTTACGCGCCCCTATGCCGATTGGTTCGCCCTGCTGCTCTTTGTCGGGGCGGCGGTGACGGATTGGTTCGATGGCTACCTTGCCCGCGCTTGGGCGCAGGAAACCAAACTCGGCGCCATGCTCGACCCGATTGCCGACAAGGCGATGGTCGTGATCGCGCTGATGGTGATCGTCGCCTTCTCAAGCTGGTCGCCATGGCTGGTGCTGCCCGCCACGCTGATCTTGTTTCGTGAGGTCTTTGTCTCGGGCCTGCGGGAGTATTTGGGCGATGTCGCCGGCACGTTGAAGGTGACTCAACTGGCCAAGTGGAAGACGACATTGCAGATGATCGCCATCGCCGTGCTGTTTTCGCAAGGCGTGTTCGAGCATTACCTCGGGATGAGCGTTTTCGGCATGGACCAGCAGATGATCGAAGCGATCCTTGATGGCGAGGTCGAAGATCATCTCGGGCTGGGCTGGAAACTCGCCGGGATGGAATGGGCCGGGCTGCTGGGGCTGGCGCTCTTGTGGGTCGCCGCCGTGCTGACCGCCATCACCGGCTTTGACTATCTGCGCAAGGCGCTGCCGCACCTGAAGGAGCCACGCTAATGGATGTTTTGTATTTCGCATGGGTCCGCGAACGCATCGGCCTGCCCCGCGAACGGGTCGAGAGCCAAGCTGCCACGGTGGCCGAATTGGTCGAAGAATTGCGGGGCCGGGAGGAGCGCTACGAAGTTGCCTTTTCCGACCTTTCCGCGCTGCGGGTCGCCGTTGATCAGGAACTGACCGATTTCGACGCCCCGCTGCAAGGCGCGCGCGAGGTGGCCTTCTTCCCTCCGATGACCGGGGGCTGAGCGATGCGCGTTTTGGTGCAGGAAGCGCCCTTTGATCTGGGTGAGGAAGCCGCGCGCTTTGCCAAGGGCGAGGGGAGCAGCGGCGCGATCGTGACCTTTACAGGCGTGGTGCGCGACAATGACGCGGGCACGCTCAGCGCGATGGAAGTCGAACATTACCCCGGTATGACCGAAAAGGCCCTGCGTGAGATTGCCGAGCAGGCGATGGGACGGTTCGATCTGCAGGATGCGCTGGTCATCCACCGCTACGGGCGTCTGGTGCCGGGGGAGCAGATCATGATGGTCGCCACCGCCGCGCGGCACCGCCGCCATGCCTTTGAGGCGGCGGAGTTCCTGATGGATTACCTCAAATCCCGCGCGCCCTTTTGGAAGCGCGAAATCACGGCAGAGGGGGACACTTGGGTCGCCGCGAAAGACGAAGACGAGGCGGCGTTGCAGCGTTGGTGAGCCTTCGGCTCAGGCGAAACGCCCGCCTTTTTCGATGACTTCGATCTGGTAGCCATCGGGGTCTGCCACGAAAAAGAACTTCGCCACTGTCTCTCCGGCGGGGCGGAAATCAACGATCTCGCGCGGGGTGGCACCGGCCTTGATCGCGGTCTCGCGCGCCGCTTCAAGGTCGTCGACCACAAAGGCCAGATGGCCATAGCCGTCGCCCAGATCGTAAGGGGTCTCGCGGTCCTTGTTGACGGTCAATTCCAGTTCGAAGGCGCCCGTGGCGTCGCGCAGGTAGATCAGGGTGAAACTGTCGAAATCCAGCCGGTCCGCGATTTTCAGCCCGAACACGTCTTCGTAGAATTTCACCGATGCCGCCTCATCAAAGACGCGGATCATGGAGTGGGCGAGTTTGGCCATGGCAGGGCTCCGAAGGTCTGGGGTTAGGCTTTCTGACGTTCGATATAGGCGCGCATTTCCTCGGCCTCATGGCGCGCGTCGCGCAGCCCGTCCATCGCGGCGCGCAACTCGGCCTCGGTCTGGGCGAGTTGGTTGGTCAACTCGGCCTCGCGCTGTTGCAGATAGGTGATGGCCTGATCGCGGGTTTCCTCGGCCTCGTGCAGCTCTTGGCTCATCCGGTCCAGCTGGGCCACATCATCAGCGGCTACGCGGGTAAAGCGGTTCAGCAGCCAATTGGCGAACCATCCCATGCAGAAGGCCACGAAAAGAATGATGGCTGTTGCCAGGACAAACTCAGTTCTGCTCATCACCGCTGCCTTCTTCGGTTTCGTCGGATTCCCCGATCTCTTCTGCCGTGGTATCGCCCGTTTCTTCAGCAGATTCCAGCGCTGTTTCGTCCTCGGGGGTCTCGGCCTCGGGCTGGATCAGGCGGAATTCGATGCGGCGGTTGGCTTCGCGACCCTCTTCGGTCTTGTTGTCTGCGATGGGGTTTTCCTCGCCATAGCCTTTGGCCACGAAGGAGGAGGTCAGCACCCGGCGCGCGCGCAATTCGTTCAGAACCGATTCCGCGCGGCTTTGCGACAGTGACAGGTTCATCGATTCGCGGCCCTGACTATCGGTGTAGCCCTGAATCTCTAGCCGGATGTCGCCGCAGTTTTTGAGCACTTCGGCGATATCGTCCATCGTCCCAAGCGCGGAGGCGTCGATCGTGGCGCTGCCCGGCTCAAAGGTGATCTTGCCAATTTTCAGGATCTCGCGAATTTCGGCTTCGCATTCTTCAGGCGTCGGCAGACCCGCGATGGGGTCGAGCTTTTCTTGATAGGTGATATCGATGCTGTAATCCGCCCCTTCGCCCAGCTTATCGGCCAAAAGCGAGGCGACGGTGGTGTTGGCGTCCTTGTTGCCGGTGTTACCCATCACCTCAAGCCGGTCCGGGGTGACTTTGACAGAGCCATTGGCGAGGGAGGCCATGGCCTCAAGCCCGGTCAGAACGCGGGTGGCCCAATCGCCCGGCAGGGTCTCGTCCAGCCGCGCGGCGGTATAGACGTTGGCCGAGCCGAAATGCGATTTCGCGTAGCTGTCGGCCAGATCGCGCAGCCCCTCGGTCGAAAGTCGTCCGCGCAGTTGCACCTGCCCCTCGGGCGAGAGGGTCGCGGTGAATTCGGGCGGGCCTGCTTCTGGGTCTTCGACCTCGGGCAGTTTCGCGGTCAGGGCAAAGACATCGGGAAGCGCGTTTTCCAATTCGCCCACCACGCGGTCGAATGTGGTGGACTCGGTGCCGGGCGCGGCCAGCAGGGTGATGTCCGCATCGGCGAAAGAGATGCTGCCTTGGCCCAAACGGCGCAGCGCGTCGATGGTCAGCGCCACGGCGCGGCCCCAGTTCGGGCTGGGCACGCCCAGACCGATGGTGCAATCGGCGCTCTCAGGCGCGCCGGCGGTGATGCCCGCTTTCAAGATACGGTCGGCGGCGGCTTCGGTATCGGCAGAGCAGGCATCGAAACGCGCGCCTTCCGCGTCGATCTCAAACCGCAGGGTGAAGGGCGTGATCACCGGGCGCGGGGCCGCGATGTCCAGTCGCAGCCGCAGGCTGGGCGGGGCGGCGCGTTGCAGTTTACGTTCCATCTGCGCCTTGGCGGCGGCGCTGTCGGCGATGGCGGTGATGGTCACCCGCCCCGCATCAACCGAGGCTTTGGCCCGGGGCAGGTCGGCCATCGCCTGCACGGCAAAGCTCAGCGCGTCTTCCCAGCCTTCGGGGGCGGGATAATCTGCGGATTCCAGAAGGTCGGTCACCGAGGCGTCGCCCGCCATGTCGCCAAAGGCGTCGATCACCGCCTCGCGGTCGGTGCTGGTGGGGATCAGGCCGATGATCGAGATGCCCGCGTCATTGCGCAGCACCTCGGCAGAGAAACGCGGCGGGGCGATGCCGGATTGGGCCTCGACCTCCATCTCGTCGATGACGCGGGCGGCGTCGACCACGGTGCCTGCGGTCGACAGGGCGCGAAAGCGGACGGCCTCGGTCGGCGCGATCCCGGCGAGGGTGACCTGCAAGCCATCGGCCTGCACTTCGGCCCATGTCATGCCCTGCGCGTCCAGCGCGTCACGGACGCCGATTTCCGAGGTGTCTTCGATCAGTTGCACCGAAAAGCTCGCCGCCACCAGAGAGACCACCGCTGCGGCTGCAAAGGTCAGGGCGATCGTGAAAATGGCGGAGAGGCGCATGGGCGGACTTCTGATTGTTAAGCTTGCGACTTGATACGCGCGTCCTGCCGGGGGTGCAATCAGGCCAGCAAGCTTGCCGCGAAAAACAACAGCGGGATCATGCCGGTATCGCGGTTGGCCCGGAAGAGCTGCAAAAGCTTGGCATTGTCCTTGGTATCCAGCCCGCGCAGCTGCCATGCCATATGCCATCCCATTGCCCAAGGCCCGCCAAGGGCCAGCGCCAGCGCCAGCACCGAGGCTTGGGGCAGCCCGGCATAGATCACGGCAATCCCCATCAGCCCCACTGTGGCCATCAGGAAGCGCCGCAGCCATTTGCCGGAATTCTCACCAAAGAGCCGGGCGGTGGATTTCACACCGATCAGCGCGTCATCTTCGGCATCCTGATGGGCATAGATCGTGTCATAAAACAGCGTCCAAGCGATGCCCGCGAAGTAGAGCACCACGGCGGGCGCGTGCAGCGTGCCTGCATGGGCCGTCCAAGCCAGCATGGCGCCCCAGTTAAAGGCGAGGCCCAGAAAGACCTGCGGCCACCAAGTGAAGCGTTTGGCAAAGGGGTAGACCGCCACCGGCAAGAGCGCCAGCACGCCCATCGCGATGGCCGCTTGATTGAATGACAGCAAGATCAGCAGCGCCAGCAGCATCTGCCCCACCATCCACGCTAGCGCCTGTTTCACCGTCACCGCGCCCGAAGGGATGGGCCGCAGCCGGGTGCGGGCGACTTTCCCGTCGATATGCCGGTCGGTGATGTCGTTCCACGTGCAACCCGTGCCGCGCATCAGGAAAGCGCCGATGCCGCAGCCCGCGAAGATCCACAGATCCTCCCACCGCGGCGACTGGTCGAAGAGAATCGCAAGGCTCAGCCCCCACCAGCAGGGCAGCAGCAACAGCCATGTGCCGATGGGCCGATCCGCGCGGCTCAGCCGCAGGTAGGGGCGGAGCCCCGCCGGGGCGTGACGGTCGACCCAATTGTCGGCCACCGCATCGGCAACAGGCGCATCGGGCGTAGCATCTGGCGAAGGCGGCTGGTTGTGCATATATCTGGCCCTATGAACGCGAAAATCAGATTGTATGTAGATCAGCCCTTGGGGCAGGGGCAAACGGTTCCTTTGGCGCGCGAGCAGGCGCATTACCTCTTTGGGGTGATGCGGCTCACGGTTGGGGCCGGGGTGCTTTTGTTCAACGGGCGCGATGGCGAATGGCTGGCCGAGGTCGCCGAGGCGGGCAAGCGCGGCGGGGTGCTGACCTGTGTCGAACAGACCCGCCCCTTGCAAATGCCGCCGGATCTGTGGCTGCTCTTTGCCCCGATCAAAAAGACCCGCACCGACTTCATCGTCGAGAAAGCGGCTGAGATGGGGGCCGCGCGCATCCTGCCGGTGATGACCGAATTTACCAACGCAGGCCGCGTGCAGCGGCCGCGCCTACAGGCCCATGCGGTCGAGGCGGCAGAGCAATGCGGCGGCACCTATGTTCCGGAAGTCGCCGAGGCCGAGAAGCTGGGGCGGCTGCTGGACCAGTGGGACAGCAGCCGGCAGATCATGTTCTGCGATGAGGCTTTGGCCGGGGAAAGCGGCGCGCTGCCGCCGGATGCGCAGGGGCCATGGGCCATCCTGATCGGCCCCGAGGGCGGCTTTTCCGAGGGCGAGCGCAAACGGCTGCATGGTTTCGATCACGCCCATGCGGTCACGCTCGGCCCGCGCATCCTGCGGGCCGATACGGCGGCCGTGGCGGCGATGACCATGTGGCAGCAGGCTTTGGGAGATTGGTGATGCGAATGGTGGCCCGATGAGTTTCCTGCGCCAAGGCGCCCGCGATCAGCTTTGGCGCTGGCGCGAGGCGATCGTCGGCGGCGGGCTGATGGGCCTTGGCCTTTGGCTGGTCGCGGGCCCCGGTTTCTTGCTGGCGGTGCCCGGCTATGCGGCGCTGGCGGGCGGTGCCGCGCTGATCTGGCTTGGCGTGCAACGCGCGCGCTTTCGCGGGCAGGGCGATGGCGCGGGCGCGGTGCAGGTCGTCGAAGGGCAGATTACCTATTTCGGCCCGCTGACCGGTGGCACGGTGGCGCTGCGCGAATTGCAGCGGCTCAGCCTCGACCGGCAGATGTTTCCGGCCCATTGGCGGCTTGAGCCGCGCGACGATGAGACGCCCCTGTTGATCCCGGTGAACGCCGCAGGCTCCGAGGCGCTGTTTGATGCTTTCGCTGCCCTGCCGGGGCTACGCACCGAGAGGATGCTCTTTGAGCTACGCAAGACCCGCCATGACGCCGTTGTGATCTGGGAGCGCGCGCCGCTGCGCCCGGCGCATGTCTTGCTGCATTGACAGCCCCGTCAAATCCGCCCATCCCTGCTAGACGCGACGCCACGTCGACAACTTAGAAGACACCCAAGACGATCCTTCAAAACGGAGCCCTCGCATATGTCCATTCCTCAATCCGGCGGCGGCCCGATCGAACATCACGACCAGATGGCGCAGTATCTGGCGGACGGCTGCAAGCCGCGCGAGCAGTGGCGCATCGGCACCGAGCATGAGAAGTTCGGCTATTGCAAGGACACGCTCAAACCGCTCCCCTATGAGGGGGAACGCTCGATCCGGGTGATGCTGGAAGGGCTGCGCGACCGCCACAATTGGTCCCCTGTCGAAGAGGGTGGCAAGCTGATCGGGCTTGAGAAAGACGGGGCCAACATCAGCCTTGAGCCGGGCGGCCAGTTGGAACTCTCGGGCGCCCCTGTCGAGACCATTCACGAGACCTGCGATGAGGTGAACACCCACCTGCGCGAGGTGAAAGACGTGGCGGATGAGATCGGCGTCGGTTTCATCGGTCTGGGGGCCGCGCCCGAATGGTCGCATGAGCAGATGGATCTGATGCCCAAGGGCCGTTACAAGCTGATGGACGGCTATATGCAAAAGGTCGGCACCATGGGCACCACCATGATGCGCCGCACCTGTACCGTTCAGGTCAACCTCGACTTCGCGAGCGAGGCCGACATGGTGCAGAAGATGCGCGTCGCCGTGGCGATGCAGCCCATCGCCAATGCGCTTTTCGCCAATTCGCCCTTTCTCGACGGCAAGCCCAACGGCGTGAAATCCACCCGCGGTCTGGTCTGGCGCCATCTCGATGACGCGCGTACGGGCATGATCCCCTTCGTTTTTGATGAGGGCTTCGGCTTTGAGGCTTGGGTGCAATACGCGCTCGATGTGCCGATGTATTTCGTCTACCGCGACGGCAAATATATCGACGCGCTCGGCCAGTCCTTCCGCGACTTTTTGAAAGGCGAGTTGCCCGCTCTGCCCGGCGAGAAGCCGACGCTGAGCGATTGGGCCGACCACCTGACCACGCTCTTCCCCGAGGCGCGGGTCAAGAAGTTCATCGAAATGCGCGGGGCCGATGGCGGCCCGTGGCGGCGGCTCTGTGCCCTGCCGGCCTTCTGGGTCGGGTTGATGTATGACCAAAGCGCGCTGGATGGCGCGTGGGATCTGGTCAAAGGCTGGGATGCCGAGACACGGGAAGAATTGCGCATCGCCGCCTCCACCCACGGCCTTCAGGCCGAGGTGGGCGGGCTTAAGATGCATGATCTGGCGCGCGAGGCCGTGGCCCTATCAGAGGCGGGGCTGAAAGCCCGCGCCCGTCCCGGTGCCGGTGGGCTGGTGCCGGATGAGACGCATTTCCTCAACGCCCTGCGCGACAGCATCGAGACGGGCCGTGTGCCTGCTGACGATCTCTTGGCGGATTACCACGGGCCATGGAACGGCGATCTGAGCCGTATCTACGCGGAATATTCCTACTGAAGGGTAAAGAGGCTGATGCCGCCCTCGGGCGGTGTCAGCCTTTTTGGCCGATGCGCGATTCCGTGCCTGCGCGGATCCGGCGGATATTGTCGCGATGCCGCCAAAAGATCAGCAAAGTCAGGGCGATGCCCAAAAGCAGCATTTCCCCGTAGCCAAGGAAGACCAGCAGGAAGGTCGAGCTTGCTGCCGCCGCCAGTGCGGAAAGCGACGAAATGCGCGAGAGTGCCGCCGTCGCCAGCCAGACCGCACAGCAGGCCAGCCCGACGGGCCAAGCGAGCGCCAGCATGAGGCCCAGAAAGGTCGCCACACCCTTGCCGCCGCGAAAGCCCAGCCAGACCGGGTAGCAATGGCCGATCATCGCACCAAGCGCCGCCGCCTGCGCCGCATCTTCGCCCGCGAAGGCGCGGGCCAGCAGCACCGCCACGGCCCCCTTGGCCCCGTCCAGCAGCAGGGTCAGCGCCGCCGCCTTCTTGTTGCCGGTGCGCAGCACGTTGGTCGCGCCGATATTGCCCGATCCAATGCTGCGCAGATTGCCCAGCCCCATCAGCCGTGCCAGCAACATGCCAAAGGCGATGGAGCCGATGACATAGCCTGCCAGCGCCCAGAAGAGGATCAATTCAACGGAAGTCTCGATTGGGGGCATCAATTCGCCTCGTAAACGCAGGAGCCTGCTACATAAGTTGCCACGACCTTACCCTGCATCCGCATCCCATCAAAGGGTGTGTTGCGGGATTTCGACCGCAGCGTCGCGCGGTCCAACACGAAGGGCGCGTCGGGGTTGAACAGCACCATATCCGCAGGCGCCCCCACGGCGATCCGCCCGCCGGGCAGGCCGAGGCGTTTGGCCGGGTTCAGCGACAGCGCGCGCCAGAGCGTGGGCAGGTCCATCATCTCGGCATGGACCAGACGCATCGCGGCGGGCAGCAGCGTCTCCAGCCCCACCGCGCCGCTGGCGGCCTCCTCGAAGGGCAGGCGTTTGCTCTCTTCGTCCTGCGGGGTGTGCATGGAACAGATGATGTCGATCAGGCCGCTGGCCACGGCTTCGACCACGGCAAGGCGGTCTTCCTCATCACGCAGCGGCGGCTTCACCTTGAAGAAGGTGCGGTAGTCGGCCACGTCGAGTGCGTTCAGCGTGAGGTGGTGAATGCCGACACCGGCGGTGATGTCGAGCCCGTTGCGCTTGGCGCGTTCCAGCGCGGGCAGGGCGCGGGCGGTGGTGATCTGATCCGCGTGATACCGCGCCCCGGTCATCTCAATGAGGGCGATGTCACGGTCCAGCCCCATCCGCTCGGCCATGGGCGAGACGGCAGGCAAGCCGCGCAGTGAGGCGAACTTGCCAGAGGTGACGGTCGCCCCCTTGCTCAGCCCCGGATCCTGTGGGTGGGCGATGACCAGCGCTCCGAGGCTGCGGGCATAAGTGAGCGCGCGGGAGAAGACCTTGGTATCCGTCACCACGCGGTCGCAATCGGTAAAGGCGGCGGCCCCGGCGTCCATCAGAAAACCGATCTCGGTCATCTCGCGCCCTTCGCGGCCTTTGGTGAGCGCGGCCATCGGGACCACATTCACCGGGGCGGCTTCATTGGCGCGGCGGGTGACAAATTCCAGCGTCTCGGGGCTGTCGATGGCCGGATCGGTGTCCGGGCGCGTGACCATGGTGGTCACCCCGCCCGCTGCTGCCGCCAACCCGGCAGAACGGTAGCTTTCCTTGTGCCGCTCGCCCGGTTCGCAAACTTTGACGCCGATGTCGACGATACCGGGGGCGAGGATATGGCCGCCGCAATCGACCAGTTCCGCGCCCTCGGGCGCTGTGGCCTCATCGGCCAGCACCTCGGCAATCACCCCGTTGCGCACCAGAACCGCAGCAGGCTCAAGCGTGCCAGCCTGAGGGTCGAGAAGGCGCAGATTGGTGAAGAACTGGGTCATGGGCGGGCCTTTGGTGCGATAGCGGATGCGCCGCTGTCATGCCCCAAATCGCCCCCCAAACCAAGCGGTCTTTTGGGCGCGGGCGCGGCGCACGCGCCGCTAGCCGCCAATCCAAATCATCAGCCCGACCACGCCAAAGGCCACCAAAAGGGCGACCATGGCGATACGGCCAGACATTTTCGGATCGTGTTCAGGTTCTTGCATGGGCCAGATGTAGCCCGCCAGCACCAAGGGTGCCAGCGGTTTTCGCGCTTAGGCCAGCAGCCACCAGATGATGAGCAGGATCAGCACGGCCACTGCGACGATCACCATGGTCTTGCCGCCGCCGCCCTTGGCGGGCTCGGAAGGGGCGACGCGGGGGATGCCGGTGTAGGGCTGGGCGGCTTCGGCCTCCATCGCCTGCACCGGCGTGTCGGGGCCGCCTTCGGTATAGGTGCCGATATGGGTCAGCGCCGGGATCGGAGCCAGTTGCAGCGACTGCCCGGCAAAGGCGCGGGAGTAGACGATCATCACCCAACCATCGAGCGCGGCAAGCTTGCTGCGGTCCGTCTCGATCTGGTCGGGGTTCACGCCATTGCCGTCGCGCAGATAGCCCGCAAGCCCCAGTTGATCGAGGTCGGCCACCCGGAAGACCTCTGTATAGGCTGCGTCGATCCGATCGACCCCGAGGGCCGCGGCCTGTGCGGTCTCATCATCGCGCATCGCCCGCGCCTCGGCATCCGAGAGCGAGAGGGCATAGACGCGAACCTTGCCAGCTTCTTGCGGGGCGACTTCTGTATGGGGCATGACGGCTTCCTTTGACTGTTCTCAGGAAAACGCCGCTTGGCCCGTCGGGGTTCCGGTCAGGCCGCGCCGGGTTGGGCGGCGATGTGGTTGCGCGCCAGCAGGTCCATCGCGGCCATGCGCACGGCGACGCCCATCTCGACCTGATCCTGAATGACGGAACGGTTGATGTCGTCGGCCAAAGTGCCGTCAATCTCCACCCCGCGGTTCATCGGGCCGGGGTGCATGACGATGGCGTCGGGGCTGGCATGGGCGAGCTTTTCGGCATCCAGCCCATAGCGGTGGTAATACTCGCGCTCCGACGGGATAAAGCCGCCATCCATCCGCTCTTTCTGAAGCCGCAGCATCATCACCACATCGACACCTTCGAGCCCCTTTTTCATATCGTCGAAGACCTCGACCCCAAACTGGTCGATCTGGCTGGGCATCAGGGTCGGCGGGCCGACAAGGCGGATGCGGTTTTCCATCTTGCCCAAAAGCAGGATGTTCGACCGTGCCACGCGGCTGTGAGCGATGTCACCGCAGATCGCGATGCTGAGCCGGTGCAGCCGCCCCTTGGCGCGGCGGATCGTCAGCGCGTCCAAGAGCGCCTGCGTGGGGTGCTCGTGCCGCCCGTCGCCCGCGTTGAGCACGGCGCAGTTCACCTTTTGGGCCAGCAGGTCCACCGCGCCCGATTGCGGATGGCGCACGACCAGCAGATCGGGGTGCATGGCATTCAGCGTCATCGCCGTGTCGATCAGCGTCTCACCCTTTTTGATCGAACTGGCCTGCATCGCCATATTCATCACATCCGCGCCAAGGCGTTTGCCCGCGATCTCGAAACTCGCCTGCGTGCGGGTGGAGTTCTCAAAGAACATGTTGATCTGGGTCAGCCCGCGCAGCGCGTCGGAATGTTTGTTCGGCTGGCGGTTCCGGTCGGCATAGGTGTCGGCCAAGTCCAGAAGGGTGGTAATGTCGGATTGCGAGAGCTGCTCGATGCCAAGCAGGTGGCGATGGGCGAATGACATGGTGGCGATCCCTTCTGCTGTTGCCGCCTTATAGGCGCGGGGGGCTTGGCGCGTAAAGCGCAGCGATAGGGCATTTCGCCCCCCGTCCTCAGGGCGTAAGCTGCGGGTCATGGAATCATTCGATTATCATCAGGCGGCAGAGATGCTGGCGTGGCAGGTCGAGCTTGGCGCGACCGAGGCGATCTGCGATGCGCCGGTCAACCGCTATGAGGTGCCCGCAAGCCCGCCCAAGGCCAGCGCCAAGGCGACCAAGGGGCCGCAGCCCCTGCAAGCGGCAGAGACGCCCGACCCCGTGGCACTGGCCCGCCGCGCCGCGCAGGGTGCTCAGAGCTTGGAAGAGCTTCGCGCCGCGATCCAAGGGTTCGAGCATTGCGAGCTGCACAAGGGCGCGCGCAATCTGGTCTTTGCCGATGGGGTGCCTGGCGCGCCGTTGATGATCTTCGGCGAATCCCCCGACCGCGACGAAGACCGCGCGGGCAAGCCTTTCGTGGGGCGCGTGGGCCAAATGCTCGATCGGATGCTGGCGGCGATCGACATGGGGCGCGACCGCAATGTCTATCTGTCGAATATCCTGCCGTGGCGGACGCCGCAGGGGCGCGACCCGAAGCCAGATGAGATCGCGATGATGCGCCCCTTTGTGCAGCGTCATATCGAATTGGCCAAGCCCAAGGTGTTGGTGCTCTTTGGCAATTGGTCTTGCCAGTCGCTTTTGGAGAAACGCAGCATCATGCGCCTGCGCGGCAATTGGACCAAGGCCGCCGATCTTTCTTGCATGCCGATGGTGCATCCCGGCTACCTGCTGCGCAATCCCGAGGCCAAGCGCGAGGCTTGGGCCGATCTGCTCAGCGTTCAGGCAAAGCTGCGCGATGGTTGATGCGCTGACCCTTCTGGCCTTCGTGCCCGCCGCCTTGGCGCTGAACCTCACGCCGGGGGCGGATATGATGTTCTGCCTCGGGCAGGGGCTGCGTTCAGGCCCGCGCGCCGCATTGGCGGCAAGCGCGGGGATCTCGGCAGGCGTGCTGGTGCATGTGGCTTTGGCCGGGTTGGGGCTGGGCGCGGTCGTCGCGGCCCTGCCTTGGGCGCTGGACATGATCCGCTGGCTCGGCGTGGCCTATTTGCTGTGGCTTGCGGTGCAAACGCTGCGGCAGGCTGGAAAGCCGCGCGATACGACGCCCGGCATGGGCGGTTGGCGCGCTTTCAACACCGGTTTCGCCGTCAATCTGACGAACCCCAAGGTGATCCTTTTCGTGCTGGCCTTCCTGCCGCAATTCGTTGTGCCCGAGGCCGGGCCGGTCTTGGCGCAGTTCTTGACCTTTGGTGCGGTGCTGGCACTGGGCGGCTTTGGTATCAACGGCGCGGTGGGGGTCTTTGCCGCCGGGATCGGGCGGCGGCTGGCGGGCGGTGGGCGGCTGCTCGGCTGGATCAGCAGCGGTATTTTCGTGGCTTTGGCCGCGCGTTTGGCAATGATGGAGCGGACATGAGCAGGATCGATGACAGCCGGGAGTTCATCCCCGTAAGAATCGCTGTGCTGACCGTTTCGGACAGCCGCAGCTTGGCCGAAGACCGCTCGGGCGATGTATTGGTCGCGCGGATTGAAGCGGCGGGCCATGTGCTGGCCGCCCGCGAGATCGTGACCGACGACCGCCCCGCCATCGCGGCGCAACTCCGCGACTGGTGCGCGGACCCTGAGATCGACGTGGTGATCAGCACCGGCGGCACCGGCCTCACCGGGCGCGATGTGACGGTCGAAGCGCACCGCGATGTCTATGAGAAAGAGATCGACGCCTTTGGCACGGTTTTCACCATGATCTCAATGGACAAGATCGGCACCAGCGCGGTGCAAAGCCGCGCGACGGGCGGCGTAGCGCAGGGGACGTATCTGTTCGCGCTGCCGGGCAGTCCGGGTGCCTGTAAAGATGCGTGGGACGGCATCCTGCTGAAACAGTTGGACTACCGCCACATGCCCTGCAACTTCGTTGAGATCATGCCGCGGCTGGACGAGCATCAGCGCCGCAAGTAGCGCGCAGGTTTAGCCAGAGCTGCAGCCCGTCACCTCGACCGCGTGGTTCTTGCCAATCACCGTGATCCGAATGGCGGAACGGTCGAGCGCCAGCGCGGTGCCATTCTCGGCGATCATCTCACCGCTGGCGACAAGCGTATTGCCCGACCGCTGGCTTACGGTCTCGCTCATCCACATGTTGGGATTGCCGGGTTCGATCACCACGGTCTCCTTACCCCCGGCAGAGGGCAGGGCTAGCCGGGTTTCGATCTCCAGCCCCCGCGCGGTGGGGCGCAGACTACAATGGGCGCTTTTCAGACCAGCTTCGGCCCCGGAATAGGGCCGCGCGGCAAAGGCGGCGGCGATGGCCGGGGTGGGCTTGCTGTCGCGGGTGTCGAGCAGGGCGCGCAGGTGGATGGTCTGTGGCAGGCAGATGTCGCTGCAGACGCCAAGGTCGATGCTGGTGTCTAATGTCACCGGCGCACCCGGGCGGCGCGGGGTGATGGTCAGCGGCAAGATCACCTCGCGGGCATAGCCGATGGAGTTCACCCCGCTTTGGTCAAAGACCTTGGGCGCGGGCCATGTGATCTGCACATCGCGCAGGTTGTCCGAGCCGGACCAATCGAACTCCGGCGGGATGCCCGCGTCACCGGGACTGCGCCAATAGGTCTTCCAACCCGGTGCCATACGCAGCCGGATCGCCGCCACCCGCCGCCCATCGCTTTGTTGCCAACCAGTGAGCAGATCACCCTGCAAGGGCGTGCCGACAGCATCCTGCGCCGCGGCGGGCAGGGCGAGGGCGAGACAGGAGAGAAGGGCGGAAAAGAAGCGCGATATGGTCATGCGGACTTGATGCGGTATCCTTTCGCGCCTGCCAAGTCACATTTGCATCATCCATGTTTCGCCGATGCGGCGAGCGGTGGGGCGCCTCTCTTGTTTTGTGGGGCGCAAGCGGCCATGTTCAAAGAAAGGTTACCTTCAGGAGGTGGGCGTTGACGGGGCAGACGATGGAACTGACAAGCAAGCTGCTGGTCGCGATGCCGGGCATGGGCGATCCGCGTTTCGCGCATTCGGTGATCTATCTTTCCGCGCATTCCGAACAGGGGGCGATGGGGTTGATCGTCAACAAACCCGCCCCGGAACTGCGCCTGTCGGATGTGCTGGATCAACTGGTCGAAGACACACCGCCGCAGGCCAAATCGCTGGCCGTGCATTTCGGCGGGCCGGTCGAGACGGGGCGCGGCTTTGTGCTGCATTCCGACGAATACCGCTCGGCCATTGAGACGCTGCGCGTGGGCGATGGCATCGCCCTGACCACCACCCGTGACATCCTCGAAGACATCGCCACCGGCAAGGGCCCGGCGCAGGCGCAGTTGATGCTGGGCTATGCAGGCTGGGGGCCGGGGCAGTTGGAGGGCGAGATCGCCCAGAACGGATGGCTGACCTGCGAAGCCTCGCCCCAGGTGATCTTCGACCTGCCGGATACCGAGAAATGGGGCGCGGCGCTCAAGACGCTGGGGATCGACCCCTTGGGGCTGTCGGCCTCAGCCGGGCACGCCTAACGCGGTGCTGCGGCGCGGGCCAATCGGTCGTTGATCGCGCGGCCCAGCCCGTGATCGGGGATCGGGGCCACGGCGATGGTCTGACCGGTGGCGTCCAACTGGTGCAGGTGGTCGAACAGTTTCGCCGCCGCCTCGGTTAGATCGCCGGAGGGGGAGAGGTTGAGGTCGCAGATCATCTCGCCAAACCCAAGCAGCACTTCACCCGGCCCCGCCGTTCGCGCATTCAGCCGCACCGCCGCGCCGGGCGCGTAATGCGAGGCGAGCTGCCCCGGCGCGATGATCTCGGCCCCATCGACAACGTCCAGCCTCTGGCCAAGTGCGGCCTCGATCGCCTCGCTCGGCAGGCCGCCTGCGCGCAGCAGAGCGGGGTGGGGGCCGGTCAGGCCGATGATCGTGCTTTCCAACCCAACGGGGCAGGCACCGTCGTCCAGCACCGCTGCGATCTTACCGTCGAGGCCCGCCCGCACATGATCCGCCGTGGTCGCGCTGATCTTGCCCGAGGGGTTGGCCGAGGGCGCGGCGACCGGACCGCCGAGCGCCTGCAAGACCTGCCGCATGGCGGAATGGGCGGGCACCCGCACCGCAAGGCTCGGCAGCCCCGCCGTGACCAGCGACGACAGCCCGCTGTCGGGTTTCAGCGGCAGGACCAGCGTGAGCGCGCCGGGCCAAAAGGTCTGCGCCAGCCGGTCGGCCTGCTCGGTCCAGTCGACATAGCGTTTGGCGGTGTCGATATCCGGCAGATGCACGATCAGCGGGTTGAAACTGGGTCGCCCCTTGGCGGCATAGATGCCCGCGACAGCCTCGCCATTGCGGGCATCCGCGCCCAGGCCGTAAACCGTCTCCGTCGGCAGGGCGACCAGCGCGCCGTCTTGCAGCAGGCGTGCCGCGCGGGCAATGCCTTGGGGCGTGGCGGTCAGGGTCTCGGTCGGCTGGGTCATCGGGTGTTTCGGCCTGTCGGATCATGCAGCATCCCGTGACGCCGCGTTTGGGTTGCGGGGGGCGGCCTGGCATTTCATGCTGGCGGCAACATAAACCAGCCTTTATCAGGGCCATGTCAGGCTTGCCAGAACAAGCGCGCCTTTCAGGAGGATATGATATGCCGTACCGCGCCGCCGTGGATGACTACCGTTTTCTGATCGAGGACGTGTTGGATTTCGCAACGCTTCGCAGCACCGACCGTTTCGCTGAGGCCAGTGAAGACGTCACCGGCGCGATCCTGTCAGAGGCCGGACGGCTTTGCGATGACGTGTTGGCGCCGCTGCAACGGGGCGGGGATTTGCACCCTGCCAAGCTGGAAAACGGCGTCGTGCGCACCTCTCCCGGATTTGCCGAAGGTTTCGCCGCGATTGCGGAAGGCGGCTGGATCGGCATGTCGGCGGACCCGGAGTTTGGCGGCATGGGCCTGCCGATGACCCTGACCAGCGCGGTCAACGAGATGATGAGCGGCGCTTGCCTGTCGCTGCAACTCGCCCCCCTGATGAGCCAAGGCCAGATCGAAGCGCTGGAGCACCATGCCTCGGACGCGATCAAGGAATTGTACCTGCCCAAACTGATCTCGGGCGAATGGACCGGCACGATGAACCTGACGGAGCCGCAGGCCGGTTCGGACGTAGGCGCGCTGAGCAGCCGGGCCGAAGACAATGGCGACGGGACTTATGCGGTCTCTGGTCAGAAGATCTACATTTCTTGGGGCGACAATGATTTTGCAGGCAATGTCTGCCATCTGGTTCTTGCGCGACTGCCGGGTGCACCTGCGGGGACCAAGGGGATCAGCCTCTTCCTTGTCCCGAAATTCATCCCTGACGAGAATGGCGAGCCGGGCCAGCGCAATGGCGTGAATGTGGTCAGCCTGGAGCATAAGATGGGCCTGCACGGCTCGCCCACCGCGGTGATGCAATATGACAAGGCCACCGGCTGGCTGGTGGGCCGCGAGGGCGGCGGTATGGCGGCGATGTTCACCATGATGAACAACGCGCGCCTTGGTGTCGGCGAACAGGGCATCGGTGCGGCCGAAGGGGCCTATCAACTGGCGCTGGACTACGCGCTGGAGCGCAAGCAGGGCCGTTCCCCGGTCGAGGGCGGCACCGGCACCATCGTGGATCACGCCGATGTGCGCCGGATGCTTTTGAGCATGAAGGCCGATATCTTTGCCTCCCGCGCGATTGCGCTGAGCTGTGCCTATGCCAGTGATATGGCGCGCGCCGGGCAGGGGGATGAATGGGCTGCCCGGGCCGCGTTCCTCACCCCGATCACCAAGGCATTCGGCACCGATGTGGGCATAGGCGTCGCCGAGATGGGTGTGCAGATGCATGGCGGCATGGGCTTTATCGAAGAAACCGGCGCGGCGCAGTTCAGCCGCGATGTGCGCGTGACCGCGATCTACGAGGGCACCAACGGCATTCAGGCGATGGACCTTGTGGGCCGCAAGATGATGGACGGCGGCGAGGCGGCGAACCGGCTCTTGGATGAGATCGAAGCTCATGCCGAATCCGCCCGCGGCCCTTTCCCGCGCATGGCCGATGCGGTCTGGCAGGCGAGCGAGACCCTGCGCGAGGCGACCGAGTGGATGACCGCGCAGAAGGACATGAACGCCCGTTTCGCCGGTGCCGTCCCCTATCTGCGCGCCTTCGCCCGCGTGATGGGCGGGCATCTGCATCTGCAAGCCGCCATGGCCGAGAAGGCCGCCGGCGCAGGCGATGCGCGGGCCAAGCTGGCGCGGTTCTATATCCAACGTCTCTTGCCCGAGCATCAGGGCCTGCTGGCCCATGCGCAGGCCGGGGCGGAAGACCTCTATGCGCTTGATGTCGAAGACCTGAGAAGCTGATGACAGAGCAGGCCACCCTCTCCACCGCTTCGCCAAAAACGCCCAAGGGGCTGCGCTATCCTTGGGAGGTGCCGCCCGCCGAGGGGGAGGCGATCGAGGTGGCGCCGGGGGTGCTTTGGTTCCGCCTGCCGCTGCCGATGAAGCTCGATCACGTCAACGTCTATGCCTTGGACGAGGGCGATAGCTGGACGGTGATCGACACGGGCTTTGCCTCGCGCCGGGCCAAGGAAATTTGGCGCGGGCTGATGACAGGGCCGCTTGGCGGCAAGCCGATCTCGCGCGTGGTCGTCACCCATCACCACCCCGATCACGTTGGCCTTGCCGGGTGGTTGCAGACCGAATTCGGGGCGGAACTGGTCACCACACGCACGGCATGGCTGACGGCGCGGATGCTGACGTTGGATGTTCAGGAGGTGCCGGTCGCCGAAGCCCTCGCGTTCTACCGCAAGGCGGGGATGGCAGCGGCGCTCTATGACAAACGCGCCAACGAACGGCCTTTCAATTTCGCCGATGTGGTGGCCCCACTGCCGCTGGGGTTCACGCGGATCCGGCAGGGCGATGTAATCCGCATGGGCGGGCGCGATTGGGAGGTGCATATCGGCAATGGCCACGCCCCCGAACACGCGACCTTTTGGAGCCGTGACGACAATCTGGTGATCGCGGGGGATCAGATCCTGCCCTCCATCAGCCCCAACATCGGCGTCTACCCGACCGAGCCGATGGCCGACCCCATCGGCGAATGGCTGGAGGCTTGCGAGAGTTTCGTCCCCTTGGCGCGGGAGGATCATCTGGTGCTTGGCGGGCACAAGCTGCCCTTCACCGGCCTGCCGACGCGGCTAAAGCAACTGATTGAGAACCACCACAGCGCCCTGCGCAGGCTTCTGGCCTATATCGACACGCCGAAATCGGCCTCGGAATGTTTCGCGCCGCTGTTTAAGCGCAGCATCGGCGAGGCGGAATATGGCCTCGCGCTGGTTGAAGCCGTCGCCCATCTGAGCCACCTTTACCAAGCCGGAGAGGCCACGCGCAGCTTGCGCGCGGCGGATGGCGCATGGGTGTATCAGCGCAAGGGGTGAGCGATGGGCGATGAGGTGAAAACGGCAGCCGAGGCCTATGAGGCTGCGGCATTACCGCGCATGCATGAGGTGCATACGGGCACCGATCAGCCCAAGTCGGGCGATCAACCCCTGCCCAAATCGGTGACCGACAAGCCGGTGAAACAGAAATCCCCCGCGCAATGGGCCTATGAGCGGGTCGTGCTCTACCTCAAGAATTTCGAGGAAAAGCTCGACAACGACCACGAGGCGGCGATCGGCTTTGCCGGGGGCGATGCCGGGGTGCTGCGGATCGAAGGCATGGGGTATTTCGACCCCGATATCATCACCTTTTACGGCGTCGATCCGGCAGGGGCGCGGGCTCAACTGGTGCAGCATGTGGGGCAGTTGAACGTGATGCTGCGGGCCCTGCCGAAAAAGGTGCCCGATGCCGCGCCGCAACGGATCGGCTTTCGACTGGTTGCCGATCTGGAAGACGACGAAACCTGAGAGACTCTATAACGTGCGGGGAAGTGTAAGATTCCCCTATAGCGCGTGGTTCTGCGCAAAGCTAGTATGGTTTTCTGCGCATCAATCCCCCGTGACAGGGTGATGCGAATAGGTTAATCAGCGCCAACAAATTGTCTTAGGGAGACGAAAATGGCTGAACATGAACACGGCAGCATGAATTACGAAGAGCAGCAAAAGACCTTTGACGGATTCATGTCCTTCGTGACACGCGGCACCGTTGTCATCCTCGCGATCCTTGTTCTGTTGGCGATCTTTGCCGGTTGATCACGTCCTATCCCTAGGCGCGAGGGTAACGGTTTGAGAACTCTCTTAGCGTCGATTGCACTTATTGGCGTTCTGGCTGGCTGTTCGGTGGATCAAAGCCCCGATAGCCCGCCCGACGTTGTGGCGCGTGCAGCCTACCGCGCGCCCGAGCCGCCGTCCCTCACATTGATGACCATGGTGAACAACCGCACCGGCAGCGGCGGCCATAGCGCGCTGATGGTGAACGGCTCGCAGCGGGTGATCTTTGACCCCGCGGGGTCGTTTCGGGATGCGCGGATGGCCGAGCGGGGCGATGTGCTCTACGGGGTGACGCCTGCCTGGTTGCAAGCCTATAAATCCGCCCATGCGCGCAGCACCTTTCATGTGGTCAGTCAGGAAATCCCCGTCAGCCCCGGGGTGGCCGAACGCGCGCTTGAACTGGTGACCGCCCATGGCGCGGTGCCCGGTGCCTTTTGCGCCAATGCCACCAGCGGCATTCTCAGCCAGTTGCCGGGGTTTCAAAGCATTGGGTCGACCTACTATCCCGTCAAGCTGCAAGAGCGGTTCGAGGCCCTGCCGGGCGTCACCACGACAAAATATTACGAAGACGATGAGGGCGATGTGATCGACGCCCTGCGCGCGGCGCAACTGGCCCAACAGTAGCGCCCGCGCTTACCCCACCAGATAGAGCATCCCATAAAGCGCCGCGGCCCCCGACAGGATCGCGGCGAGGACGTTCTTGGTCACCAGCCCCACGCCCAATGTCACCGCCGCCGCGGTAACGCGCGGCAGATCGAATTGCCCCCCGGTGGCCGAAGGCCAGATCACCTGCGGAGCCACCAGCGCGGGCAGAATCGCCACAGCGGTATAGCGCAGATGCCGCAAAAGCCATGCGGGCATCTGTTTGTTGCCGACCAATCCGGTAAAGACAAAGCGCAGGAAAAAGCTGCCCAGCCCGAGGCCGATGATCACGACCCAAAGTGCGGTTCTATCGATCATCATGCCATGCTCCCCGGTTTGCGCCGTTCCATCCACGCCTCGACCTGCGCGCCGGTGATCATGCCCGCGAGCCCCGCGATGATCAGCCCAAGCGCATAGGGCACCTCGACGGCGAAAAGGCTCACGACCACCGCCACGACCGCCGCCGCCACATGGGCCAGCGTGCGGAACATCGGCGCGATCATGGCAAGGAAGGTGATCGGGATGGCGAAGTCCAGCGCCCAGCTATCCGGCACGCTGGAGCCGACCATCGCGCCGATCAGCGTGAAGATATACCAAAGCGGCACCACCGGCGTCACGGTCCCAAAGAAATAGGCCATGCGCTGCGGCACCGTCATCTGAGGGTCGCGCTCATATTGCGTCATCGCGGCGACATAGGATTGATCGACCGTCATATAGGCCGCCAGCGCCCGCTGCCACAGTGGCGCGCCGCCGATCCACGGGGTGAGAGAGGCCGAATACATCGCCATGCGCAGGTTCACCGCCAGTGCAGAGGCGAGGATGATCGCCGTGGGCACGTCTTCTTGCAGCAGTTGCAGCGCCGTGAACTGCGCGGCCCCGGCGATCACCACGATCGAAAAGGTCAGCGTTTCGAACACGTTCAACCCGGCCTCGGTCGCCAATAGGCCAAAGAGCGAGGCGAAGGGGATGATCACCAGCACGAAGGGCAGCGCGTCGACGATCCCTTTGCGATAGGCGGATTTGGTGGTGGTGATGGCCATGGCGAACTCTTAAATATAATGTCAAAGGCTTAGACCTAACCGCAGGGGGATACAATTGGCCCGAGACAATGAACTTAGCAATTATCTGATCGCCCCGGATCCGACTGCTGTTCGGCTGACGCGCAGCGTCTCTGGCGTGGATCACACCGGGGCCGAGGTGGCGATCAATGTGGTCGAAGAGCGCCCCCTGACGATATTCCTCAACCGGCAAGAGATCGTGACCGCCATGACCATTGGCGATTACCCAGCCTATCTGGCGCTTGGGTTTCTGCGCAATCAGGGGATGCTGCGCCCGGACGAAGAGATCACCGGTGTCGATTACGACGAAGAGCTTGAGACCGTCGTCGTCCGCACCAAACGGGCCACCGATTACGAAGACAAGATGCAGCGCAAGACCCGCACCAGCGGCTGCGCCGTGGGCACCGTCTTTGGCGATATGATGGAGGGGCTAGCGGAGGTGAGCTTGCCCGATACGCCGGTGCGCACCTCGGACCTCTATGCGCTGGCGGCCAAGATCAACCGCACGCCGAGCCTCTATCTGGAGGCCGGGGCGATCCACGGCACGGTGCTTTGCCAAGGCGACCGGCCTTTGGTCTATATGGAGGATGTGGGCCGTCACAACGCGGTCGACAAAATCGCGGGTTGGATGCTTTCCGAAGGGGTCGGGGCCGAGGATAAGGTGCTTTATACCACCGGGCGGCTGACCTCTGAGATGGTGATCAAGACGGCGATGATGGGCATTCCGGTGCTGGCGTCCCGCTCGGGCTTTACCGCTTGGGGGGTGGAGATCGCCCAGCAGGTGAACCTGACCCTGATTGGGCGGATGCGCGGGCAGCGCTTTACCTGTCTGGCCGGGGAGGGGCGGTTGATCCGCGATGCGGATCCGGCCAGCGTGGCCGAAGAGCCGCGCAAAAGCGGGCGCAAGGGCGCGAAGGAATAAAGCGATGAAACAACCACTTGGCGTCATTCTGGCGGGCGGGCAGGCGACTCGTATGGGCGGCGGTGACAAGGGCTTGCTGCCGCTGGGGCAGGGCACGCTGCTATCCTCGGTGATCGACCGGCTGGAGCCGCAGGTCGCGGGACTTGCGCTCAATGCCAATGGCGATGCGGTGCGCTTTGCGGATCTGGGCCTGCCGGTGCTGGCGGATAGTATCGAGGGTTTCGCCGGGCCGCTTGCGGGCGTGCTGGCCGGGCTCGACTGGGCCGCCGAACAGGGGGCCGATACGATTGTGACCGCCGCTGCCGATACGCCTTTCTTCCCCTGTGATCTGGTTCCCCGTCTGCTACTCGCCGCTGATGATATGGCCCATCCGCTCGCCTTGGCCGCGACGCCGGATGCCAAACGCGGCACGGCGCGGCATCCGACCTTTGGCCTCTGGCCCGTGGCGCTGCGCGACGATCTGCGCAGCGCTTTGGCGGGCGGGCTGCGCAAGGTGGTGCTCTGGACCGAACAGCACGATGGGCGCGAGGCGCTGTTCCCCGATGAGGCCGCTTTCTTCAACGTGAACACGCCCGAGGATTTGGCGAAAGCAGAGGCGATGGCATGAGGGTTTACGGTGTCGTCGGTTGGAAGAACGCGGGCAAGACCGGATTGATGGAGCGGTTGGTGGCCGAGATCACCGGGCGCGGCTTCACCGTCTCGACCGTCAAACATGCGCATCACACTTTCGACGTGGACCACCCCGGCAAGGACAGCCACCGCCACCGCGTCGCGGGCGCGCGCGAGGTGCTGCTGGCCTCCGGCGCGCGCTTTGCCTTGATGCATGAGTTGCGCGGGGCCGAAGAGCCACCGCTCGACGCGCATCTGGCGCGGCTTTCGCCTGTCGATCTGGTGCTGATCGAAGGCTACAAACGCGATGGCCATCCCAAGGTCGAAGCGCACCGGGCCGAGACCGGAAACGCGCTGATCGCGCCGGATGACCCGACGGTGCGGGCGGTGGCCAGCGACGTGGCGCTTGAGATGGACCGGCCTGTTTTTGACCTGAACGACACCCGTGCGATTGCCGATTTCATCCTGCGCGAAGTGGGGCTGATCGCCGTCCCGGTGGCGCCCGTCAGCACCGCGCCGCCGCCCCTGCGCAACGACTGTTTTGCCCTGCCCCCCGGCGTCCATTGGACCCCGGTGAATGAAGCGCTGGACCTGCTGCGTGCGCGGCTTCACGCGGTGACAGGGGCCGAGCCATGCCCCGCCGCCGATGCCGGGGGACGCATCTTGGCCGAAGATGTGACCGCCATCCGCGCCAATCCGCCGCTGCCCAATACGGCGGTCGATGGCTATGGCTTTGCCGGAGGACGGGGCGAGGGGCTGCAGGAAATGCCGCTGGTGCCGGGCCGCGCGGCGGCGGGCGACCGCCCCGGTGCGGTGCCTGCGGGGCAAGCGATCCGTGTGCTGACCGGTGCGGCACTGCCCGAAGGCGTCGATACCGTCATTTTGCAAGAGGATGTGACCGCTGAGGAGGGCGTGCTGCGCTTTCACGGGCCGGTCAAACAGGGGGCCAACACCCGCAAGGCAGGGGAGGATGTGCAGGCGGGCGACGTGATCCTCGCCGCGGGCACGCGCATCGGCCCGGCGGAACTGGCGCTTCTGGCTGCCGCCGGGGTGGCGGAGGTGTCTTTGCGCAAAAGGCTCAAGGTCGGCGTGATCTCAACCGGGGACGAATTGGTCGAGATGGGCGCGGCGGCCCGCGACGGGCAGATTTACGACGCCAACCGCCCGATGCTTTTGCAACTTGCCACCGGTTTTGGCCATGAGGCGGTCGATCTGGGCCGCGTGGCCGACGACCGCGCCGCGCTGCGCGCGCGGCTTGACGCGGCGGCAGGGCAGGTCGATGTGATCCTCACCAGTGGCGGCGCATCGGCGGGGGACGAAGACCACGTCTCGGCCCTGCTGACCGAAGCGGGGGCGATGCAGCTTTGGCGGATCGCGGTGAAACCGGGGCGGCCCTTGGCGCTTGGAATGTGGCAGGGGGTGCCGGTCTTTGGCCTGCCGGGCAATCCGGTGGCGGCGATGGTCTGTTCGCTGATCTTCGCCCGGCCCGCCATGGCGCTGTTGGCCGGGGGCGGCTGGCAAGAGCCGCAGGGTTTCGACGTGCCTGCCGCCTTCGAGAAGCGCAAAAAGGCCGGGCGGCGGGAATACCTGCGCGCGCGGATGCGCGATGGCCGGGCCGAGGTCTTTGCCTCCGAAGGGTCGGGGCGCATCAGCGGGCTCAGTTGGGCCGAAGGGCTGGTCGAATTGGACGAGGCCGCCCGCGACATCGCGCCGGGCGATACCGTCCGTTTCATCCCCTACGGCAGTTTTACCGGCTAGGGCCGCGCGTCAATCGAAGGTGCCCGCGCAGCGGCCCAACAGCATGAAGGCGCGGGCGGTGCGGGTATCGGCCAGCATCGAGATTTCCTCATCCGTGGCCTGTTTTTCGAATTCCGCAAAGGTCCGGTCAAAGCGGCGCAGGAAGTGATGCGCGGCGTCGCGGAAGATCGGGTCTTGCCGCATCCGCGCATTGGCCAGCGCCAGCGAGGAGCGATCCCGAATGCCGCCCAAAGGCGCGATGGTCCGGCCCCGCGCGCCGCTGGCGAATTGCCGCCAGACTTCGGGGCGGGCGCGGTCGGGGCGCAGGTCGTCCATATAGATGCCGTCTTGGCTTAGCAGGGTCAGCACATCCTGCGCGGCCTGTACAAGCTGCGCGGCAGACCGGTCTTTCAACGCGCGGCGCAGGGCGTCGAAACCGGCCTGATCCTCCGCCGTTTCGGGGAAGTTGAGGGCGCGGGTGAAATCCTCGGCAGAGAGCGGCTGCGCGCTGTCGCCCGCCTGCGTGCCAAGGGCCAGCGTCGGCTGCTCTTCTGCGGCGGGCGGTGTCGGCGCGGGGGCCGGATCGACGGGGCGCGATGGTGCATCGCGGCCCTGAAGT
Organism: Sulfitobacter sp. 1A12056; assembly: GCF_043558125.1. Classification (NCBI taxonomy): domain Bacteria; kingdom Pseudomonadati; phylum Pseudomonadota; class Alphaproteobacteria; order Rhodobacterales; family Roseobacteraceae; genus Sulfitobacter; species Sulfitobacter sp. 1A12056. The sequence continues at coordinate 43,804 of NZ_JBIFFY010000010.1, read as the reverse complement.
CCGGCCAGCGCAATCTCGGTCTTGCGGACGCTGGCGGCGAGTTCATCGAGCTTGCGGGCAATGCTGCCCTCGCCCGCCGGTTTGTTGCCCTGCTGTTGCGAGATATAGGAATGCCGGATCGCGTCGATCGCGGCTTGCAGACGTTGGCTTTCCTCACGCATGACCCGCCCGGCGCGGGCGGCGGTGGCCCCGACCCAGATCATCGCGACGGGCATGATCACCACCAGCAGGATCAATAGCCCGCGCAGCCCGCTGTCGGGCGTGCCCTCGGGCACCTCGGCGGGGATGAAGGTGAAATAGATCGCCGTGCCAAGCAGCCAGAGCGCCGAAAGCGCGCCCGCGATGACCTCGATCTCGGTGATGCTATTGGCCTTGGGCCGGTCGTAAATGCCCATCGGCGTGGGCCGTGCCGCGCCGGTCCCGCCGCGCGGGGCGCGGGGGACTTGCTCTGGGGATGCGGAAGCGTCGGGCTCTGCCATGTCAGCTTTCCCGTTCAAGCGTAGACGATCTTGAGAACCTCATAGGATTTCTGCCCGCCGGGGGTGCGCACCTCGACGGAATCACCCTCTTCCTTGCCGATCAGCGCGCGCGCGATAGGGGATTTGATGTTCAAAAGACCCTTTTCGATATTGGCCTCATATTCGCCAACGATCTGATAGGTTTTCTCTTCGTCCGTGTCCTCATCGACCAGCGTCACCGTGGCGCCGAATTTGATCGAGCCCGACAGTTTCTTGGGGTCGATCACATCGGCGAGCGAGATCACGCCCTCAAGCTCTTTGATGCGGCCTTCGATGAAAGACTGTTTTTCCTTGGCGGAATGATACTCGGCATTTTCCGACAGGTCACCATGTTCACGCGCCTCAGCGATGGCCTTGATGATGGCGGGGCGTTCAACCGTTTTAAGCTGCTTGAGTTCGACTTCGAGCGCGGTGTGACCGTCGCGGGTCATCGGGATTTTTTCCATGGCGGTGTGCCTACATAATGAGGGCCGCACCCGGGTTTTCGCCGGGGGGCGGCCAATTGCGTGTTAACTTGGCAGATACCTGACCCAAACTGCCCGCCAATTGCAAGGGGCTAACGGCCCCGGGATCGGCGGTTGACTGCCGTCAATCCGGTCCCGTTTTCGCCGTGCGGGCCGCAGCGCTTGAGTGGTGAAACCGGGCGCGGCAGCACTACCTCAAGGGGGAAGAGCCGGCGATCCGCAAGGTCGCGCGTCATGTTATGTCGTGGAGCCCACGTTTTGCGCAATAAACGCAGGGTCGCGATTGCATTGCGCGCGGCGGTGGTTTAGCCAAATCCAAACCGAATTTGCCGTGAGGGAGCACCAAAATGGCCGAGATTGAACGCGAAGCGATGGAATATGACGTTGTGATCGTCGGCGCCGGGCCTGCTGGCCTGTCGGCTGCGATCCGGCTCAAGCAGTTGGATGCCGATTGCAATGTCGTGGTGCTGGAGAAGGGCTCGGAAGTCGGCGCGCATATCCTGTCGGGCGCGGTGCTCGACCCCTGCGGGCTGGACGCGCTGATCCCCGATTGGAAGGAAAAAGGCGCGCCGCTGAACGTGCCGGTGAAGGAAGACAACTTTTACCTGCTGGGCGAGGCGGGCAAGCTGCGCATCCCCGAGTTTCCGATGCCCCCGCTGATGAAGAACCACGGCAACTACATCGTGTCGATGGGCAATGTCTGCCGTTGGATGGCCGAACAGGCCGAGGAACTGGGCGTCGAAGTCTTCCCCGGCATGGCCTGTTCGGAACTGGTTTTCGGCGAGAATGGCGAAGTCAAAGGCGTTGTTGCCGGTGAGATGGGGCGTCAGGCCGATGGCACCCCCGGCCCAAGCTATGAGCCGGGCATGGAGCTGCACGGCAAATATGTCTTCCTCTCCGAGGGCGTGCGCGGCAGCCTCAGCAAGCAGGTTATTGCGAAATACGGGCTGGATGAGGGCAAAGAGCCGCAGAAATACGGTCTTGGCATGAAAGAGATCTGGGAGATCGACCCCGCCAAGCACAAAGAAGGCACCGTGACCCATACAATGGGCTGGCCGCTCAACAGCAATGCGGGCGGCGGGTCGTTCATCTATCACCTTGAGAACAATCAGGTTTACGTCGGCTTCGTTGTTCACCTCGGCTACAAGAACCCGCATGTCTTCCCATACATGGAATTCCAGCGGTTCAAGCATCACCCGATGGTGGCCGAACTGCTCAAAGGCGGCAAACGCGTGGCCTATGGCGCGCGGGCGATCACCGAGGGCGGCTATCAGTCGATGCCCAAGATGGTGGCCCCCGGCGTGGCGCTGCTGGGCTGTTCGGTGGGCATGGTCAATGTGCCGCGCATCAAGGGCAACCACAACGCCATGCTCTCGGGCAAGGCAGCGGCAGAGGCGGCCTATGCGGCGATCCAAGCGGGCCGTGGCGGCGATGAGTTGACCGAATATGAGACCGATGTTCGTGAAGGGCCGATCGCGACGGACCTTAAGAAGGTGCGCAACGTGAAACCGCTGTGGTCGAAATACGGGCTCACCGCGTCGCTGGCGCTTGGTGGCTTTGACATGTGGACCAACACGCTCGGCTTCTCGCTCTTGGGCACGCTCGGGCACGGGAAATCGGACGCCGAAGCGACCGAGCCTGCGGATAAGCACAAGAAGATCGACTACCCCAAACCCGATGGCAAACTCAGCTTTGACCGTCTGACCAATGTGGCCTTCTCCTTTACCAATCACGAGGAAAGCCAGCCTGCGCATCTCAAGCTGAAAGACCCGAACATTCCGGTCGAGGTGAACCTGCCGAAATACGCGGGCCCCTCGGCCCGCTATTGCCCGGCGGGGGTTTACGAGTTCGTCGAGGATGACAAAACCGGCGAGACGCGGTTCCAGATCAACTTCCAGAACTGCGTGCATTGCAAGACCTGCGATATCAAGGATCCGACGCAGAACATCGTCTGGACCACCCCGCAGGGCGGCGACGGGCCGAACTACCCGAATATGTGAGCCATCGCCAAAGGCGCAATTAAAGGACCGGCACGCGCAGGCGTGTCGGTCTTTTTCGTCTTTTCGGCGAAAACCTGTCGGCCATGGGCGACATCACCGCCCCGCCATTGCGCCCCGGCACGAAGATGATAGCCTGCGAGCAAAGCGATATGAGGCGGTTTGCATGTTTCGGAATGTCCTAGGTTTCACCAGCGTTGCGGCGCTTTGCATCGGCCTGTCGGCGCCGCTGATGGCGCAATCGGTCGCGGGCCCCTATCTGGCGGGGCGTCATGCTGCCGTGAACAGCGACTACCCCGAGGCCGCGCGCTATTACACCGAAGCGCTGGCGCGGGACCCTAAGAACATCGAACTGATGGAAAGCGCGGTGCTGTCCTATCTCTCGCTCGGGCGGGTGGACAAGGCGCTGCCGCTGGCACGCAATATGATCACCCTCGGCACCAAGAGCCAGGTGGCCGAGATGACCCTCGTGGCCGCCTTGGCGAAAGAGGGCGATTACATGGCCCTGCTTGAACGCGATACCTCGGCCATCGGCCCTTGGGTCGGCGGGCTGGTGCAGGCTTGGGCGCATATGGGGGCGGGCGATGTAACCGCCGCGATAAAGGCTTTCGACAGCCTGAGCGAAGAGGCCGGGATGCAGGGCTTCGTGATGTATCACAAGGCCCTCGCGCTGGCGAGCGTGGGCGACTTCGAAGGGGCGGAGGCGATCTTTGCCAGTGGTGAGGCAGGGGCCGCAGGCCAGACCCGGCGCGGCGTGATGGCCCATGCCGAGATCCTTGGCCAATTGGGGCGCAGCGAGGATGCGCTGGCCGTGCTCTCTGACGGTTTTGGCACGGATAGCGATCCTGAAATCGCGCGGCTCATCGAAGGTTTGCAGCAGGAAACGCCCGCGCCCTTCAGCCATATGCCCAACGCCCAAGCGGGCATGGCCGAGGTGTTTTTCACCTTCGCCGCCGTGCTGCGCAATGAGGCGGCGGGGGACTATTACGTTCTGCTCTATTCGCGCATCGCGCGTTACCTGCGCCCGGACCATGTTGATGCGCTTTTGCTGACGGCAAGCCTGTTGGAGAACCTTGGCGAGCATGATCTGGCGATTGCCGAATATAAATCCCTGCCTGCCGACAGCCCGGCCTATCACGCCGCCGAACTGGGCCGCGCCGATGCGCTGCGTCGCTCGGGCAAGACCGCGCAGGCCATCGAAGTGCTGGAACAGCTCGCGCGCAGCCATGGTGATCTGGCCGTGGTGCATTCCACGCTAGGCGATATGCTGCGGGCCGAAGAGGACTATGAGGCGGCCATCGCCTCCTACGACCAAGCGCTCGCGCTAACGCCCGAAACCGCCCGCGCCCGCTGGGTGCTGTTCTACGCCCGCGCCATCGCCAAGGAACGCAGCGGCGATTGGGAAGGCTCCGAAGCCGATTTCCGCGCCGCACTTGAGTTGAACCCCGAACAGCCACAGGTGTTGAACTACCTCGGCTACTCGCTGGTCGAACAGCAGCGCAACTTGGACGAGGCGCTAGAGATGATCGAACGCGCCGTCGCCGCCAGCCCCGACAGTGGCTATATCGTCGATTCGCTGGGCTGGGTGTTTTACCGCCTTGACCGCTACGATGAGGCGGTAGAGCAGATGGAACGCGCGGTCGAGTTGGAGCCGGTCGATCCGGTGGTGAACGATCACCTCGGGGATGTTTACTGGGCCGTGGGCCGCAAGCGCGAGGCCGAATTCCAGTGGCGCCGGGCGCTCTCTTTCGTTGACCTGACGGATGCGGATTCGGAGGCCGACCCCGAGCGGATGCGCCGCAAGCTGGAAGTGGGGCTCGATGCCGTGCTGGCCGAAGAGGGCGCGGCCCCGCTCAAGGTTGCTGCGGACGAATGAGCCTTTCGAAGGATGGGGCGCCCGCCGACCCCGGCGCTGCGGCGTCGCGGATGGCTTGGGCCAAGGTGAACCTGACCCTGCATTGCACCGGCCAGCGGGCCGACGGCTATCACCTGCTGGATTCGCTGGTGGTGCGGGCTGGTGTGGGCGATCGGCTGTGTGTGGCTGCCGCGGATGATCTGACCCTGACGGTCAGCGGCCCGCGGGCCGAAGGGGTGCCGACCGATGTGCGCAACCTTGTCCTGCGCGCGGCAGAGATGCTGGACGCAGGCGCGGGCCGTGGCGCCGCACTGCATCTTGAGAAACACCTGCCCGCAGCGGCGGGGATCGGGGGCGGCTCTGCCGATGCGGCGGCGGCCTTGGAGCTGCTTGCGGCGCATTGGGGCGTTCCGCTGCCCGAAGAGACGGCGCAGCTCGGGGCAGATGTGCCGGTCTGTCTGACACGCGGCCCGCAGCGGATGCAGGGGGTGGGGGAGGTCCTCACGCCGCTCTCCGCGCTGCCGCCTTGCCATATGGTGCTGGTAAACCCTGGTGTCGATGTGCCGACGCCCGCTGTCTTCTCGGCGCTCAGCGACAAGAACCAGCCGCCGATGCCGGAGGTGATCCCGAAGTTCGCGGGCTTTTCCGATTTCATCGAATTTCTGACCGCGCAGCGCAACGACCTTGCCGCCCCCGCCATCGCGCGGGAGCCGATCATCGGGGTCTGTCTGGAGGCGCTGAGCGATGCGGCGCTGGCGCGGATGTCCGGCTCGGGCGCGACCTGTTTCGGCCTCTACGCCACGGCAGCGCAGGCAGAAGCCGCCGCCCATCGCATCGCCAAGGCCGCGCCGCAATGGTGGGTCGCCGCCGCGCCGATCTTGGCCGCTTAGCTGATCCGGGCGACGACGTAGTCGGCCAGATCGATCAACATGTCTTTCAACTCGTGGTCGGGCAGGGGGGCAAGCGCCGCTTTGGCCTTCTCCGCCCAGTCACAGGCATCGCGCCGCGTCGCGGTGAGCGTGTCGTGTTTGGCCAAAAGCATCAGCGCATGGTCAAGGTCGCCCTCTTCCTGTTTGCCCTTCTCAATGGTGCGGGTCCAAAAGGCGCGCTCATCCTCGTCGGCCTTGGCCACGGCCTTGATCACCGGCAGGGTCAGCTTGCGCTCGCGGAAATCGTCACCGACGTTCTTGCCCGTGGCCCCTGTATCACCCTGATAATCCAGCAGATCGTCGACGATCTGGAAGGCGATGCCAAGGGCGTCTCCATAGTCATAGAGCGCCGTGACCTGATCCTCCGGCGCATCGGCGATCACGCCGCCCACCTCAGTCGCGGCTGAGAAGAGCGCCGCCGTCTTGCCGCGCACGACTTGCAGATAGACCTGTTCATCCGTGGCCAGATTCTGCGCCGCGGTCAGTTGCAGCACCTCCCCCTCCGCGATGGTCGCGGCGGCGTTCGACAGGATGCGCATGACGGGCATCGAGCCCGGCTCGGTCATCAACTGGAAGCTGCGGGCGAAGAGGTAGTCCCCCACCAGCACCGACGACTGGTTGTCCCACAGAAGGTTCGCCGTGGGCCGCCCGCGCCGTTGGGCGCTTTCGTCCACCACATCGTCGTGCAGCAGGGTCGCGGTGTGAATGAACTCAACCGTGGCGGCCAGATGGACGTGATAGGGCCCGTCATAGCCGCACATCCGGGCCGCGGCCAGCGTCAGCATCGGGCGCAGGCGCTTGCCGCCCGCCTCAACCAGATGGGCGGTGACCTCGGGGATGCGGGGCGCGTGTTTCGACGCCATCCGCTCGCGGATCAGGGCGCTGACCGCCGCCATATCATCGCTTAGATAGGCCGCCATGCGGTCGTGCGGTTTGCCCGTTGCATCACTTTTCATCATCATTTCCCGCGTCCCGCTCGACATGCCGGTGATCCGGCTCTACATCTTTGATATGAAGGAACTTTTGCGCAGCACCGACATGACCATCATCGCCTTTGCCACCGCCCTTCTCAGGGGGGAGGATATAGACTGCTTTGAAATGGACGTAAACATGAGCGTGCTCGAAGGAGGCATCGGGATTTTCCCGCGCCGCCTGATGGTGCATCCTGATGACCATGACGCCGCCCTGCGGGTGATGCGCGACAATGAGATTCCGCTGGGGCTGTGACCCGTTTCACCGAAGACGACCTGACCTGCGACGCTTTTCTCGGCGGCAAGCTGCACCTCTGGCAGCCGCGCCGGGGTCGGGGCTATCGTGCCGGGGTGGACCCGGTTTTGCTGGCCGCGAGCATCGAGGCCAAGGCAGGGCAAAGCGTGTTGGAGCTTGGCTGCGGGGCCGGTGCGGCGGTGCTTTGTCTGGGGGCGCGGGTGCCGGGGCTGACGCTGACGGGCTGTGAGCTGCAACCCGCCTATGCCGAACTGGCGCGGCGCAATGGCGGCGCGGCGCTGGAGGTGGTGGAGGCTGATCTGACCGAGATGCCCCTGCATCTGCGCCAGCGACAATTTGACCACGTTCTTGCCAATCCGCCCTATTTCGACCGGGCCGCCTCGGTCCAGTCCCGCGATCCCGGGCGCGAGACGGCCTTGGGTGAGGCGACGCCCCTGCGACAATGGGTCCGCACCGCCGCGCGGCGGCTAAAGCCCAAAGGGCAGGCGCATTTTATCCATCGCGCCGAACGGCTGCCCGAGATTCTGGCGGCGCTGCCGCATGAGATGGGATCGGTCGAGGTGCTGCCGCTCGCCTCGCGCGCGGGAAGGATGCCGGAGTTGATTCTTTTGCGTGCGCGCAAGAACGGACGCGGTGCTTTTCGGCTCTATCACAGCTTTGTCATGCACCGTGGCGCGCGGCATGAGGGGGACGGCGATAGCTATGTGCCGGAAATCGAAGCGGTCCTGCGCCGGGGGGCGCCGCTGGTCTATCCTACTTCTTAAGCGTTTCTTTACCAACTTCACCCCTATGCTGCGGTGCCGCGTGACTTGTGGGTCGCGCTGTGGTCCACTGAAATTCTACACACCAATCATGGAGGATTGTATGGCTTTGAACGCACATCTGGACACCCTGAAGCGCAAGCATCAGGCGATGAGTGAGGCGGTGGAAACCGCGCAACGCGCCCCCGGTATGGACGATTTGAAAGTGGCTTCCATGAAGAAGGAAAAACTGCGTTTGAAAGAGGAGATTAGCCGCCTGTCGAGCTGACCCTCGCCGCGGAATGCGGCGTTTTTGATCGCTGTCGTTCCGCTCTGGCGGGGCGGCAGGCTGGACGGCTGGTAAAGGACGCAGTCGGGTTCTGTTTTCCCATTAAAAAGGCCAGTCTTTGGAAAAGACTGGCCCATTAAATTTCCAGAACATCGTCCCGTCAGACGACGAATTGCGCCCCATTGGCAGAGATCGTCGAGCCATTGATGAAACCCGCATCGTCGGAAACGAGAAAGGCCACCGCGCGGGCGATTTCTTCGGGATCTCCCAGCCGCCCGGCGGGGATCTGCGCGATGATGCTTTCACGGACTTTTTCGGGCACCGCCATGACCATATCGGTCGCGATATAGCCGGGGCAGATGGCATTGGCCGTGATGCCTGCGCGGGCGCCTTCTTGGGCCAATGACTTCACGATGCCCAGATCGCCCGCCTTGGTCGCGGCATAGTTCACCTGCGCGAACTGACCCTTTTGCCCGTTGATCGAAGAGATCACGACGACGCGCCCGAACTTGCGTTCGCGCATGCCGGGCCAGACCGGGTGGATCGTGTTGAAGACGCCGGTCAGATTGGTGGCGATGACTTCATTCCACTGATCGGGGGTCATCTTGTGAAAGGGCGCGTCGCGGGTGATGCCCGCATTGGCGACCACCACCTCGATGGGGCCAAGCTCGGCTTCGACTTGTTCGATCCCCGCTTTGGAGGCGTCGTAATCTGCCACGTTCCATTTGTAGGTCTCGATGCCGGTCTCTTCGGTGAATTTCGCGGCGGCTTCGTCATTGCCGGCATAGGTGGCGGCGACGGTATAGCCTTTGTCCTTCAGCGTGGTCGAAATGGCCGCGCCAATCCCGCGACTTCCCCCGGTGACCAAAGCGATGCGTGACATGTAATCCCTCCCTCAAGGTAATGTTCTTGCAAATGCATGTATCGGCGCGCAAGAAAGTTGCGCGCCGATTTAGTCTTAGGGGCGCTCTAGGCACATGGCAACACCCATACCGCCGCCGATACACAGCGTCGCCAAACCTTTCTTGGCGTCACGGCGCTGCATTTCGAACAGCAGGGTGTTGAGCACCCGCGCGCCCGAGGCACCAATGGGGTGGCCGATGGCGATGGCGCCGCCGTTGACGTTCACGATTTCCGGATCCCAGCCCATTTCCTTGTTCACGGCGCAGGCCTGTGCGGCGAAGGCTTCGTTGGCTTCCACCAGATCAAGGTCTTCGGGCGACCAACCGGCTTTCTCCAGCGCCTTGCGCGATGCATAGACGGGGCCGACGCCCATGATCGACGGGTCGAGACCGGCGGTGGCATAGGAGGCGATCCGCGCCAGCGGCTGAATGCCCCGCTTTTCGGCCTCATCCGCGCTCATCAGCAGCGCACCTGCCGCACCGTCGTTGATGCCCGAGGCATTGGCCGCGGTGACGGAGCCGTCCTTGGTGAAGGCCGGGCGCAGCTTCTGCATCGCTTCGATATTGGCGCCGTGGCGGATGTATTCGTCCTGGTCGACGACCGTCTCGCCCTTGCGGGTCTTGATGGTGAAGGGAACGATCTCATCGGCGAATTTGCCAGCCTTCTGCGCGGCTTCGGCCTTGTTTTGCGAGGCGACGGCGAATTCGTCTTGCTGGTCACGGCTGATCTGCCATTTCTCGGCCACGTTCTCAGCGGTTTGGCCCATGTGGTAGCCGTTGAACGCATCCCAGAGACCGTCGCGGATCATCGTGTCGATGAACTGCAAATCGCCCATTTTCTGGCCCGCGCGGAGGTTTTGCGCATGGGGGCTGAGGGTCATGTTCTCTTGCCCGCCAGCGGCCACGATGTTCGCGTCACCAAGTTGGATATGCTGGGCCGCCAGCGCCACGGCGCGCAGGCCCGAGCCGCAGACCTGGTTGATGCCCCAAGCTGCGCTCTCTTTCGGCAGCCCTGCGTTGATATGCGCCTGACGCGCCGGGTTCTGACCTTGGGCGGCGGTCAGCACCTGCCCCAGAATGGTCTCGGAGACTTCGGACGGGTCCACCCCGGCGCGGGCCACCAGTTCTTTCAGAACGGCGGCACCAAGGTCATGGGCGGGCGTATTGGCGAACGCTCCGCCGAAACTGCCCACGGCGGTCCGGGCGGCGGATGCGATGACGACATTGGTCATGATGTGACTTTCCTCTACCTTGTTGGGCGGGGGCACACCGACACGCGCCATCGTCGGGCGTGGGCGCTCCCGTCCCTCTGAGGTAGTGATAGCGGATGCGCTGCAATGCGGCAACTGAGCAGGCAGCCCGCCGCCGCAGCCCCGGCGGCCTGCCCGCGCGGGCCTAGCCGGTGGCCCGCACCCGGTCGAAATTCAGCCATGGGGGCCGGGTGGTTGGCGCGGCGAAGTGGTAGCCTTGCAGGCAATCGACGCCCATCTCGGTCAGCACCGCCGCATCGGCGGCGTTCTCCACGCATTCGGCCACGGTCAGCATGTCGAAATGCGTGGCGATGGACATCAGTGCGGCGGTCAGGGCGCGGTTGTCGGGGTTGGTGGCGATGCCGCGGATGAACTGCCCGTCAAGCTTCAGGACATCAAAGTAGAAATCCTTGAAATAGCGGATCGCCGTTTGCCCCGCCCCGAAATCATCCATGGCAAAGCAGATGCCGTGAGGCTGCAACTGGTTCATGAAGCTTGTCACCAGTTCCGGGACCATCATGGCAGAGCTTTCCGTGATCTCAAGGATCAGCCGTTCGCCCAAGGTCGCGTCGCGGGCCAGCCAGTGGCGCAAGACGCGAGTCCATTCCTGATACCCGATGGAGCGGGCGGACATATTGATCGACAGCCGCAGGCCGGGATGGTGGTGCAGCGCGTTCAGCCCCAGGCGCAGGGCCAGAACATCCACCTGCCGCCCGGTATCCGTGTCCTCGATCGCGGGCATGAAATCCTTGGCCGGAATCACGCGACCCGTAGGATCAAGCAGGCGGATCAGCCCCTCGTGAAAGGCGATATTTGTCGGATCGCTGGCCAGCATGACGGGCTGGAACGCCAGCAGCGTTTGGCGATGGGCCACAGCCTCCCGCACCATTTCAAGCGTCGCGGCATCGCGCTGCATCACCGCATGGTTCAGCGGGCTGTCCCCACCGGGGGGAACGTCGGCGAAAGGGCGTTGGAATCGACGGGGCACGGCGGTACTCTCTTGCTGTCCTGCAATTGGTATGGGCGCAAAGGTGATAATACGGTCTTAATCGGCGGCGATTTCCGCGGTGGATCGCGCAGAGGGGGGCCGAAGATGCAGCGCTGTGACTGGGCCGGGGATGACCCGATTTACCAAGCCTACCATGACACCGAATGGGGCGTGCCCGAATACGACAGCCGCGCGCTTTGGGAGAAGCTGATCCTTGACGGGTTTCAGGCGGGGCTGAGCTGGATCACGATCCTTAAAAAACGCGATAATTTCCGTGCGGCCTTTGCCGGGTTCGACCCGCATCAGATCGCCGAATGGGGCGAGGCGGATGTGCTGCGCCTGCTGAGTGATCCGGGCATCATCCGCCACCGGGGCAAGATCGAGGCCGCCATCACCAACGCGCGGGCCTGGCAGGAGTTGGAGGCGCGCGAGGGGTTCGACGCCTTCATGTGGCGCTATGTCGATGGCAAACCGCTGCAAAACCGCTTTGCCACACAGGCCGAGGTGCCGCCGAAGACGGCCTTGTCCGAGCAGGTGAGCAAAGACTTGAAGAAAGCCGGTTTCAAGTTCTGCGGGCCGACGATCACCTATGCCTGGATGGAGGCCTGCGGGCTGGTGAACGATCATATCCTGACCTGTCACCGCCACGCGCCCTGCGCTGCGATGGCACGTTAGGGGCGGGGCGGATCAAATTCGCCGAAAATCCCCCGTTGACTCCCCGCCATGGCCCCGTATAAGCGCCCCTTCATTGGTGTTGGTGGACCCCGCAAGGGGAAGCCTGTCGGGCTTCGGCCAAAGGACAACGCCCTTTACCGCCCCTCGGGGCTTTATAAAGGAGATCAGCCGTGACAAAACGCACAGCTGCCAAGCACAAACTAGACCGCCGTATGGGCGAAAACATCTGGGGCCGTCCGAAGTCCCCGGTGAACCGTCGTGAATATGGCCCCGGCCAGCACGGCCAGCGCCGCAAGGGCAAAATGTCGGACTTCGGCATCCAGCTGCGCGCCAAGCAGAAGCTCAAGGGCTACTATGGCGACCTGACCGAGAAGCAGTTCCGCCGCATCTACGGCGAAGCCGAGCGCGTCAAGGGCGACACCGGTGAGAACCTGATCGGCCTGCTCGAGCGCCGTTTGGACGCCGTTGTCTACCGCGCCAAGTTCGTGCCGACAGTTTTCGCTGCACGCCAGTTCGTGAACCACGGCCACGTCAAAGTGAACGGCCGCAAGGTCAACATCCCCTCCTACCGCGTGAAAGAGGGTGACGTGATCGAAGTGCGTGACCGTTCCAAGCAGCTGACCTCGGTTCTCGAAGCCGTGCAACTGCCCGAGCGTGACGTGCCGGACTACCTGGAGTGTGACCACTCAAAAATGACCGCGACTTTCGTGCGCACACCGAGCCTCGGCGACGTGCCGTACCCGGTTGTGATGGAGCCGAACCTCGTCGTGGAATTCTACGCGAAGAACTAAGCTTCTTCGCCTGTCGAATACCAAAGGCCGCGTGGTGCAAACCGCGCGGCCTTTTCTTTTTGCGCAGGGCGGCGGCAGCAGGGCAACAGCCTGTCCGCTGGCGCCGAGGATGCAGAATGATTCTGGCATCACCGCGACACCCCCGATAGAAGGGCGGCAGTAGCGTGAGGATGAGAGCGAGATGACACAGATCGCACCGCAACCGGGCATTATGGAGATCGACCTTTATCAAGGGGGTGCGGCGCATGTCGCGGGCCTTGAGAATGTGGTCAAGCTCAGCTCGAACGAGAACCCGCTGGGGCCCAGCCCTGCCGCCGTCGAAGCCTATCGTCGCGCGGCCTATGACCTGCATCGCTACCCATCCTCCGACCATAGCGCCCTGCGCGCCGCCATTGCTGAGGTGCTGGACCTCGATGCCGAGCGGATCATCTGCGGCGCGGGTTCGGATGAGATCATCGCTTTTCTCTGCCAAGCCTATGCCGGTCCGGGCACCGAGGTCGTGCACACCGAGCACGGCTTTGCCATGTACCGCATTTCCGCCCTCGCCGCGGGGGCTACGCCCGTCGAGGTGCCCGAGCGTGAGCGGGTGACCGATGTCGATGCCATCCTCGCCGCCTGCACCGAGGCGACGCGGCTGGTGTTCATCGCCAACCCCAACAACCCCACCGGCACGATGATCGGTCTGGCCGAGCTTGAACGTCTGGCCGAAGCCCTGCCGCCGCAGGCGCTTCTGGTGCTCGACGGGGCCTATGCCGAATATGTCGAGGGCTATGACGGCGGCGCCGCCTTGGTGGACCGCCGCGACAACGTGGTGATGACGCGCACCTTCTCAAAGCTCTACGGGCTGGGCGGGCTGCGCATCGGTTGGGGCTATGGGCCAGCCCATGTGATCGACGTGCTGAACCGCGTGCGCGGTCCTTTCAACCTGTCGCAGGCCGCACTCAACGCCGCCGAGGCGGCGATGCGCGACCGCGCCTATACCGACCATTGCCGGGCCGAGAACGCCCGCTGGCGCACGTGGCTGGCCGATGCGCTGGCCGAGATCGGCGTGCCCTCGGACGTCTCGCTCGCCAATTTCGTGCTGGCCCGCTTCGCCAATCAGGCCGAGGCCGAGGCTTGTGACGACTACCTCAAGACCCAAGGGCTGATCGTGCGCCGGGTGGCGGGCTACAACCTGCCCAACTGTCTGCGCATCACCGTGGGCGATGAAAGCGCCTGCCGCCGCGTCGTCCATGCCGTGCGGCAGTTCAAAGGGGGCAACTGATGGCGCAGGTCTATGACAGGGTCGCCCTCATTGGGTTGGGGCTGATTGCCTCCTCACTGTTCTGGGCGATGAAGCGCGGCGGTCTGGCGGGCGAAGTCACCGGCTATGCCCGCAGCGACGAGACCCGCGCCACGGCGCGCGAGATCGGCCTCTGCGACCGGGTCTGCGACAGTGCCGCCGAGGCTGTCGCGGGCGCCGATCTGGTGGTGCTCTGCGTGCCGGTGGGCGTCATGGGCGCCGTGGCCGCCGAGATCGCGCCGCATCTCGCACCCGGTGCCACGGTGACGGATGTGGGTTCGGTCAAGGCCGACGTGATTGCGCAGGTGGGGCCGTATCTGCCCGACGGCGTGCATTTCATCCCCGGCCACCCGCTGGCGGGGACCGAGCATTCCGGCCCGCGCAGCGGCTTTGCCGAGCTCTTCGACAACCGCTGGTGCCTGCTGGTCCCCGTGGAAGGCACCGACAAAGACGCCATCGCGCGGCTGCGCGCGCTCTGGGAAGGGGCGGGTGCCAATGTGGAGGAGATGGATGCCGAACACCATGATCTGGTGCTGGCCGTCACCTCGCACGCGCCGCACCTCATCGCCTATACGATGGTGGGCGTCGCCGACGATCTGCGCCGGGTGACCGACAGCGAGGTGATCAAGTATTCCGCCGCCGGTTTCCGCGACTTCACCCGGATCGCGGCGAGTGATCCCACGATGTGGCGCGATGTCTTTCTGACCAACAAGGACGCGACGCTGGAAATCCTTGGCCGCTTCACCGAAGAGCTTTTCGCCCTGCAACGCGCCATTCGGACCGGCGACGGCGATCATCTGCACGCCTATTTCACTCGTACCCGCGCGATCCGGCGCGGCATCATCGAGGCGGGGCAGGATACCGACGCGCCCGATTTTGGCCGGGGCGCGCCCAAGTCATGAGGGGCTGGGCTGTCCTGCCGCTGATCATGCTGGGGCAAATCGCCTTGGCTGCGGGGCCGGACAGTTCTGAGCGCCCCGTGGCGCGTCAGCAGGGGGATAGCTTGCCGGTCAGCGTCGCCCCCGGCGGCGCGATCGCCCCGCCCGAACGTGACCCCGCCGCCCGTGCCGCCGCCGAGGGCGGGCAGGGGATGAAAGCATCGCTCCGTCCCACCCTGCGCAGTGCAAAGGTCGAACAGGCCGCCCGTGCGCGGCAGCGGATGTTGGCCAAGGGCGCGGTCTGCGGCGATCTGGCGATACAGGGCACGCGGGTGGGCCGGGTGCCGGGCCGGATCAACGGTTGCGGGGTTGAGAATGCGGTCAAGATACGCTCGGTCTCGGGCATCCGGCTCAGCACCGCGGCGGTGATGGATTGCACCACGGCAAAGGCGCTGAACACATGGGTGCGCCAATCGGCGGTGCCAGCTTTGGCGGGGCAGGGCGGCGGGCTGAAGGAGCTCAAGGTCGCCGCGCATTACGCCTGCCGGACGCGGAACAACCGCAAGGGGGGTAAGATTTCCGAACATGGCAAGGGCCGCGCGATCGACATTTCCGGGTTTGAGCTGGCGGACGGCAGCACGATCAGCCTGTTGAAGGGCTGGCGCGCGCGGCGCAGCAGCGCGGCTTTGCGACGGATGCACCGGGGCGCCTGCGGGCCGTTTGGCACGGTGCTGGGACCAGAGGCGGACCGCTTTCACCAAGACCACTTTCACTTCGACACGGCGCGCTATCGCAGTGGTAGCTACTGCCGCTAAGCGGCCGTTAGGGCTGAACCAACCGCGGCGCAGGGCCAAGCGGGATCCCCGCCAGCATCATCTGACCATCCGTAAAGATCAGGTCGAGGTCCAATCCGCCCGGCGTGCCGCCCCGCGCTTCCAACAGCCGCAGCATGGTGTCGACCTGCCCGCGCATCGACGGCGGCAGAAAGCCCGCACGTTCGCCCGCGTCGAGCAGTTTGGACCAATTGGTGACCCGCAGGCTCAGCACCCCATCGGGAATGCCCGCGGCGTCAAAGGTCAGCGCCCCTTCGGCGCCCAAAGCCACCTCGCCCCAAGCGGCATCCACATTCTCAACCGTCAGCGCGTCGATCTGCGGCGGGGTGCCTGCCATCGCGCTGTGCCGGTCCAGCGGGTGGGCAAAGGTCACGGCCATCCGCGCCGAGAGGATCGGCTGCCCGCCGGGCTGGCCCGCGCCATCGCCCAAAACCTTGCGCAGCAAGGGGCCGGGGGTGATGCCGCCGGGCAGCAGCGCGATGTCATAATCCCGCGCCGCACTGCCCGATTGCGCGATCCGCATCCGCGGCTCTTCGGCCTCCAGCAGCAGCCCGTCGGGCCCGTCGACCTCAAGATGCGTGCTGCGAAGCTCCATCGCCTCCAGTTGAAGCGAGGTGCCGGGATGCAGTTCCAGATCGGCGCGCAGGTCGCGCATCTTCAGCGTCAGGGGCAATGCGCCTGCGGGCAGGTCGGCCGCCGCAACAGGCGCGCGGGCCGAGAGATCACCGGGCCACCAGACCGGGGCGGAGAGATCAAGCTGCGGGGCCTCAAATGCCAGACCGCGGGCCGGGTCTGCCACGGCAAACCCGCTCAGCCGGTTTTGCAAGGACAGGGGAAAGCCCGCTTTGTCGATGTCTTTGAGCGTCACCTCCCAACCCGCCGCGCGGCGGGTGTCGAGCAGGCGGGTCAGGGTGCTTTGCATCTGCGTCGTGGCGGCAGCCCACCACGCGCCCCAAAGTGCGGCGAGCACAATCAGCAGCCAAACCAATTTCCGCATTTCGATAGCCCTTCAAATCGTGCTTCAGATGCGGTTTACCGAAGGCCAGCAGAAAGGACCAGCAGGATGACAATGTGGGTATTTGGCTATGGCAGCCTCTTGTGGAACCCCGGATTCGAGGTAGCGGAAAGCGTGATCGCCACGCTGCCGGGCTATGCCCGTTCGTTCTGCATGCGCTCGATCCATCACCGGGGCACGGTCGAACAGCCGGGGCTGGTGCTGGCGCTCGACGAATCCGTCCGCTCGGCCTGCGAAGGCATGGCGATGCGGGTGGCTGCGGGGCATGAGGCGCAGACGCTGGAGTACCTGCGCGAGCGTGAGCTGATCTCTTCGGCCTATGTCGAGAAAAACCTCACCGTGCATCTGACCGATGGCCGCGACGTGGAGGCGGTGACCTATGTGATCGACGCGGCGCATGATCAATATTGCGGTGGCCTGCCCTTGGAAGAACAAGCGCAGATCATTGCCCGCGCCGTAGGCGGACGCGGGCCCAATACCGAGTATTTAATCAACACTGCCGTGCATCTGTCCGAAGTGGGCTTGCATGACCCCGCGTTGGAGTGGTTGCATGACCGGGTGAAGGCTTTGACCTCATAAAAACTTGGCAACTCTTTGCCGTTTCAGTGTAAGCTGCGGCAAGAGCAGAACAAAGGGTCAGGAAAGGCCGCATGGCACAGCCAGACCGCAAGGCAAAACCGCAGTTTTCACAACCGGTGCGTCAGATTTCTCTGATGCTGATCGCGCTCGGCCTCACGGGGGCCGGGGTCTTTCTGGCGCTGCCCCGGGTGCTGCCGATCTTTGCCGCGAACCCATGGCTGAATGGGGTCATCATCTTTGTCTTCATCGTCGGTGTGCTGGCCTGTTTCTATCAGGTGATGCAGCTTATCGGCTCGGTCCGCTGGATCGAGGATTTCGCCGCTGGCAATGCCGAACCCGATGCCAAACCGCCGCAATTGCTGGCGCCTTTGGCGTCTCTTCTGCGCCAGCGTGGCGCGCGGATGCAGGTCAGTACGACCTCCACCCGGTCGATCCTCGATTCCGTCGCCTCGCGCATCGACGAAGTGCGCGAGATCACGCGCTATATCGTCAATATGTTGATTTTCCTCGGCCTTCTGGGGACGTTTTATGGGCTGGCCACGACCGTTCCGGCGGTGGTCGATACGATCCGCTCCCTCGCCCCCGGTGAGGGGGAGGCGGGCGTCGATGTCTTTGGCCGTCTGATGACCGGGCTAGAGGCGCAGTTGGGCGGCATGGGCGTGGCCTTCGGCTCCTCGCTTCTGGGGCTTGCGGGCTCTCTCGTCGTCGGGCTGTTGGAGCTTTTTGCGGGCCACGGGCAAAACCGCTTTTATCAAGAGCTGGAAGATTGGCTGAGTTCCATCACGCGGGTCGGGCTGACCTCGGGCGACGATGTGAGCGATCAGAACATCATGGCCAGCGTGATGGATCAGATGGTCGAACAGATGGCTGAAATGCAGCAGATGTTCACCCAATCAGACGTCAGCCGCGCCATGGTCGACGACAAGCTGGGCAAGCTGGCCGATGCCGTGGACCGGATGACCACGCGGATGGAACATGACACGACCACCAACAGCGCGCTGGAGCGGGTGGCAGATGGGCAAGACCGATTGATCGCCACGCTCGAAGGTCAGGTTGCGGGCGAAGGGATCGACGCAGAAAGCCGGATGCGCCTGCGCTCCATCGACGTGCAGATGCTGCGTATCTTGGAAGAGATTTCTGCCGGGCGGCAGGAAACCATGGCCGAATTGCGCAAGGATATCTCTTTGCTGGCCAAGGCGCTCTCCGGGCACCGCGCCCCTGAGGCCCGCCGCCTGCGGGCCAGCGATATTCCCGGTGGCGGGGACCAGTAATGGCACTTTCCCGGCGGACAGGCGCACGGTTTCAGGGCTCCATCTGGCCGGGGTTCGTCGATGCGATGACCGGGCTCTTGCTGGTTCTGATGTTCGTGCTGACCATCTTCATGGTGGTGCAATTCGTCCTGACAGAGCGGATCAGCGGGCAGGAAAGCGAGCTTAACGAACTGGCCGGAGAGGTCGCGGCCCTTTCCCAAGCGCTTGGCGTCGAGGAACGCACCACCGCGCGTTTGGAGGCTCGGCTCGGCGCGCTGAATGCCTCGCTAAACGACGCGCGTGATGAGGTGTCGCGGCAAGAGGCGGTGATCGCCGGGCTGACCTCTGAACGCGAAGCGCAAGCGGCTGCCTTGCAGGCGGCGGAGGCCGAGATCACCGGCTTTGAGGCGCGGGTGGCCGCGCTCTTGGCGTCGCAGGCGGAAGATCAGGCGCGCATCGGTGATTTGGAAGACCGCGAAGCCGCGCTGTTGGATGAGCAAGAGGCGCTGAACCTCGCGCTTAGCACCGCGCGGGAGGAGATCGACGCGCAGGCAGAAACGGCCCGGCTTGCCGCCGCGAAACGCGAGGCGTTGGATGCGCTGGTGGCCGATCTGCGGGCGCAAAACGCCGAAGCCGAGGCCGAAGTCGACGCCCTCAATGCCGAGGTGGCGGAGGCCGAAGAGGCGCTCAGCGCCGAGGAAGCCGCCCGTCTGGCCGAAGCCGCAGCGGCGCAGGCCCTGCGCGACCGGCTGGAGGATGCGGATGCGGAATTGACGGCCATGACCCTCTCGCTTGAGACGCAGCGCAAGAAGGCCGAAGAGACGCTGACTCTTTTGGCCGCTGCCCGCGCGGCGCGCAGCGATCTCGACAGTGAGCTTGCCGCAGCGTTGCTGCGGATGGAGCGGCTGGAGGAGAGCGGCGCGGGTCTGGAGGCCGAGCGCGCCGCGCTCGCCGAAGAGTTGGACGCCGCAGAAGGCACCGAAGAGGACCTGCGCGAACGTCTGGCGCAGGCGCTGGCGGCAAAAATCGCGGCGGAGACTTTGGCCGAGGATAAGACCACTGCCGCCGAACGCCGCGCTGCCCTTTTGGCGCAGGCCGAAGAGACGCTGGCCGAGGAGAAAGCCGTGAGCGCGGCGGCGCAGCGGCAGACTGAGTTGTTGAACCAGCAAGTCGCGGAACTGCGCGCGCAACTGGGGAACCTACAGGCGCTGCTCGATGACGCAGTGGCGCGGGATGCGGCGAAATCGGTGGAATTGCAATCGCTTGGCTCCGAGTTGAACACCGCGTTGGCGCGGGTCGCGGCGGAGGAACGCCGCCGCGCCGAATTGGAGGCGGCAGAGCGCAAGCGGCTTGAGGAAGAGAGTAAGAACCTCGCCCAGTACCGCTCGGAATTCTTTGGGCGGTTGCGTGATCTGCTGGGCAATCAGGAGGGTGTGCGGATCGAAGGCGACCGTTTCGTCTTCTCCTCCGAGGTGCTTTTCGCGCCGGGCAGTGCGGTGCTGAGCCAAGACGGGCAGGGTGAGATCGCCAAGGTGGCGGGCATTCTGCGCAGCGTTGTGGACGACATCCCGCCCGAGATCGATTGGGTGATCCGCGTCGATGGTCACACCGACAATGTGCCGCTTTCCGGCTTTGGGGAGTTTGCGGACAACTGGGAACTCAGCCAAGCGCGGGCGCTGTCGGTGGTCAAATATATGGTAAATTTCCTCGGCATCGCGCCGGATCGTTTGGCCGCAAATGGCTTTGGCCAGTATCAGCCCGTAGCCGAGGGCAATACCGAGGCTGCGCGGGCGCAGAACAGGCGGATCGAGTTGAAGTTTACTGAAAAGTAGGCAGGCAGTCCCGGCCTATCGCAGGGTCAGAACGCCAGTCTTTTCGTCGATCACACGGCCCTCACGCAGCAGGGTGACCCTGCCCGTATAGCGCCCGGCTGCCCATGGCGCAGAAGCCGCGCGTTTGCCAATGGCGCGGAAGGCTTGCGCCTGCGGCTTCTCCATCACCACATCCCTTTCGATGACCGTGCCTTTTGGCCACGCGAGGCTGAGGCGCAGCACGTCATCCTTTTGCGTGCCATAGCTGTAGCCATAGATGACCAAGGCAGGGGCCTCTTTGGGCAGGCTGTCGCGATGGGCTTCGCCCGCCTTGATCTCATCATAGCTGGGCACGCGGTCGGCAAAGCCAAGCGCAATCAGCCCGCCGGGGTGGTAGGGCGGGGTGTCTTGCCAGAGGGTTTCGCGCGGTTCGACGTCACAACTATGGCCCTCGGGCGCGAATGGATCGACGGGCTGGCCGTGATGGCGCAGCGACAGGTGCAGATGCGGAAAGGCCGCTTTGCCGGACTGGCCAACGAGGCCGAGGGCGTCGCCAACCGCCACCTCCTGCCCTTCCTGCACGCGGAGCGATCCGCGGCGGAGGTGGCAATATTGCATCTCCCATCCCTGGCCGAGGTCGATCACCACGCCATTGCCGCATTCGCGCCCTTGGACCTCCGAGAGCGGCGCACCATCTGGAATCCCGTCCCGCAGCCCTTTAACCACCCCCGCCGCCGCCGCACGCACAGTCACACCCGCCGCCATCGCCGCGCGGTCGGGCAGGGCGAAATCCGTGCCCTTATGGCCGTCATAGGTCAGACCGGAACAGCGGTAGTCCCGCGCGTCACCGCTCGGATCGCGGTCCATATATTGTTGGATGTGGCAGTCCTGCCCAAGGGTGCAATCCAGCGGGAAGGCCAATTGCAAATCCTCCGCCAGCGCAGGGCTGGCGGAGGAGAGGATCAGGGCCAGTGCGGCCCGAGAGATCATTCCGCGGTGAGCAGCGGGGGGCGATCACCGGAAAGACGCTTGCTTTCGCTGCCCAAGACTTTGAGCGTCAACTCATCATCTTTGACGCCGACCTTGACGACACCGCCCTTGGCCAGCTTGCCAAAGAGCAGTTCCTCGGCCAGCGGCTTCTTGATGTGCTCTTGGATCACACGGCCCAAGGGACGCGCGCCCATCTTGTCGTCATAGCCCTTGTCGGCAAGCCATTCGGCGGCCTTCTTGGAGAGCTCGATGGTCACGTTGCGGTCCATCAGCTGCGCTTCGAGTTGCAGCACGAACTTCTCGACCACCCGCAGGATCACCGACTTCGGCAGCGGCGCGAAGGAGATCACGGCGTCCAGACGGTTGCGGAACTCCGGCGTGAAGGTCCGCTCGATCGCGGCGGTATCCTCGCCCTCGCGGCGGTCGCGGCCAAAGCCCACTGCCGCTTTGGCCTGTTCGGAAGCACCCGCGTTGGAGGTCATGATCAGCACCACATTGCGGAAATCCACCGTGCGGCCATTGTGATCGGTCAGCTTGCCGTGGTCCATCACCTGCAACAGGATGTTGTAGACGTCCGGGTGCGCCTTCTCCATCTCGTCGAGCAGCAGCACGCAATGCGGATGCTGGTCCACGCCATCGGTGAGCATGCCGCCTTGGTCAAAGCCGACATAGCCCGGAGGCGCGCCGATCAGACGGCTAACTGCGTGTTTCTCCATATATTCCGACATGTCGAAACGCAGCAGTTCCACGCCGAGGGTGTCGGCCAATTGCTTGGCGACCTCGGTCTTGCCGACCCCAGTGGGGCCAGCGAAGAGGTAGTTCCCGATGGGCTTGTCCGGCTCGCGCAGGCCCGCGCGGGACAGTTTGATCGCCGAAGACAGCGCCACGATGGCGTCATCCTGACCGAAGACCACCCGCTTGAGCGAGCTTTCCAGATCCTTCAGCACCACCACATCGTCTTTGGAGACATTCTTCGGCGGGATGCGGGCGATCTTGGCCACCACGGCCTCGACCTCCTTGGTGCCGATGGTCTTGCGGCGCTTGGAAGCGGCGACGAGGTGCTGGGCGGCACCGGCTTCGTCGATCACGTCGATCGCGCTATCGGGCAGCTTGCGGTCGTTGATGTAGCGATGCGCCAGTTCAACGGAGGTCTTGATCGCGTCGGAGGTGTATTTGACGCTGTGATGCTCCTCGAAATAGGGCTTGAGACCCTTGAGGATTTTGGTGGCGTCTTCGACCGAAGGCTCGCTCACATCGATCTTTTGGAACCGGCGGCTCAGCGCGCGGTCCTTCTCGAAGTGCTGGCGGAACTCCTTATAGGTGGTGGAGCCCATGGTGCGCAGCTTGCCGCCCTGAAGTGCGGGCTTCAGCAGGTTGGAGGCATCCATTGCGCCGCCCGAAGTGGCACCGGCACCGATCACGGTATGGATCTCGTCGATGAAAAGCACGGCGTCCTTGTGATCCTCAAGCTCGGTCACCACGGCCTTGAGCCGCTCTTCGAAGTCACCGCGGTAGCGGGTGCCGGCCAAGAGCGCGCCCATGTCGAGCGAGTAGATCGTGGTATTGGCCAGCACCTCAGGCGTTTCACCGGCGACGATCTTGCGCGCCAGCCCTTCGGCGATGGCGGTCTTGCCGACACCGGGATCCCCCACCAGAAGCGGGTTGTTCTTGCGACGGCGGCAGAGCACTTGAATGCAACGCTCAACCTCGCCCTCGCGGCCGATCAGCGGGTCGATGTCGCCCTCACGGGATTTGGCGTTGAGGTCCACGCAGTATTTCGCCAGCGCGGATTCCTTCTTGTCGCCATCGGTGACGCCTTGGGCCTCTTCCTCGGTCTCGGGCGCGCCTGTGACGGGGCGGGATTCACCATATGCCGGGTCTTTGGCGACACCATGGGCGATGAAGTTCACCGCGTCATAGCGGGTCATATCCTGCTCTTGCAGGAAATAGGCGGCGTTGCTCTCACGCTCGGCGAAAATGGCGACGAGCACGTTGGCCCCCGTCACCTCGGTCCGGCCCGAAGATTGCACATGGATCGCGGCGCGCTGGATCACGCGCTGGAAAGCCGCCGTTGGCACCGCTTCGGAACCGTCGATGTCGGTGATCAGATTGCTGAGATCATCGTCGACGAATTCCACCAGCGTATCGCGCAGGTCAGAGACATCGACGGAACAGGCTTTCATGACCTGCACGGCATCGGGTTCATCGAGCAAGGCCAGCAACAGATGTTCAAGCGTTGCGAATTCGTGGCGGCGGGCATTGGCCAGCGCGAGGGCCGCGTGGATTGCCTGCTCAAGTGTAGTCGAGAATGAAGGCACGGGCGTGCTCCTTTTCGATCGGGGTCGGTGAGGTGCTGAGATGTCTCAGGCCCCGGTCCGACCATGGCCTCATAGTATTAGAGTTTGGTTGATCATCGCCCATCTTCAAGAAGATTCTGGTCCGAATCGGTCACATTTGCCGTGAGCGAGGACTTTGAGCCATGATTGCAGGCGCTCAGAACTGGTCTTTTCGCCTGCGGATTTCGGTGAACACTTCTGTGTCGGTGGCGTCTGGCATCCCCAAGGTCGCGCGAATTGCCGGGTCGGCGGGGCGCAGAAAGGGATTGGTTTCTAGTTCCAGTGAAAGCGACGAGGGGACGGTCGGCTGCCCCTTGGCACGGGCGCTGTCGATGTCCTTGGCCCTTGATATAAGGGCGGCATTGTCCGGATCAACGGTCAGGGCGAATTTTGCGTTGGCGGCGGTGTATTCGTGGCCCGAGCAGATCGTCGTGTCACGGGGCAGGGCGGCCAGCTTTTGCAGGCTTTCCCACATCTGCGCGGGCGTGCCTTCAAAGAGGCGGCCGCAGCCGAGCGCCATGAGGCTGTCTGCGGTAAAGGCCGCCTTGGCTTGGGGCACATGAAAGGCGATATGGCCGACGGTATGGCCAGATACGTCGAGCACTTGGGCCTCAAGCGCACCCAGCTTAATGCTGTCACCCTCGGCCACCGCGCGGTCGAGCGGGGGCAGGCGGTGGGTGTCGGCCTTGGCGCCGATCACCTCGGCGGGGAAGCGGGTCAGCAGTTCGGCCAGACCTTGAACGTGGTCGGGGTGGTGGTGGGTCAACCAGACTTGGCTCAGCGTCCAGCCGCGGCGGTCAAGCTCTGCCATGATCGGCGCAGCCTCGGGCACGTCGATCAGCGCCACCGCGCTGCTGTCATGGTCACGCAGCAGAAAAGCGTAGTTGTCCGACAGACAGGGAATCGTGACCAGATCAAAGGCCATGGCGTCTTACCTCGCTGTGTTGTTATGGTCCGGTAAGAGTGACACTCACCAAGGCGGGCTGCAATGCATCTTGATGTACAGGATCTGCGCAATTTCTATTATCGCAGCGCGTTGGGACGTGCGGCGCAGAAATCCCTGCGCGGGCGGTTGTTGGAGTTGTGGCCCGAGGCGAAGGGTCAGACCGTTGTCGGCTTTGGCTTTGCCGCGCCCCTGCTGCGCCCCTATTTGGCGGATGCGCGGCGGGTGATGGTCTTGATGCCCGGCCCGCAGGGGGTGATGCCTTGGCCGGCGGGGATGCCCAACACCTCGGTCCTGACGGAAGAGACGCTTTGGCCGGTCGAGACGGGGGCGGTGGATAAGCTGGTGCTGATGCACGGGCTCGAAACCTCCGAACGGCCCAGTGAACTGCTCGACGAATGCTGGCGCGTGCTGGGGCCGGGGGGCAAGGCGCTGTTCATCGTGCCAAGCCGCGCGGGCATGTGGGCGCGGCGGGACCGCACGCCTTTCGGCTATGGGCGGCCCTATTCGCCGGGGCAGTTAGAGACGCAGTTGCGCAAACATCAGTTCCTGCCCGAACGGCACCTCGGCGCGCTTTATCAGTTCCCGTCGCAGCAGCGAATCTGGATGAAATCGGCGCCTTTGTTCGAAAAAATCGGACGTCAGATGCCGACGATGATGGGCGGAGGCGCGATCTTGGTGGAGGCCACGAAACTGGTTTACCCGCCGCGAGGCCGCCCGCAACGCAGCACCGCAAGGCGCGCCATCGGGGTGTTGGAGGGGATGGCAGAGCCGCAGGCCAAACCGGTCTAAACGCCTCAGCGCCTTGTAGACTTAGCGCATGCAGTGGGCGAGCGGGCTGGATTCGTGGGCCCGCTCCAACGGTGAGTGGGGTGGCATTTTTCTGCGGCAAAGAGCCGCGATAGGCCGCAGCCCTTGCAATATTGCAGCACGCCGCGACATTACCTGCCTATACTGTGTTGCCGGGCGTGAACCTGTCTGCTACATCGCCCCTGATTTAGACGTCTTGGGTAACTTCAAGCCGCGCCAACTGCTGGTGACGCGACATCTTCGCATATCCGGCGCTTATTGAACGAGAGGATGGACGTGTCCGAACCTGCTTCCATTTCCACCGGTATCGCGGAACGTTATGCGACAGCCGTGTACGATCTGGCCCGCGAGGCCAATCAGGTCGATGCCATCGAGGGCGATCTTACCGCGCTTGAAGCGGCATTGAACGACAGCGACGATTTTCGCCGCCTGACCACTTCGCCGCTCTATACCCGCGACGAGCAGGAACAGGCGATCAAGGTGCTGGCCGAAAAGATGGGCCTGACCAAGACCATGGCGAACACGCTGCAACTGATGGCGCAAAAACGCCGCCTGTTCGCGCTGCCCGCGCTGGTCAAAGCGCTGCGCGAGACCATTGCCGAAGCCAAAGGCGAAATCACTGCCGAGGTCACCACGGCCAAGGCACTGACGAAGACACAGTCGGACAAGCTGGCGAAATCGCTGACCGCTTCCACCGGCAAAAAAGTATCACTTCATGCGACCGTTGATGAAAGCCTCATCGGCGGTCTTGTCGTCAAAGTGGGCTCGAAGATGATCGACACCTCGATCCGCTCCAAGCTCAATTCCCTCCAGAATGTAATGAAAGAGGTCGGATAAATGGGTATCCAAGCAGCAGAGATTTCTGCGATCCTGAAGGACCAGATCAAGGATTTCGGTCAGGAAACCGAAGTGGCCGAAGTGGGTCGCGTTCTCTCCGTCGGTGACGGTATCGCCCGCGTCTATGGTCTGGACAACGTTCAGGCCGGTGAAATGGTCGAGTTCCCCGGCGGCATTCAGGGCATGGCCCTGAACCTCGAAGCCGACAACGTGGGTGTCGTTATCTTCGGCTCCGACCGCGACATTACCGAAGGCGACACCGTCAAGCGCACCAACTCCATCGTGGACGTGCCAATCGGTGACGAACTGCTGGGCCGCGTTGTTGACGGTCTGGGCAACCCCATCGACGGCAAAGGCCCCATCGGCGCCACCAAGCGTGGCATCGCCGACGTGAAGGCACCGGGCATCATCCCCCGTAAATCCGTGCACGAGCCGATGGCCACTGGCCTCAAGTCCGTCGACGCGATGATCCCGATTGGCCGTGGCCAGCGTGAGCTGATCATTGGCGACCGTCAGACCGGCAAGACCGCCGTCGCGCTCGACGCCATGCTGAACCAAGCTCAGGTCAACGAAGCCGCTGGCGACGACGAGAGCAAGAAGATGTACTGCGTCTACGTCGCGATCGGCCAGAAGCGCTCGACCGTTGCGCAGCTGGTGAAAAAGCTCGAAGAGACCGGCGCCATCGACTACTCCATCGTCGTGGCTGCGACTGCTTCCGAGCCCGCGCCGATGCAGTTCCTCGCACCCTATGCCGCCACCGCGATGGCCGAGCATTTCCGCGACAATGGCCGCCACGCGCTGATCATCTACGATGACCTTTCCAAGCAGGCCGTGTCCTACCGTCAGATGTCCCTGCTGCTGCGCCGCCCGCCGGGCCGCGAAGCCTACCCGGGCGACGTTTTCTACCTCCACTCCCGCCTGCTCGAGCGTTCGGCGAAGCTGGGTGATGAGGCCGGGAACGGCTCTCTGACCGCGCTGCCGATCATTGAGACCCAAGGTGGCGACGTTTCCGCGTTTATTCCGACCAACGTGATCTCGATCACCGACGGTCAGATCTTCCTTGAGACCGAATTGTTCTATCAGGGCATCCGTCCCGCCGTGAACACCGGTCTGTCGGTGTCCCGCGTGGGCTCCTCGGCCCAGACCAAGGCGATGTCCTCGGTGGCCGGTCCGGTGAAACTGTCGCTGGCCCAGTACCGCGAAATGGCGGCCTTCGCCCAGTTCGGCTCCGACCTCGACGCCGCGACCCAGCAGCTGCTGAACCGTGGTGCGCGTCTGACCGAACTGATGAAGCAGCCGCAGTACGCGCCGCTGACCAACTCCGAAATCGTCTGCGTGATCTACGCCGGTACCCACGGCTATCTCGACAAGGTGGACATCTCGGACGTCGGCCGTTTCGAAGCGGGTCTGCTGGCGCATCTGCGCAGCAAGCACGACGACCTTCTCAAGGACATCACCAACAACGACCGCAAGGTCAAAGGCGAGTTGGAAGAGAAGATCAAAGCCGCCATCGACGGTTTCGCCGCCGACTTCGCTTAAACGGGAGATAAGGCAATGCCAAATCTCAAGGACCTGAAGAACAGGATCTCGTCGGTCAAATCGACCCGCAAGATCACCAAGGCCATGCAAATGGTTGCCGCGGCGAAACTTCGCCGCGCGCAGGAGGCTGCCGAGGCTTCGCGTCCCTATTCTGAGCGGTTCAATGCCGTGATGGCAGGGCTCGCGGCCAGCATCGGCGGTTCCGACAGCGCGCCCAAGCTGCTCAGCGGCACGGGTGAAGACAAGGTGCATCTGCTGGTGGTCATGACCGCCGAACGCGGGCTGTGCGGCGGCTTCAACAGCAACATCGCGAAGAAGGCCAAGGCCCATGCGCGCGATCTGCTGGCCCAGGGCAAAGAGGTGAAAATCCTCACCGTTGGTAAGAAAGGCCGCGACGCGCTGCGCCGCGATCTGGGCGATCATCTGGTGGGCCATGTTGACCTCAGCGAAGTCAAAAAGATCGGCTACGGCGACGCGCAGAACATCGCGCAGGACGTGCTGAACCGCTTTGACGCGGGCGAATTCGACGTGGCGACGATCTTCTACGCGAAGTTCGTCAACGTGGTCATGCAGACGCCGACGGCGCAGCAGATCATCCCCGCCAAATTCGACGGCGAAGAAGGCGACGACAGCGCAGCGTCCACATTGTTCGACTATGAACCCAGCGAAGAGGCGGTCTTGGCCGACCTTCTGCCGCGCGGGGTCGCCACGGCGATCTTCTCGGCCCTGCTGGAGAACGGTGCATCCGAACAGGGTGCCCGGATGTCGGCGATGGACAACGCCACACGCAACGCGGGTGAGATGATCGACAAGCTGACCATCGAGTACAACCGCTCGCGTCAGGCTGTCATCACCAACGAGCTGATCGAAATCATTTCCGGCGCGGAAGCGCTGTAAGCAAATCGGAGACACGACATGGCAAAAGCTGTCGGTAAAATTACACAGGTCATCGGCGCTGTCGTTGACGTTCAATTCGAGGGCGACCTGCCCGAGATTCTCAACGCGCTCCACACCGAGAACCAAGGCAAGACGCTGGTTCTCGAAGTGGCGCAGCACCTTGGCGAAAACACTGTGCGTGCCATTGCGATGGACGCGACCGAAGGTCTGGTGCGCGGTCAAGCGGTGACAGACACAGGCGACCAGATCCGCGTGCCCGTCGGCAACGCGACCCTGGGCCGCATCATGAACGTCACCGGCGAAGCCGTGGACGAGCAGGGCCCGGTCAACGCGGACAACTCCCGCGCCATTCACGGCGAAGCGCCCGAGTTCGCGGCCCAGTCGACCGAGACGGAGATCCTCGTCACCGGCATCAAGGTCATCGATCTGCTGGCCCCCTACACCAAGGGCGGTAAAATTGGCCTCTTCGGCGGTGCCGGCGTGGGCAAGACCGTTCTCATTATGGAACTGATCAACAACATCGCCAAAGTGCACTCGGGTCTTTCCGTGTTCGCGGGCGTGGGTGAGCGGACCCGTGAGGGCAACGACCTCTACCACGAGATGATCGAATCTGGCGTTATCGTCCCCGATAACCTCGTCGATTCGAAAATTGCGCTGGTCTACGGCCAGATGAACGAGCCTCCGGGCGCGCGTATGCGTATCGCCCTGACCGGCCTGACACTGGCCGAGCAGTTCCGCGACGAATCCGGTTCCGACGTTCTGTTCTTCGTCGACAACATCTTCCGCTTCACACAGGCCGGTTCCGAAGTGTCCGCCCTTCTGGGCCGTATTCCTTCGGCCGTGGGCTACCAGCCGACACTGGCGACCGACATGGGCGTGATGCAGGAGCGTATTGCTTCGACCAAGAACGGTTCGATCACCTCGGTTCAGGCCGTCTACGTTCCCGCGGACGACCTTACCGACCCCGCGCCGGCGACCTCCTTTGCGCACCTCGACGCGACAACGGTTCTCGACCGTTCGATCTCGGAAAAGGGCATCTACCCTGCGGTTGACCCGCTCGGCTCCACCTCGCGTCTGCTTGACCCGCTGATCATCGGCGACGAGCACTACAAGGTGGCGACGGACGTGCAGCAGGTGCTTCAGCGCTACAAATCGCTTCAAGACATCATCGCCATTCTCGGCATGGACGAGTTGAGCGAGGAGGACAAGCTGACCGTGGCACGCGCCCGTAAGATCGAGCGTTTCCTCAGCCAGCCCTTCGACGTGGCGAAAGTCTTCACCGGGTCCGACGGCGTTCAGGTGCCGCTGGAAGAAACCATTGCCTCCTTCAAGGCCGTGGTTGCCGGTGAGTATGACCACCTGCCCGAAGGTGCCTTCTACATGGTTGGCGGCATCGACGAAGTGAAGGCGAAAGCCGAGAAAATGGCGGCAGACGCCGCTTAAGGAGCGCTGACAATGGCAGACACAATGCAATTCGACCTCGTTTCGCCGGAACGGCGGCTGGCATCGATGCAGGTGACGGCCGTGCAGATTCCGGGCACTGAGGGCGACATGACGGCCATGGCCGATCATGCGCCCACCATCACCACCCTGCGTCCGGGCCTTCTGCGCGTGGAAGGGCCGGAGGGCACGACCGAATATGTCGTGACCGGCGGCTTCGCCGAAATCGGCGGTCAGGGCGGCGTGTCTGTGCTGGCGGAACGTGCCGTGGCGCGTGCCGACATGACGCAGGAGCAGATGGACGACATGGTGGCAGAGGCGCATGCCCTCTACACCCGCGCCAAGGACAACTGGGAGAACGAGCCCGGTCCCGTGGATGACGCGGCCAAGCTTCTGGCCGACATGGTTGCCGTTGGCGATCACATCGGTCTGTCGAGCAAGCAGCCCAACCTGTAATGCGTTGAAAATTCGTGAAAAGCCCCGCTTCGGCGGGGCTTTTTGCTTTTCTGCCTCTCGCTGCTGCGGCATCATTGTGAAGTGAACAAAAAAGCGGGCAGGCTAGGGATATGAAACGACTGCGCAGCCATACCATCGGCGTGGATAATGGCGATGTCATGCTGTTTTCAGAGTTCGAAGACGGCGGTTCGATGTGGACGGGCCATGGCCAGCGTGAACGCCGCCGCCGGATCAATTTTTCCGAACCTTTCCGAGAGCCGCCGCATGTTCAGGTCACGATGTCGCTTTGGGACATTGATGCCAGCACCGTCACCCGCGCCGACATCTGCGCCGAGGCGGTGACCGAGGCAGGCTTTGACATGGTGTTCCGCACATGGGGAGACACCCGCGTCGCACGGGCGCGGCTGGCTTGGACGGCGATTGGATCACTGGGGGAGGAGGATGACTGGGTCATCGGCTAGGCCCGTCGCTTCGGCGGGAGGGGCCCAGAAGGCGCGGGCGGCCCGTTTGGGCCGGCCCTAGATCACAACACGCGGCTTAGCTCGCGGCATACATCCCGTCATAGATCGGGCCCAGCGTTTCCGCCTCGAACAGCGAGGAGACGGAGGTGCCGTTCCAGATGTTCAGGATCGCTTGGGCGAACATCGGCGCGGTGGGCACGATGCGGATGTTCGGCGCTTTCTTGACCGCGGGGGTCGGCGCGATGCTGTCGGTGATGACCAACGATTTCATTACCGAATTGGCCACACGTTCGACCGCCGGGCCGGACATGACGCCGTGGGTGATGTAGGAGTGCACTTCCTTTGCGCCGTTCTCAAGCAGCACTTCGGCGGCTTTGCAGAGCGTGCCCGCGGTGTCGCAGATGTCGTCCACGATCAGGCAGGTCTTGCCCTTTACATCGCCGATCACGGTCATCTCGGCCACTTCGCCCGCTTTCTCGCGGCGTTTGTCGACGATCGACAGGGGGGAGTTGATCCGCTTGGCCAGTTCGCGTGCGCGGGCCACGCCGCCAACGTCGGGGCTGACGACCATCAACTCATCCATACGGTCTTTGAAAGCGTCCTTGATATCCAGCGCAAAGATCGGGGAGGCGTAGAGGTTGTCGACCGGAATGTCGAAGAAACCTTGGATCTGCGCGGCGTGCAGGTCCATGGTCAGGATCCGCTCGATCCCGCTGCCGGTCAGCATGTTGGCGACCATCTTGGCGGTGATCGGCGTGCGCGCCTTGGTGCGGCGGTCCTGACGGGCGTAGCCAAAATAGGGCAGCACGGCAGTGACCCGCGCGGCAGAGGATCGGCGCAGCGCGTCGGCCATGATCATCAGTTCCATCAGGTTGTCGTTCGCGGGGTTCGACGTGGGCTGGATGATGAACATATCCTCGCCGCGCACGTTCTCATAAACCTCGACGAAAATCTCGCCGTCGTTGAACCGTTCGACCCGTGCATCGACAAGGCCGACATTGACGCCGCGGTGCAGCGACATGCGCCGCGCGATGGCCTTGGCAAGCGGCATATTGGCATTGCCTGAGATCAGTTTAGGTTCTGAAGTGCGTGGCATAGGAGCTCCGGGGCAGCGGTAGGTTGCAGATTCGTGACGTTGACACCGCTTAGCATGCGCTTACGGTCGGGCAAAGCTGCACCGCCCCCGAAGGAGAGCCAAATGGCCCGGATCGACTATTTTTTCGCAACGCTGTCACCCTATTGCTACCTCGCCGGGAATCGGCTTGAGGCGATTGCCGAAAAGCACGGGGCCGAGATCGTTTACAAACCTTTCGACATCGTTGCTGCGTTCCCGCGTACCGGCGGGCTGCCCCCGGCAGAGCGTCACCCCAGCCGGAATGAATACCGCGCCCAAGACCTGCCGCGGCAGGCGCGCAAGCTGGGCCTGCCGTTCAACCTTAAGCCCGCGCATTGGCCGACGAATGGCGCGCCCGCGGCCTATGCGGTGATCGCGGCGCAGAACGCGGGCGGGGGTGATTTGGGCAAGCTGACACATGCCATCACCCGCGCCGTCTGGGCCGAGGAAAAGGACATCGGCCATGACGATGTGGTCCGCGCCTGTCTGAGTGAGGCAGGGTTCGATCCCGCGCTGGCTGACAGCGGGTTGTTGCAGGGGGCCGAAACCTATGCCGCGAACCTTGAAGAGGCTGTGGCGCAGGGCGTCTTTGGCGCGCCTTTCTATATCGTCGGGGATCAGAAGTTCTGGGGGCAGGACCGTTTAGAAGACCTCGATCTGCACCTCGGGGGCAAGCTGTGATTCCAGAGATTAACGCGCGCCGTTTTGGTCACGGTCCGCGCCCGGCCTTGGCGATCCATTGCTCGCTGGCGCATTCCGGCGCTTGGCGGGGCATCGGGGCGGCGCTGTCGGATGAGCTGACCCTCCGCGCCTTCGATCTGCCGATGCACGGGCGGTCGGGCGATTGGGACGGGCAGGGGAATATCCACGACGTGGCGACCGAGATGGCGCTGAGCCTGCTCGAAGCGCCGATGGACCTGATCGGCCATTCCTTTGGCGCAACCGTGGCGATGCGGTTGGCGATTGAACATCCCGAACTGGTGCGCAGCATCACACTGATCGAGCCGGTCTATTTCGCCGCCGCCAAACAGGATGACCCCGAGGCGATGGCCGAATACAACGAACAGAACGCGGCCTTTGAGGCGGCTTTGGCCGAAGGCGACGCGGAAACCGCCGCGCGGCTCTTCAACCGGGTTTGGGGCGATGGCACGAAATGGGATCAAATCCCCGAGCCGACCCGCGCCTATATGGTCGATCGCATCGGCTTCATCCCCGCCTCTTCGCCCTTCTTGGGCGAGGATAGCGCTGGCTTGCTGGCGCCGGGCATGTTCGACCGTGCGTCGATGCCCGCGCTTTTGGTCGAAGGCAGCGCCTCTCCCAAAGCGGCCCATGCGATCAACGCGTCGCTGATGCGCCGCTTGCCGGACGCGCGGCGCGTCTCGGTCGAGGGGGCAGGGCATATGGTGCCCATCACCCATGCCGCCGAGGTCGCCGAGGCGATCCGTGATTTCCTGAACGACGTGCCGCTGGCGTGAGCGTTTAGAAGTGGCTTAGGAACTGGTCGATCTGCTCACGGCTGATTGACCAGTCGCAGACCATACGCGCCGCGACCATCTCGTCATCATCACCGTCCAGCGTGCCGTCCCACAGATAATAGCGCGCGCCCGCTTCATGCAGCTTGCGGTGGATGGCGCGGGGGAAGCGGGCGAAGATCATGTTCGCCGCAGGCTCATGCAGGAATTCCGCCCCCGCCGCGCGCAGCCCTTGGGCAAGATGGGCCGCATTGGCATTGGCCGCTTTGGCCGTTTCCAGCCATGTGCTATCTGCAAGGTAGCCCGCCATCTGGGCCGAGAGATACCGATGTTTGGAGAAGAGATGCGCCCCGCGCTTGCGGCGCAACTCGAACTCCCACGCCTTCTTGGGGTCGAAGAAGACCACGGCTTCGACACCCATGCAGCCGTTCTTGGTGCCGCCAAAGCTCACCACATCGACGCCCGATTTCCACGTCATCTCAGCCGGGGTGCAGCCCAAGGCCACTAGCGCATTGGCAAAACGCGCGCCGTCCATATGGACGGGCAGGTCGTATTCCTTGGCCACCGCGGTCAGCGCGCGCAGCTCTTCAAGGCTGTGCACCCCGCCGCGTTCTGTGACTTGCGTGATCGACACCGGACCGCGTTGCGGCGTGTGCACGTCGCCCGCCACCCGCGCGACGATGGCGCGGCGCAGCGCCTTGGGAGTCATCTTGTCTTCGGTCTCTACCAGCGTCAGCTTGGCCGCACCTGCGTAGAACTCGGGCGCGTTGCACTCATCCTCTTCGATATGCGCGACCTTGGAACAGAAGATCGTCTGCCACGGCTGGGTGTAGCAGGCCAGCGCCAGCGCATTGGCCGCGGTGCCGGTGGCAACGAGGTAGACCTCGGCTTCTGGTGCCTCGAACTGCTGCCTGATTTGGTCGCGGACCTCATCCATGATCGGGTCTTTGCCGTAGGGCATCGCGTAATCGGTATTGGCGGCGATCACGCGCTCCATCACCTTGGGGTGGACGGGACCGGCGTTGTCAGAGGCGAAAAACATCAGGTGGGCTCCTCGATAATATGGTCTTCCCATTCTTCGAACGGGGTATCAAATTCAGACACGGTATCAAATTGCACGCTGACCCCGGCGTCATGCACGCTGTCCGGCGTGCCGGTCTTGAGCGGGTGCCACTCGGGCAGGGGCTTGCCCTCCCACAGCAGGCGGTAAGCGCAGGTCTGCGGCATCCAATAGGCGTGGGTATCAAGGTTGTCGGGGCGCAGCACGATGCAATCGGGCACGAATTCATGCCGGTTCTCGTAATGCACGCAGCGGCAGCTGCTGTCGTCGAGCAGGCGACAGGCGACGCGGGTCAGGGCCACTTCGCCGCTGTCTTCGTCTTCGAGCTTGTTGAGGCAGCATTTGCCGCAACCGTCGCAGAGCGCTTCCCATTCGGTCTGGGACATTTCCGTCAGGGGTTTCTTCTCCCAGAACTTCGGGGTCAGGCCCTTGCGGGGGATCGGATCGCTCATAACGCCGCCAGAATGGTCCGGGCGCGGTCGCAGTCCTGCCCCATCTGGGCGATCAGCGCATCGAGGCTGTCAAACTTCTCTTCGCCGCGCAGATGTTCGACCAGCCCGACCGAGAGCGGCGCGCCATAAAGGTCGCCTTTGAAGTCAAAGACATAGGTCTCGATATTGGCTTTGTTCTCACCGAACATCGGACGGGTGCCGATGCTGGCCGCACCGTGATAGCTGCCCTTATGCGGCCCCTCCAGCACGTCAACCAGCACGGCATAGACGCCAAAGGCGGGCGGGTGCAGGCCGTCGATGGACATATTCGCGGTGGGAAAGCCCAACTCGCGGCCACGCTGCTCGCCCGAGATAACGGGCCCGTCAATACGGTGCCAATGGCCCAGCATGGCGGCGGCCTCGCGCGGCGCGCCGCGGGTCAGTGCTTCGCGGATGGCGGTCGACGACACGGTCAGCTCATCACGCGCCATCAGCGGGGCAATGGTGACGCCAAAGTCATATTGCACGCCGAAGCGGACCAGATCCTCAGCCGTGCCTTCGCGGCCCTTGCCAAAGCAGAAGTCAGCGCCGACGACCACATGGGCCAGCCCCAGCCCTTCGTGGAGCACGTCGCGGGCAAAAGCCTCGGGCGAGAGGCCCGCAAGCGTGCTGTTGAAGGCCAGTTCATAGAGCCGTTTGACGCCGATCTTCTCCAGCCGGTGCGCGCGGGCTTCGCGCCCCATCAGGCGAAAGGGCGGGGCGTCGGGGGCGAAATATTCGCGGGGATGCGGCTCAAAGGTGACGACGCCAAGCGGCGCGTCGGGGGCCGCCTGCTGCGCCAGTTCGATCACCGACCGGTGGCCAAGGTGGACGCCATCGAAATTGCCGATCGCGGCGGTGGCACCGCGATATGGCAGGTCGACGAATTGATAATCTCGGATGATCCGCATGCGCCTTGCCTAGCCGTGCAGCGGGGCAAGAGCAAGATGCACGGGCGGCGAAAACTGCCCGCTCAGTCAAGCTTGGCCGAGGGCGCCAGCACCGTGGCCTCTCCGGCCAGCACGGGTTTGCCGTCGACCGTACAGCGGCAGTCCATTTTCACGCGGCGTTTGGCGATGTCCATGTCGGTCACGGTGACTTCGGCCAGCACCATATCGCCGGGGCGCACGGGGCCGAGGAATTTGAGCGATTGCCCAAGGTAGATCGTGCCATGACCGGGCAGCTGTTCCCCGATCACCGCCGAGATCAGCCCGGCGGTCAGCATCCCATGGGCGATGCGCCCCTCGAATATCGTTTCGCGGGCATAGTCGTCATCCAGATGCACCGGGTTGCGGTCGGTCGAGACCTGCGCGAAAAGTTCGATATCCATATCGGTCACGACCTTGCGCAGATGGCGCGACATGCCGATTTCGATATCTTCGATGCAGATCGTCCCGCGTGGCATATTGTCCAACATGACGGCTCCTTGGTAACAAAGTGACGCTAAGCTGCGTCGAGTTGCAACTTTATTACTTCGCAGACGCAGAAAATCAAGCTCTTTCTGGGTTAGCGTAGGAATCCGATGGCATAGGTCGGGGCCGATGCCTCGCGGTCGAGATAGGCGCGGAGCTTGGCTTCGTCAGGCTGCTCGGTCGTAGCGGTTTCCGCGGCGGCCAGCCCCCCGGTGATGAAGAGCGAATCGATGCCTTCGTCCATTGCGCCTTTGACATCCGTCAGGATGCCGTCGCCGATGGCGAGGATGCGATTGTCGGGGATGTCGACCTCAAGCGCGTCAAGACGGCGGCGGGCGAGGTCATAGATCGGGGCATGCGGCTTGCCGAAATAGAGGCTTTCGCCCCCCATTTCCGTATAGAGCGCAGCCAGCGCCCCGGCGCACCATTCGCGTACCTCGCCCCGGTCGACCACGATATCGGGGTTGGCGCAGAGCAGCTTCAGCCCGCGGGCGATGGCCTGCTCAAATTCGGGGCGCATGACTTCCGGATCGGCCATGGCGTCGACGGGGCCGGTGCAGACGATCCCCTCGGCCTGCGCCAGCGGGACGGTCTCGATCTCGACCGGGTCTTTCAGAATGGTCAGCGGCTCGAAAAACTTGCGCTCTCCGGGATGGCCGATGAACCAGACCTTTTCGCCCACGGCCCCCCGGAACATCGCCGACCGGGCGGAATCGCCGGAGGTTGCGATGCTGTCCCATGCGTCTTGCGGCACGCCGAATTGCTGCAACTGTTTCTCCACGCCTTCGCGGGGGCGGGGGGAGTTGGTGACCAAGACGACCTTGCCGCCGGTCTTGCGATAGGCCTGCAAGGCCGCCACCGCCGCGGGCAGCGCTTTGCGCCCATCATGCACGCAGCCCCAAAGATCGACGAAAAGCGCGTCATATTGATCGGATACGTCGGGCAGAGCAGAGATAATGCGGGTCATGGGCGGCCTTTCAAAAAGTGAGGCGGGCACTTGGCCCGCCCGATTGGCTTACATCTTGAGGTTCGGGATGATCTGCTTTTTGCGGCTCATCACACCGGGCAGCACGACCGTGTCGCCGGAGACCTCAGCGCCGAAGCTCTGCTCGGCGATATGTTTGACCATGTCGTTGGGCACCAAGAGCGTCGCCTCTTCTTTCAGAATGTCGACGATGAACAAAAGCACCTGCGCGGCACCGTCGGCTTCGGCCACTTTGGGCATCTCGGCCATCAGCGCGTCCTTACGCTCGAGCAGCGGCGCGGGGGAGGTGGTTTCCAACACGCTCACGCGCAGGTTGGTACCATCAAGGTCGAAGCCCTTGCTGTCCATGCGCAGCAGTTCCGCTTCGCTGAAGGAGGACACATCGGATTTCGCGGCGAACATTTCGGTCGCATAATCCGTGATATCGACGCCGAGATCCTGCGCGATGTCATGGGCGATGGCGCGGTCTTCTTGGGTGGTGGTCGGGCTGCGGAACTCAAGCGTGTCCGACAGGATGCACGACAGGGCCGCGGCCTTCACACCGCGCGGGGCCTGCGCCCAATCCTTGCCGATCATCTTGTACATGATCGTCGCGGTGCAGGCGAGCGGCTGGATGTTGATCTCGATCGGGCCGCGTGTCTCAAGCCCCGCCACCAGACGGTGGTGGTCGATGATGCCGGTGATGTCGGCATCGTTGATGTTGTCGGGCAGTTCGGCGGGGTTGTTGGTGTCGACAATGACAACCTTGGTGTCGGCTTCAAGCTCGGTCAGGATTTCGGGCTTTTCGAGGTCCCATTTGTCGAGCATGAACAGCGCTTCGGTATTCGGCTCGCCCAGCAGGACGGGTTTGGCGGGGATGCCTTTGATCTCATTGAGATACCACGCCCAAACGATCGGGCTGCCGGTGCTGTCGGTGTCGGGGGATTTATGGCCAAAAACAAGCGTTGTCATGGGGCGGTCCTGTCTGTTCGGGTGGATTTGCGCGCCTTATAGCAGGTTGAATAGGCTTGTCACCTGCGCGCGCTGCAATGCGGCATTGCGCGGCACTTTCAGCCGCTGCCGCCCTTTGCATAGCGCCGCGCGATGGGGCAAGTTGCGCGCCATGAGCAATCCGCGCGAAACCGATCTTTACCCGCCGATCAAAGCCTTCCTTGAGGATCAGGGCTATGTGGTGAAGGCCGAGGTCGGCGCGGCGGATGTGGTGGCCGTGCGCGGGGCAGAGCCGCCGGTAGTGGTCGAGTTGAAGCTCGGCTTTTCGCTGGCCCTGTTCCACCAATGTCTGGCGCGGCTGAAAGTGGCGGATGATGTCTACCTTGCTGTGGCGCGCCAACCGGGAAAGCGCTTTGCCAAAGCGGTGAAGGACAACGTCACGCTGGCCCGGCGGCTGGGGCTGGGGCTGATCACCGTACGGCTGTCGGATGGGCTGGTCGAGGTGCATTGCGATCCCGGCCCCTATGCGCCGCGCAAGAATGCCAAACGGGCAGCGCTGCTCTTGCGAGAGTTTGCCCGGCGGCAGGGCGATCCGAACGACGGCGGCCAGACCCGGGCGGGGTTGGTGACGGCTTACCGACAGGATGCGCTGAAGCTCGCGGTTTATCTGTTCGAAGCGGGCGCCAGCAAAGGCGCGGATGTGGCCCGCGCGACAGGCGTCTCGGCGGCGACCCGCATGATGCGGGACGATCACTATGGTTGGTTTGAAAAGGTCGACAAAGGCATATACGGGCTGACCCCAAAGGGGGCCGAGGCCGTTGCGACTGCGGGGCGCATTTTGGGGGCCGAATGATGGTTCCAATGCGCTAAAAATTTTTCAACGCCGTTGTTGACAGGCCGCGGGCCGCTCCTTAGCTATGCATCGTTATCACTCACATGGGTCGAGTGCTAACGGCTGCACCCCTCGCCCGGAGGGGGTGGCTTGGAAGAGTAACTTTGAGCCTTAAGGAGCTGCAAAGATGGCATTGAAACCGCTTCATGACCGTGTGCTGGTCAAGCGCACAGAAAGCGAAGAGAAAACCGCCGGCGGGCTGATCATCCCCGATTCCGCCAAGGAAAAGCCTTCCGAAGGTGAAGTCGTGGCTGTCGGCACCGGCGCCCGCAAAGACAACGGCGAGCTGATCGAAATGGCCGTCGCACCCGGCGACAAAATCCTGTTCGGCAAGTGGTCCGGCACAGAGGTCACCGTCGACGGCGAAGAAATGCTGATGATGAAAGAAAGCGACATCATGGGGATCATCGCGTAAGCCACCTGGCTTGCCGACCCTTTGAAGACGCTCACATCAATCCAAGATTTTAGGAGAAGACAACATGGCTGCTAAGGACGTCAAATTTGACACCGATGCCCGCAACCGGATGCTCAAGGGTGTGAACATCCTTGCCGATGCGGTGAAAGTCACACTCGGCCCCAAAGGCCGGAACGTGGTTCTGGACAAATCCTTCGGCGCACCGCGCATCACCAAAGACGGTGTATCCGTGGCGAAGGAAATCGAACTGGAAGACAAGTTCGAAAACATGGGCGCGCAGATGGTCAAGGAAGTCGCTTCCCGGACCAACGACGAAGCCGGTGACGGCACCACCACCGCGACCGTTCTGGCCCAAGCCATCGTGCGCGAAGGCATGAAATCGGTTGCCGCTGGCATGAACCCGATGGACCTCAAGCGCGGCATCGATCTGGCAACTGCGAAGGTCGTCGACGCGATCAAAGCCGCCGCACGCGACGTGTCCGATAGCGACGAAGTCGCGCAGGTTGGCACCATCTCCGCCAACGGCGAGCGTGAAATCGGCCGCCAGATCGCGGACGCGATGCAGAAAGTCGGCAACGAAGGTGTGATCACCGTCGAAGAGAACAAAGGTCTGGAAACCGAGACCGATGTCGTCGAAGGCATGCAGTTCGACCGTGGCTACCTGAGCCCCTATTTCGTCACTAACTCCGACAAGATGACTGTCGAGCTGGAAGACGCGATCATCCTGCTGCACGAGAAAAAACTGTCGAGCCTTCAGCCGATGGTGCCGCTGCTCGAGCAGGTGATCCAGTCCCAGAAGCCGCTGCTGATCATCGCCGAAGACGTCGAGGGCGAAGCCCTGGCGACCCTCGTCGTGAACAAGCTGCGTGGCGGTCTGAAAATTGCTGCTGTGAAGGCACCGGGCTTCGGTGACCGTCGCAAAGCGATGCTGCAAGACCTCGCGATCCTGACCGGTGGTCAAGTGATCTCCGAAGACCTCGGCATGAAGCTCGAGTCCGTGACCATGGACATGCTGGGTTCGGCCAAGAAGGTCTCCATCACTAAGGACGAGACAACCGTCGTCGACGGTGCTGGCGAGAAGGCCGAGATCGAAGCCCGCGTGGCCCAGATCCGCAACCAGATCGAAGAGACCACCTCCGACTACGACCGCGAGAAGCTGCAAGAGCGCGTTGCCAAACTGGCAGGCGGTGTTGCCGTGATCCGCGTTGGCGGCATGACCGAAGTCGAAGTGAAAGAGCGCAAAGACCGC
Organism: Sulfitobacter sp. 1A12056; assembly: GCF_043558125.1. Taxonomy (NCBI): domain Bacteria; kingdom Pseudomonadati; phylum Pseudomonadota; class Alphaproteobacteria; order Rhodobacterales; family Roseobacteraceae; genus Sulfitobacter; species Sulfitobacter sp. 1A12056. Next base: position 2,823 of record NZ_JBIFFY010000010.1, on the reverse strand, counting down.
GTCGATGACGCGCTGAACGCGACACGTGCCGCTGTTCAAGAAGGCATCGTCGTTGGCGGTGGTGTGGCTCTGGTTCAAGGCGCCAAGAAGCTGGAAGGCCTCACAGGCGACAACAACGACCAGAACGTCGGTATCTCCATCGTCCGCAAGGCGCTGGAAGCACCGCTGCGTCAAATCGCTGAGAACGCCGGTGTGGACGGTTCGGTTGTGGCCGGCAAAATCCGCGAAAGCGACGACCTGAAGTTCGGCTTCAACGCACAGACCGAAGAATATGGCGACATGTTCTCCTTCGGCGTCATCGACCCGGCGAAAGTGGTGCGCACCGCACTGCAAGACGCAGCTTCGATCGCAGGTCTGCTGATCACCACCGAAGCGATGGTTGCCGACAAGCCCGCCAAAGAGGGCGCAGCCCCCGCAGGCGGCATGCCCGACATGGGCGGCATGGGCGGCATGATGTAAGCCAGCCCTTTCGGCTAAGGTTCCGGAGGCGCGCCAGCAATGGCGCGCCTCTTTTCATTTCGGGGGGCTTTGACTGGCGGTTAACCGGTTCTCATCGGGCTAACTGGGCAGCTCCACAATCCGCGCGTAGGTATTAAGCATGTCGAGCGCATTGGCAAAGGTCTCTGACGGGTTCTCCTTCACGATATAGCCCGCGACATTCTTGCTATAGGCCGATTGCACATCCGTGGGCATGTCGGAGGTGGTGAAGACGAAAACCACCATACGCTCCAAGGCGGGATCGGCCCGAACGACCTCCAAGAACTCAAGCCCGCCCATGCGCGGCATATTGAGGTCGAGCGTGATGATGTAAGGCGGCAATCGCCCGTGCCGCTTCACCTCCTCCGCCAGAAACTCAAGCGCCTGCTGGCCGTCATGGCAAACCGCCGTCTCATTGACGATTTTCAATTTGCGCATCGCCCGTTGCATGGCCATCACGCTGACTTTGTCGTCATCGACGATAAGAAATTTCGCGGGCGTCGTTTTCATCCGATATTCCTTTCCGACTTCTGTCACGCTGCGGCCGCCACGGGCAGGAATTGATGTGCTTGTGGTGCCAGTGGAAGCTCAACCACAAAGGTCGCGCCGCGCCCTTTGTCAGGGTCGGAAAATAGCGTGACCTTGCCTTTTTGGTGGGCCGCAAGCTTGCTTACGATGGCGAGGCCCAAGCCGCTCCCCTCAACCTCATCGCGGGGTTTAAGGGTTTGAAAGAGTTCAAATATCTTTTGCTGATGCCGAAGCTCTATACCCGGCCCATCATCGCGGACGGTCAAGACAAGGTGGTTCTGCCGACGTTGTGCACTGATATGGATCGTCCCATGATCCCGGTCATGGTGCTTGATCGCATTCGAGATGAGATTGCCCAAGATTTGCTGCAAGGGTGTGAGCTGCGCGTCGACGACCTGCTCCGCCCCGGTAAAGGTGATTTTGAAACGGCCTTCGGTATCAATGTAGCGAGCGAGCTCCGTCACCAAGCGGCCAAGATGCACGGGCTCCGACGCAGGTTGGTCCTGCCCTGCGCGGGCGTAGTCCAACAGATCGGCCAAAAGACGGTTTAGCCGGTCGATCCGCTGTTGAGACATCAGCAAATAGCTTCGGCTTTCGGCACTTAGCGCGTTGTCCTCGTCCTCCAGCACCCAAAGGCTCAATTCATGCACCGCCCGGAGGGGCGACCGCAGGTCGTGCGCAGCGACATAGGCGAATTTTTCCAACTCGATATTCGAGCGCCGAAGCTCCTCCGCCGTGGTGCGGAAGACGGTCAATGCGCGCGCCATCTCTCCAAGTTCGTCCCGCCCTCTCACGGTAATCGGATGGTCGAGATCCCCCCGAGCAATCGCGGTCACGGAATCGGTCAAGCGTCTGATCCGGCGGTTAAACTGCCGTTCGATAACCAAGCCGTTTGCCATCGCAATCACGAGAAAGGCGCAGGCCATGGTGAGACCCACGGTCCAAATGACTTGGTTGATGGTATCACGCAGGGCCTGCGTCGCAGCATCCACCCGCTCTAGGGTATTCTGGGTCAGATCGGAGGAGATATCGGAAATTTCCACGATCATGGGAAGGTGTTCGGCTTGCAGCCTTTCGAAGCTATTATGGAACCGCAGGCGGGCCGTTGTATGGGCAAAGAACCCTGTTTCGGCACGCAGCAGCAGGTCGCGCAACGCGTCAATTTGGCGGGCAAGTGACCGCCTGCTTGCTGTCTCGTGAATGCGCGGTAAGCGGGTTATGGCATCCTGAAAATGTTCGTCGACAAGTAGTTTCGCACGCTCGAGTTGAAGGGGTTGGTTCTGTAGCCCTTGCGACATGACGATATTGATCAGCGTGTCGAGACTGAGCCGAATGTCATTCAAATTGACCGCACTTAACAGCAATTCGGGAAAGCGGGACGTAGGATTTTGAAGCTGGCCGGAACTCGAAATCCCAAAGGGTTCGTCCAGAACAGCTTCGGTCTGCCTGGAAAGCCGATAGGCCAGCTCGTCGATAATGAGGTGACTTTGCTCTTGAATTTGCTCGACAGAATCGAGGGTTGAGACGATTTGCGCCTCTGCGCGCCGCATCTCCTGAAGGCTGACTACTGTCGCATCCGTCGCACGCCGTGCCATCTGCAGACGCTGTTCCAGCCGGGCGGCCAAGGGGGGCGCGATCTCGGACGTCGATAAGTCATCTAGAAGTTTGGAGATTTTGCTGATTTTTGTCTCGATTTCCTGCCCAAGGACTGATGGCGAAGCGGTGGTACCTTGCTGATTTAGGTAGTGTCCCGGGGAGTGGTGTAGGAGCTGGCGTCCACCTGCTTCTTCATAGCTGGTGTTGCTCGTTCACTGAGCG